>JAJRYJ010000003.1 GCA_024275795.1 Actinomycetes bacterium | reverse complement strand
CGCAGGTTGGCCTTCACCCGGGCGATGAGCTCGGCCATGCTGAAGGGCTTGACCAGGTAGTCGTCGGCCCCCATCTCCAGCAGCTCCACCTTGTCGAAGTCGCTGGAGCGGGCGCTGCAGACGATGACCGGCAGGTCGAATCCCTCCTCGCGTATCTGGCGGCAGAGCTGCCAGCCGTCCAGCTTGGGCAGCATCAGGTCGAGGATCATCACCCCCGGCTTCTCACGCCTGAGCAGCCGCAGGCCCTCCAGCCCGTCCCGGGCCGTCAGGCAGCGGAAACCCTCCCTGCCCAGGTTATGGGCCATGGCTTCGGCGATACTCTCGTCGTCCTCGACGATCAGCGCCGTGTAGGTCTTTTCCGGCGGCGCTTCCCCGGACTGATTTTCTTCCATGTTTTCTCCCATGGACTGATTTTATCAGAGAGGCCTAATTAATAATTGAAGATTGAATCTTCAATTTGACGGACACTGCCGGACATATCATCTGTCATGAATTGAGGTCGGATTTTTCGCTCTCGCCGAAAAACATGATGAACCCGCATCCTGCAGCCGGGCGAAGTCCCTTAAGCAGGAACCTGCCCTTCCCCATCTTGACAATCGCCCGCCACAGGGCTAGTTTAATGACTGCAAAGCCAAAACCCGTTAGGTGAGGCTCCAGCACATATACAGGCCGTTGCCCGGAAAGGTCCAAAGACCCCAACGGGTAGGACAGGCATTATCGGATTAAGGTTCTGCCCAAGACGGCTGAGCGCCCCGCAGGTTGACGCGGCGGCATCTCTACGGTGTGCTGTGCCAAAGCTTGGACGAGTTGGGGAAGGCCTTGCCCGGTCGCGCGGCGATGGCTGCCGCCGACTGGATACGTGTGCAGACCTTCCCGCTTGGGAAGGTTTTTTTATTTCGCGGGAGGTGATATCCATGTTCTTCCTCAGCAAGTTACTGGGCCAGCAGATAAAGGACTCCGCCTCCGAGCCCGTGGGGACCCTTTCTGACATCGTCGTCTCCCTGGAGCGCAAGTACCCGGCGGCCACCAAGTTTCAGGTTAAGCGCGGCAAGCACAAGAGCCTCTACGACTGGGACCTGGTGCGCAGCTTCGAGGAATCCCAGACGCTGCTGCGGCTGCCGGCCGCCGAGCTGAAGGAGGTGGAGCCGGTGGAGGGGGAGGTATTCCTCGCCGGCGACATCCTCGACAAGCAGATAGTCGACACGGAGGGGCACAAGCTCATCCGCGTCAACGACCTGCAGCTGGCGCGCGCCAACGGCAACCTGCGCGTGGTGGGCGTGGACATCTCCGGCGGCGCCATCATGCGCCGGCTGGGGCTGGCGAAGCTGGCGCAGAAGCTCTCGCGGCGGGTGCAGCCGTCGCTGATCGACTGGAAGACGGTGGAGCCGGTGAGCAGCGAGACCACGGGCATGCGGCTCAAGCTCACCCACGACAAGCTGGCGCTGCTGCATCCGGCGGACATCGCCGACATCGCCAACGAGCTGCCGCCGGACGAGCGCGTTGCCGTGGTGGAAGCCCTGGAGGACGAGGTGGCCGCCGACACCGTGGAAGAGATGCACCCTGATTTTCAGGCCGCTCTGCTGACGGATATGGATGAGCGCAAAGCGGCGGCGCTGCTGTCGGAGATGGACCCGGACGACGCCGCCGACCTGCTGGCGGACCTGCCGGAGGAGAAGGCGGCGGCGCTGCTGGCATCCATGCGCCGCAAGGAGGCCCGCGACGTCAAGCAGCTGCTGCAGTACGAGGAGGACACGGCCGGCGGCATCATGACCACCGAGTACGTGGCCTTCCCGCCGGGGCTGACCGCCGGCGAGGCCATCGACATGCTGCGGCGCCTGGAGCCGGACGCCGAGACCATCTACTACCTCTACGTGGTGGACGACGACGGTCACCTGGTGGGGGCCCTCTCGCTTCGGGACCTGATCCTGGCCTGGCGCGACAACAAGGTGGCGGACTTCATGGAGACCCACCTGATCAGCGTGCGCGACGACGCCTCGCTGGACGAGGTGGCCCAGGTGGTGGCCAAGTACAACCTGCTGGCGGTGCCGGTGATCGACGAGGACAACGTGATGAAGGGTATCATCACCATCGATGACGCCATCGACATCACCCTGCCCCTGACCTGGAAGAAGAGGCTGCCGAAGATATTCGGCTAGGGGGCTGCCATGCGCCGCAGGGTAATGACACGCATCGGCCGCACGCGCCTGCTGATCTTCCTGGCGATCCTGGGCCCCGGCCTGATCACCGCCAGCGCCGACAACGACGCCGGCGGCATCGCCACCTATTCCGTCGCCGGGGGCAACTACGGCTACAGCATGCTCTGGGCGCTGGCGCTGCTGATCATCAGCCTGGTGGTGACCCAGGAGATGGGGGCGCGCATGGGGCTGGTGAGCGGCCAGGGGCTGGCGGCGCT
>JAJRYJ010000117.1 GCA_024275795.1 Actinomycetes bacterium | reverse complement strand
TCCAGAGTCCGCCCGCCAGACCACCTTGTCAGCATCTATATCGGCCTGGATGCCGCCCCTGCCGGAGAGTTGCCGCGGTTGTGACTGGGGGTCGGAGAGATCGAGCAGCCAGGCGCCGCTGCTATCGGACCAGGTCATGAGGTGTCCGCTGATGGATGGATGACCCATGGAGCCGGGAACCTGGCGCTGCTCCTGCGTGGAGAGGTTCCTGGCCACGATGCCGTCGGTATCATCGACCCAGGCGACCCAGTCTCCATCTATAGCCGGGTACTGCTGCCTGCCGGGGTCGGAGACTATCAGCTGGTCCCCAGCACCGGGGTTGTTCGTGTCGAAGAGGTAGACGTCGATCTCGCCGGAGCCGGGACGTTCGTCGCTCCAGACGATGTAACTGCCTGATACGGCTATGTCCCGGGGTTGTTCTGGTGTGCTCAGGCCCAGGGTGTTGTCGGTGCAGCTTCCCGGACAGCCTGGCCCCAGTGTCGTGTAATGGATCCTTTTATCCGGAATGGTGAGACCCTGGACCCATGCTACCAGGTCGCCGTCGATGCGGGGCTTGTCCTGGGCCACGCTGCTTAAGACCAGCATGGAAGCAGGATTGGCGGGGTCGGAGATGTCCTTGTAGTAGACGCGATCGCGGTTGTTGCCGAAGCCGGGTATGGAGCTTCTTCCCATCCACACGACTCTGTCGCTGTCGATGTCGGGTATCTGCTGGGGCTCGTCCATTCCTCCCCAGATGGGGTTCTGAGGACCAAGCAGCCACTCATAGCCGGATGACGCTCGGGCTGAGCCGGTGTAAAATATCAGCAGAAGCGCAAACGGAAGCAGAGCAAGCAGCAGAGCCCGCAGGACCCCCCCCCAGTTGTGAAACATGGCTTGTCCCGGTCGTATTGTTCAGGGTTCCCAGCCTTTCCGGATACCGCTCAAACTGCATACGCAGGTATCGACCAATGCCGCCGTGCCGCTTTACGGCGATTGTTGCCCTGCGGCCCGGGCGGCCTTGCGGCTGGAACTTATCAGATGGAGCCCTGCCTGTCTATCACCCATTGGTTGTAATTTGAAATGCGAAAAGTATGATATGCGGGGTTCAATTCCGCGTCTTAAGGTTTTTCTATAGCGCTTTCTTCGCCGCGTCGAACACGGTGCGCAAGGAAACCCCGTGCTCCTCCGCCGCCCGGCGGCAGTCCTCGTATTCCGGCGAGACGGTGATATCCCTGCCGTGCCGGCGGCCCACCTTGATGCTGATCATGCCGTAGGGCGTCTTCACCTTCTCGATGCGCCGCTCCAGGAAGTGGCGCTCGATGGTGTCGATGCGTACCCCGAATGTGGACGACTCCTCGAAGACCATGTCCAGGTTGCGCTCGATCTCGCTGTAGGAGCAGAGCACCGACAGCACCACGCCGGGACGTCCTTTCTTCATGATCACCGGCGTCAGCCAGGCGTCGGCAGCGCCCTTCTCCATCAGTCGCCCGACCAGGTAGGCCAGCTCCTCCGGGGAACTGTCGTCGATGTTCGTCTCCAGCAGTACCTGCTGCTCCACCTGCTCCGGCTCGCCGATGACATCCACCTTTCCCGACATCACCCTCAGCAGGTTGGCCGCACCGGTCTCCCTGGTTCCCGCTCCGTAGCCCACGGCCTCCAGGGTCATGGCGGGCAGGGGACCGTACTCGTCGGCGAAATAGGCCACCAGCGCCGCCCCGGTGGGCGTGGCCAGCTCACACCGCTCGGCGCCCTGCACCACCGGTACGCCCATCAGCAGAATGGTTGTCGCCGGCGCCGGCACCGGCATC
>JAJRYJ010000116.1 GCA_024275795.1 Actinomycetes bacterium | reverse complement strand
TGAGGCTGGCGGCGACGGACTCGGCGAAGTCCAGCGGCGGCGTACAGGTCGCCTGGGCCACCGGCTCGCCGTTGCGCTGCATCAGCTGACGCGCCGACAGGGCCGCCAGGCTTGTAACCTGCTCCTGGTAGCCGGATACTTCGATGGGGACGAGCGGTATTTTCGGGGAATCATCCGTCATGTTCACCTGCAGGGTATGAACCTCACGGCGTTGATGGCCTCGCTGATGACCTGGTCGAAGGCCTCCAGCGCCGCGTCGACTTCCTCTTCCGTGTTACCGTGCCCCAGGGACAGTCTTATCGAGCAGTGAGCGTCCTCCTCGGAAATGCCCAGGGCCAGCAGCGCGTGGGACGGCTCCGGCGAGCCCGACTTGCAGGCGGAGCCGGAGGAGAGGGCGACGCCCTTGCGGTCGAGCCTGAGCACCAGTGACTCGCCCCGGAGCCCCGGCAGCACCATGTTCAGCGTATTGGGCAGCCTGCGCACGCGGTCGCCGTTTACGCGGGCTCCGTCCACCAGCCGCCGCAGCCCGTCCTCCAGCTGGTCGCGCAGCCGCGCCGTCTCCGCCGTCTGCGGCAGCCGCTGCATGGCCAGTTCGGCAGCCCGGGCGAAGCCGATGATGCCGGCGGTGTTCTCGGTGCCGGCGCGGCGCCCGCCCTCCTGGCTGCCGCCGTCGATGAGGGGCGCCATTTTGACGCCCTTGCGCACGTAAAGCGCTCCCACGCCCTTGGGGCCGTGGATCTTGTGGGCCGAGAGCGAGAGCAGGTCGACGCCCAGCTCCTCCACGTCCACGGGTATCTTGCCGAAGGCCTGCACGGCGTCGGTATGGAAGAGGATGTCGTGTTCGTGGGCGATGGCTGCCAGGTCGGCGATGGGCTGAAGCGTCCCCAGCTCGTTATTGGCCGTCATCACCGAGATAAGTATTGTGTCCCCCTGGATGGCGGCGGCCAGGTCAGCCGGATCGACGATGCCGTCGCCGTCCACGGGCAGATATGTTATATCGAACCCCCGCCGCTCCAGGGCGCGGCAGGAGGCCAGCACCGCCGGGTGTTCGAAGGCGGTGGTGATGATGTGTCTGCCGCGGTGCGCGTGGGCGGCGGCGACGCCCTTGAGCGCGTGGTTGTCCGCCTCGGAGCCGCCGCCGGTGAAGATTATCCTGCGCGCAGTGCAGTTGAGCGCCTGGGCTACGGCGCGGCGGGCGTCCTCCAGCGCCTCGCGCACCTGGCTGCCGGTGGTGTGGATGCTGGAGGGGTTGCCGTATTGCTCCTCCAGGAAGGGCAGCATCGCCTCCACCACCTGGGGGTCCAGGGGCGTGGTGGCGTTGTGGTCCAGGTAGATGCGGCGGCGCACCACGCGTGGGTTCATCACCGTCTGCGTCGCCTGGGAGCGCAGCGAATCGGGAGCCGAATCGGCATCAGCCAAAGCGCCTCTTGCCGCCGTCTTCATGCCATCGTCCCCGGCGGTCCCGTCTTCTCCGGAGGTCTCCAGCGGCGTCACCTGGCAGAGCAGCGCCTTGTAGACGGGGAAGCCGGAGATGGGGTCGTAGCGGCCCAGGTCCGTGAGGTCGTTGACGTTGGCCTGCTGCCAGGCCTCGGGGCCCACGGGGCCGCCGCCGCCCATGTTGGCGTCCACGGCGCCCCGGGCGATGTGGTCGCTGACGCGGGCGCGGAAGCGCACCCGCCCCCGCGGCGTCTCCACCATCACCCGGCTACCGTCTTCGATGCCGCGCTCGCGGGCGTCCTCGCTGTTCATCAGCACCTCCGGCTCCGGGGCTTCGGCCGCCAGCCCCTCGATGCCGTGGTGCTGGGAACGGAAATCCGTGCTGGTGCGGGCGCCGGAGTTGAAGACCAGCGGGAAGCGCCCGCCCAGTTCCGGCGAGGCCAGCGGACCCTCGCGCGGCTCGGTATAAACAGGCAGGGCGTCGTATCCATGCTCGGCGAGGATGCTGGAGGCGATCTCGAATTTGCCCGAGGGTGTATCGAAGCCCGGCTTGCCGTCGGGCCTCAGCAGCCCCTTCTCCCATTTCTTGTACTGCATCATCACCGCCGGGATGGAGACGCTGCCGCCGGCCTCGTGCACGTCGTCAGGCGTGAAGCCGCTGCCGTCGAGCACGTATTCCAGCAACTGCTGTTCCGACTGGGGATAGAGCTCGCCGTAGCCCAGCCTGCGGGCCAGTTCCCCCAGTATCAGCAGGTCGTTGCGCGCCTCGCCCAGCGGCTCCAGCAGCCGTTCGCGGATGCGGAACATGGAGCCGTAGGTCATGTAGGAGGTGTTCTCGTAGCCGGTGGTGGCTGGCAATACGATATCGGCGTAGGCGGAGTCGGCGGTAAGCTGCCGGTCGATGGTGACGAGGAACTCCAGTTCCTCGAGGGTCTTGCGCCAGATGTGCGGCTGGGGCCAGGCGGTGATGATGGAGCCGCCCAGTACTATCAGCGACCGTATCGGGTAGGGCCGGCCCTCCAGCACCGCCTCCGGTAGCGAGATGGCATGGGATTCGCCGCGGTAGTGGCTGTAGACGGGGAAGCGGTCCCGCCCGATGGCCTTGCTCACATCCGGATTGGCCACCAGGCCCTCGCGGTTGATGGGGAAGGTGTTCTCGCGCATGCGGAAGACGCGGCCGCCGGGCACGTCCAGCTGCCCGGCAAGGGCCCAGAGCACCATGGTGGCGCGGATGGCCTGGACGCCGCTGTCGGAATACTCCAGGCCCGTGTACATCACCGGTGCGGCGCCGCGGGCGGCGGCGATGCGCCGCGCCAGCGAACGAATGTTGTCGGCTGGCACCCAGGTTATCTCCTCCACCGCTTCGGGCCGGAAGTGCTGCGTGTAGTCGGCAAGCTCATCGAAACCGACTGTCCAGTTCTCCACGAACTCCTCGTCGTAAAGTTCTTCCTCGATCAGCACCTGGATCATGCTCAGTGCCAGCGCCCCGTCGCTGCCGGGCCTCACCGGTATCCATTCGCCGCCCGCCGCCCGGCAGGTGCCGTTCCTGCGGGGATCGATGACCACCACCTCGGCGCCGCGCTCGCGCGCCGCCAGTATCTGGTAATGGGCCATGGGGGGCGAATCGGTGGCGGGGTTGGCGCCCCAGACCAC
>JAJRYJ010000012.1 GCA_024275795.1 Actinomycetes bacterium | reverse complement strand
TCCCAAGAGTCCACATCGACGGAAGGGTTTGGCACCTCGATGTCGGCTCGTCGCATCCTGGGGCTGAAGCAGGTCCCAAGGGTTGGGCTGTTCGCCCATTAAAGCGGTACGCGAGCTGGGTTCAGAACGTCGTGAGACAGTAGAAGCAAAGGGGCACTGCTGTCTATAAATTCGGCTATATGCTGGAAACTCTGAGTATCCCGCACTACTAATTGGCTGCGACCATCGGTTCTGTCCGATGGATCGTATACAATAGTGACAACGTGACGGGTGCAGACAATCAGCAGGAAAGGCTGGGTTGCTATATCGCAGGGTACGTGGATGGCGAAGGGAGCCTCCATGTGGCCATACAGAAAAGCCCATACGTACTGGTGGGTTACCAATTGATACCTGAGTTTCGTGTCAGTCAAAACATCGAACGGAACTCTGTGTTGGAACTCATTCGAGAGACGATGGAGTGTGGCTGCATCAAGCAGAATCATCCGGGCAATATCAGGGATAGATCAACTGTCCCGGTAGTACGGAACCGGCGGGATCTGCTGGAAAATGTAATATCCTTCTTTGAAACGTATCCGATGATCTCATCCAAGTCAGAAGACTTCAGCAAGTTTGCCTGCATCGTAAGGTGCATGGCGGACGGAAAGCATCTGACAAGGCCGGGCTTCGAAGAACTGTTTGCCATAGCCTTCAGCATGAATGGCGATGGCAGGTACAGGAAGTTCAGCCATGAGAAGATAATCAGCGACCTGGAATCCTCAGAGACTATACGCCGAACGCGGTCCTGGAAAGGAACGTGAAGATATAGTCCGAGCTGCATGGCGACATGCAGAGCCAGGCAGAAATGACCTGGCCGCCAACACGGTTAGAGCGCAAAACATGGAAGTTGAGAGTTGTTGGTAGTAACAATACTGTCGGCCCCTATCCATCGTGGGCGCAGGAGAATTGAGGGGAGTGGCTCCTAGTACGAGAGGACCGGAGCGAACGCACCTCTGGTGTATCTGTTGTCGTGCCAACGGCACTGCAGGTTAGCTACGTGCGGATGGGATAACCGCTGAAAGCATCTAAGCGGGAAGCCCACCCCAAGATAAGTTCTCCCACTGGGTTAACCAGGTAAGGGCCCTGGTAGACTACCAGGTTGATAGGCTGGATGTGTAAGCACAGCAATGTGTTCAGCAGACCAGTACTAATTGCCCGAGGGCTTGATTTGAATACCATGCCACTATGTAGTTTTGAGGGTAGCGCGCCCGGGCGACCGGCGGCGGCACCCGAAAACAGAATAAAGTTTCCGGTGATTATGCTGGCGGGGAAACACCTCTTCCCATTCCGAACAGAGAAGTTAAGCCCGCCGAGGCCGATGGTACTTGGGGGGAGACCCCCTGGGAGAGTAGGAAGTCGCCGGGATTATATAAAAAGCCGTCCACACGGGCGGCTTTTTTCATATAATTGGGAATCATCTTCAGGAGTTGGGACGTTCATGATCAAGATGAGCCAGAAAGAGGCCGAAGCGCTGACCGAGTTCCACTGCTCGGGAGAGTTGACCATAGATGAGGTCAAGGACGCCATCGAGGACTTTTACAGGGGCACGCCCACCCGGAACGTCATCTGGGAACTGACCGCTGCCAATATCTCAACCATCAGGGCGCAGGATGTCAGGGGCGTCGCCATCTTCGCCAGGGAGGCCGCCCACTCGCGGCCCGGCGGCAAGACGGCCCTGGTGGGCGACAAGGATACAACGTTCGGCATCAGCCGCATGTACCAGTCGTTCGCGGAGCTTGCGGGGCAGGAGTCGAATATTCAGATCTTCCGCACGCGCGATGAAGCCCTGGCCTGGGTTAGTGAGAGTGGTCAAGGATAATATTCTCCGAAATCCTCTGGCTTAACGTCACCCGTAGAAGATGCCGCGGTCGCCTGGGAGAGGATTGAGGAGACGCTCGGGCGGCTTACCAGAATGCCTCGACTGTCGGTTGAAGGTTGCGGTTCCGCTCTCTACTGCCGCTTCATCAAGGTGGATGGCGAGAGCTACCGCAGAAAAAGGATCGGTCCGCCCTTTGAATGCGCAATGGTGCGCCTGCGGCCCGGAGGCGGGTCGGTCACGCTGGAGCTGGCGCGCGCGCCGGTTCAACGATTCCTGGCGCAACGGTCGGCGGGCCTCGGCGAACCGGAGGATGTCGAAATCGTATCCCATCCCCTTGCCGAACCGCCTGGCGTGGAACGCCCCGCGGACATGGGGGTCAGCTGGGATTCAAAATACAGCGACAGGATGACCCTGAACAGCGGGAGCGTCTGGTTTGGTTACGAGGTGTTCGGGGGAGTTACCCGCCTGGTGGATCTTCGTGTATATTTCGGTGACAGTGACTTCGATGACGGGGAGGAATTGCAATGAACTATCAGCAGTTCTGGAAGAATAACAGCTTCGCTGTGATCGGCGACTCGCGCAAGAAGAAGTTCCCCAGGCTGACATACGGGAAATTGAAGCAGAGAGGGAAGGATGTCTTTGCAGTGGACCCGGGAGCGGAGACGGTTGACGGCGACAGAGCCTATGACGACCTCTCGGCGCTGCCGCAGCCGGTGGACGCTGTTGTGCTCGAGGTGCCCGCCGGGGAGGCGGAGGAGTGGGTGGTGGCCGTCGCCGATGCGGGTATCAGCAACCTGTGGATCCACCAGCACTGCGACACTCCGGAAGCGATCTCGCTGGCCGGGGACAGGGGAATCGAACTGTATTATGGCACTTGCGCCGTGATGTACCTCTCGGAGGGCTTCTCGATTCATGCCTTCCACGGCTGGATAAACCGCCGCCTGGGGAAATATTGATGTCGCGCGGTGCGGGAGGTCCCGGGAGGATTTACTGGTGCCTGTCCTGGTCTCTCGCTGATTGTTCATCGACGGGCGCGCCGCCGTCATCATTGTCGGCGGCAGCGGGAATGCCCGCAGTGATTCCGGCGATGTCGGCGATGGCTTCGGCCAGCTCGTCCGCACGCTGTGAACCGATCATCACCAGCGACTCGTCCTTGAGCGCCATCTGTACGCCGCGCGTACCGCTGATGCTGTAAGCCCTGCCGCTCTGGGGGGAATGCCTGATGCCCCAGCCGCCGAATTCACGCATCGGTTTGTAGTCGCGGGCGCCGGCGAAGGCGATGTTCCGGGCGGCGAAACTGCGGGTGAGCAGCGGGAAAAAACGGGCGATGACCCGCTCGCGCGTGACCGTGGTCTCCAGCTTGATGATGACGACGAAAAGCGGGAACGCCAGTCCGAAGAGGACCCAGATGATGACAGTGATGATATCAGAGCCCGTGCTTCTCTCGGACTGGTCGATGAAGAAATGCTGCACAGTGATATACCAGGCCGTGCCGGCGGCGGCGAGGATGATCGCCCACAGCCATGGCTGGCGGGGCCTTTGAACCTCGTGGAAGATGATCTCCTGCCTTTTACCCGTGTTGTCCGAAGCCATTCGCAACTCCTGTTCAATTCCTTTTGCAGCGATCCAGGAGCCAGCGTCCGACAGCGTCCACGGCCGGCAGCAGGGCCCGGCACCTGGAATCAAGGCCGGCAAGCAGGGACTCCCGGCTGACTCCGGCAGCGGCGGCGTAGTCACCATACTCGTGGGTCCACGTACGCGCAAGCTCCCGGTTTACTTCCACATGGAACTGCAGGCCGTAAGCGCTGGTTCCGAGGCGGAAAGCCTGGTTGTCATACACAGGGCTTGAAGCCAGATGTACGGCCCCCTCGGGCAGGTCGAAACTGTCCCCGTGCAACTGGAATACGGGCAGCTGCCGCGGCAGGGCCGAGAAGACCGGGTCCGAGGCGGCTGCTTTCGTCAGCCGTACCTCTGACCAGCCCACCTCGCGTTCTGTTCCGGCATAGACGCGCGCGCCGGCCGCTGCAGCGATGATCTGCGACCCGAGGCAGATGCCGAGCAGCGGCATGTCATCGTGTATCGCCGCCGCCGCCAGCCCGACCTCATCGGCGATGAACGGCGGCCTGTTTTCATGTACAGCCATGGGGCCGCCCAGCAGGATCGCTGCCTCCCAACGGTCGAGCCGCGAGGGCAGGGGTTCGCCCCGGTAGGGGTGGCGATATTCGATGCGGGCGCCGCCGGAGGCAAGTATATCCTCCAGTGTCCCCAATGGTTCACAGCCGATATTCTGGATAGCGAGTATTCTCATGTCCGGGTTGTCGAGTCTTCCACGTCCGGGAAGTTCCAGGAGAAGTATATCAGCGGTCGGCGTCCCCGATGCAGGTTATTCACCTGCCGCGCCGTAATCTTTTTCCATGAGAATAGCCGTCGTCCACGGGTACTTCCTCTCCGATTCCGGCAGCGCCATATATGTACGCGAGCTGGCGCGGGAAATGGTCAGGCAGGGGCACGAGGTCACGCTGGTCTGCCAGGAACAGCATCCGGAGATGCATGATTTCATCGGCAGCGCCTACGACCTGGATCGGTCCAACAGCAAGCTGAGGCTCGTCTGGGAGCGTAAGGGCGAAGGGGAGACATGCGGCGATGCTGCTTCCGGCGCAGGCTGTTGCCGCCTGGTGAGGCCGCACATCGGCGGCCGACTGCTTACCTATGTGGCCGGCCCGTTTCCGGGTTTTAACGCGCAACCGCTCCAGGATGCGGAGGACAGTGATCTCGCAGGCTATACTGAGGCGAATGTCAACGCCCTGGCAACGGTATTTTCCCAATGGACGCCGCAGCTGGTTATCGCCAACCACCTGGTGATGCAGCCCTGCGTCGTGCGCCGGGCCCTGAAGAGGTCTGCGGCCGCTGCCGGCCGCAGGGCAGCTTATATCGTCACCATCCACGGCAGCGCCCTCAACTTCACCGTCAGGAACGATGTGCGCATGCTTGAATACGCGCGGGAGGGACTTGCAGGCGCTACGGCGGTCGTCTCACTCAGCGAGAGCAGCCGCGGCGAGATAGATGATTTTGCCCGGGCCGCCGGCATCGATATCGGCGACAGGAGCCATGTTGTCCCGCCGGGGGTGGACACGCATCTGTTCACACCAGAGGTGTTTGAGAGCACGGTGAGCCAGCACGTGAGCCAGGGTGACGGCCGCCCGGACAAGGGCGGCGCCCTGTTGTTCGTGGGAAGGCTGCTCCGGACCAAGGGTTTGCAGTACGCGGTGGCGGCCTTGCCGCTGGTTCTCGACCGCCGCCCCGGCGCGCGCCTGCTGATCGCCGGTGACGGTCCCATGCGGGAGCCTCTGGCAGCATTGATCGGCCTGCTTGATAACGGTGACCTGGAGGGGGCGGCGTCCCTGATAGTCGATTCCCCGGAACTCATGGGGGCCGAGGAATACGGCCCCGTGCTTCCGGAGCTGTCCGGCTCTGAACGTGAGGCTTATCGTGACGCCGCCCATGCAGGGATCGGCGGCTGCGTCGAGTTCCTCGGACACCGGCCGCATGCTGAACTCGCGCCCCTTTACGCCTCGGCCGACCTGGTGCTGTCCCCATCGATCTTCCCGGAGGCGTTTGCGCTCGTCAGTATCGAGGCGATGGCTGCGGGCGCCTTGCCGCTGGCCACTTTCCAGACAGGCCTTAAAGACCCGCTGAACGCGGCCGTCGGCCTGCTGGACGACCCCGTCGTTACTTCACTGGCGCCCGGCTGTCGCCTGACCGAGGGGTTGGCGGCGGCGGCGGTCCACCTGCTGGATAGGTTTCCCACCGGGGACCCCGGGTTCCGGGCGAAAGTGCACGGGCTCATTGAGCAGCTATATTCATGGAAAACGGTGGCGCGCTGCTATCTTGATCTGGCGGAGAGACGGGGCTGAGACGCCCCGCCAGTTTATTTGCCGGGATTTGCGGGTATTTTATCATTCCATCTCTCAAGGTTTTTCATCATTCTGGCGAATGGATAGCAGGGCACTTTTCCTCCATGAGGGTTTATCATCTTCGTGGGCGAGATGACCATATGGCAGGCGAAAGCGGGGGAAGCTTGAGCTCCAGGCGCAGTACGGCTGAAAAATTCAGAACGCTGGCGATTCTGTGCGCATCGATGACAGCAGCCATCGCTCTGGCGATGCTGGTGGCCTGGGCAGCCGGCACCGAGCGCCTTGCCGCCGCCAGGATGGACCGCTTCATCGAGGCTCCCGGGACGGCGTTCGCCCTGTTGTTCCTGGGAGGCGCCCTCGTCCTGCTATCGGTAAACAGTTCCAGCAGGGCCAGCCGTATCTTCGCCGTCATGGCCGGCATGCTCGCAGCGCTTTTTTCCACCCTGGTGTTAATCCAGTACCTCGCCGGCGTAAGCGGCGGCATCAACGTTCTCTTGCCTGCCAGCGCTACCGAGATAAACGGCCTGCCGGCCAACAGCACTTCGCCGGTGACGGCGGCCGGCCTGCTGGCGTCAGCCGTCGCCCTGGTGTTGCTGGCAGCCTGGCGGTATAACCGAAAAAGCACGCTGGTTGCGACGGTTCTGGCGATGCTGGCAGGACTGAACGCCCTAACGGTCGGTTTCGCTTATCTCTTCGGAGTGCCGCTCCTGCATAACGACAAGATCATTCCCATGTCTCTGGAAACCTCGATTTCCAGCATCCTCTTCAGCCTGGCGCTGCTGGCGGCGGCCGGCCCCGACTTCTGGCCCATGAGCCTGTTCGTGGGTAACACCCTGCGCGCACGCCTGATGCGGGTCTTTCTGCCGCTGACGGTCTTCATCGTCATCGTCGAGGGCGTCGTGATACACCAGGTGCATCACGACCTGACCCCCCTGAACCCGGCGCTGGTCTCATCCCTGATGGCCCTGATTTTCGTTATCATCTCCGGTCTGCTCGTGATGCGGCTGGTGCAGATGGTGGGCGGCTCCATCGACCGGGCCGATACGGAGCGGCGCCTGATGGAGATGGATCTCAGGCGAAGCGAGGAAAGGCTCAGGCTGCTCTTCGAGAACTCACCCGTTTCGATCTGGGAGGAGGATTTCTCCCAGGTCAAGGAATATGTGGACAACCTCAAGCTGCGGGGGGTAGAGGATCTGAGAGCCTTCATGGCGGGAAACCCCGAGGAAGTGGCCCGTTGTGTATCAATGGTGAAGATTCTCAGCGTCAACGACGCCACGCTCCGGATGTTCGAGGCTGAAGACATGGAGCAACTGCTATCCGGGCTTGGCAGTCTCTTCACTGACGAGTCCATGGCAACATTCAGGGACAGCCTGATAGCTGTTTTCGAGGGCAACACAAACTTCCAGCTTGAAACCGGCACCCGGACCCTCAAGGGCCGCAGGCTGGATATCATGGCGGAGTGGACGGTGCTGCCGGGCTTCGAGGACGACCTTTCACGGATTATCGTCTCCATCCTGGACATCAGCGATCTGAAGCAGAAGGAAAAGGACCTGAAGGTCAAGACCAGGCAGCTGGAGGCATCGCAGCGGGTGGCGAGCCTGGGAAGCTGGGAATGGGATATCGTCAATGACAGCATCACATGGTCCGATGAGCTCTACCGCATCTTCGGCCTGGAGCCCCAGTCATTCGAGGCGACCTATGAGGCCTTTCTAGCCATGGTGCACCCGGATGACAGGGGAGAGCTTGACGCCGCGGTCAGTCAGGCGCTGAGCGAGTGTTCCGACTACCATGTCACCGCGCGCATACTTCGTAGCGACGGTTCCGAGTGGGTGATGGAGGCCCTGGGAGAGGTGACCTGTGATGATGAGGGCAAGCCGCTGCGCATGGGGGGAACGGCACAGGATGTGACCGAGCGGAACCGCATGGAGATGGACCTGCGAAACAGCGAGCAGCGCTTCCGCGACCTCTTCGAAGGCGCTCCCGACGCCATCTTCCTGGCGGACCCGGATACGGGCATGATCGTTGGAGCGAACATGGCTGCCGCGGAGCTGGTCGGACGTCCCGTGGCGGACCTGATCAACATGCACCAGTCCGAACTGCATCCCGGAGACATGGACGAAGAGTCCAGGATGGTCTTCGAGCGGCATATCAGCGAAGCCCTGGAAAGGGGCAAGGTCACCCCCATCGAGTACGAGGTCGTGCGAGCCGACGGCGAGCGGGTTCCGGTGGAGATCATTGCGCAGATGATCTACCACGAAGGCAAGCCGGTCTTCCTGGGCACATTCCGCGATATCACGGAACGCAAGGTCATCGAAAGGGCGTTGAGGGACAGCGAGGAGAAATACAGGGCCCTCTATGACGCCGCCAGCGACGCCATCTTCGTATTGAAGATGACCGCCTCCGGTCCGATGTTCGTCGATTGCAACTCCCGCACACTGGAGATGTTCGCCTGCGAGCGGGAAGACGTGATCGGCAGGTCCCCCCTGGATTTCTCCCCCGAGCGGCAGCCCGACGGCAGCACCTCGGAAGAGGCGATCATGAATATCGCAGAGGCGGCCATGTCCGGAGAGTCCCAGAGAGCTGAATGGATACACTGCCGCAAGGACGGCAGCTGCTTCGATGCGGAAGTCACCGTCAATGCCGTGGAAATCGCCGGCGAGCGTTACATGCAGGCGATCGTCCGCGATGTGACGGAACGCAAGCGCGCCGATGAAGCCATCGGGATCTCGGAAGAGAAATACCGTGAGCTCTTCGAACAGGCCACCGACGGCATCTTCGTCGTCACCATGGATACGGCGGAGATAGTCGACGTCAATACGGTCGCCATGGAACGCCTGGGATACTCAAGGGAAGAGATGATCGGCATGAAGGTATCCGACATCAATCCCCCGGAGGAGCCTCCAGCCATCAGGGAGCGCTTCGAGAGGCAGCGGGCCGGTGAGACAATCACTTTCGAGACGGAGCACAGGCGCAAGGACGGCAGCTGGATGCCTGTCGAGATCACTTCGAAGATGATCACACAGGGGGACAGCAGTTTCCTGCAGGCGATCGTCCGCGACATCACCGACCGCAAGCAGGCGGAGGCGGAGCTGCGTGCAAGCGAGGAGAAGTTCCGCACCATCGTCACAAACTCGCAGCCGATCATCTTCATGCTGGACAGGAACGGCGTCTTTCAGCTCTGCGAGGGCAAATCCCTTGAAGTGCTGGGCCTGGAGCCGGGGCAGGCAGTGGGCATGTCGGCTTTCGAGATGTACGCGGATTTCCCAGATGTAACCGATGGCATCAGGAGCGCGCTGGAGGGCAGGGCGAGCCGTGGCGTTATCGATGTCAACGGTGCGAGTTTAGACGTCTTCTTCTCGCCGTACGGAAGTGATGATGGCGGGGTTGCCGGAGTCATGGGCATGGCCATCGATATCACCGAGCGCGAGGAGGCGAAGCGCGAGGTCGAGCGCAGCGAGCACTATTACGACAGCATCTTTTCGAGCATCAAGGACGGCATCAGTATCCTTGATATGGATATGCATATCCAGACGGTCAACAACACCATGAAAGAGTGGTTCTCCTTCCGGCAGCCACTGGAGGGCAAGCTCTGCTACGAGGTCTACCACGGACGGGATGAGCCCTGCGATACCTGCCCCGTGCTGCAGACCATTGAGTCAGGCAAGCCCGCTTATGAGGTTGTTCCCAAAAGGGATGAAGACGGCGAGATCAGCGGCTGGTTCGACCTCTATTCCTTCCCCCTTTTCGATGATGAGACCGGAGAGCTCAGGGGCATCATCGAATATGTTCGGGATATCTCCCAGCAGCAGCAGGCCCTGGAGGACCTGAAGCTAAGTGAAGATAACTACCGAAGGTTATTCGAGGAATCGCCGATGGCCCTGGTCATCCATAGAGGCGGCGTCCTTATCAAGGCCAACCAGGCGGCGGTCGACCTCGTCGGCGCCGACTCACCGGAAGGCGTTATCGGCAGTAACGTGTTCGATTTCGTACACCCGGATTACAGGGAAATGGCTGTTGAAAGGATGAAGAATATCTTCAGGGAGGGCGGGCAGGCGCCGACCGTGGAGGAGAAATTCATCAGGCGCGACGGCAGCATCGTCGATGTCGAGGTCTCGGCGATCATGGTCAAGTACCAGGGCAAGGATGCCATACAGGTGGCGATACAGGACGTGACCGAGAGGAAGCTTCTTGAAGAGCAACTGCGGCAGGCGCAGAAAATGGAGAGCGTCGGCACCATGGCCGGCGGCATCGCCCACGATTTCAACAACTTCCTCACGGCCATCGAGGGCTACATCGACCTCAGCCTGATGGACCTGCCGGAGGACAGCCCGGTGAGGGAGGAGCTCCTGGAGGCGCGCCGTTCCGCCGATCGCGCCGCCAACCTGACGCGGCAGCTTCTGCTGTTCAGCCGCCGTGAGCCCATGAACCTGAAACCCAGCGACCTCAGCCGCATCATCGCCGACATGCACAGCATGCTGGACCGCCTGCTCGGAGAGAGGTACACACTGGAGACGAATCTCAGGAGCAGCATCTGGACCATAAAGGCGGACATGGGTCACATGGAGCAGGTGATCATGAACCTGGTGGTTAACGCCCGCGACGCCATGCCGGACGGCGGCACGATCAGGATAAGCACGGAAAACGTGGTTGTGGATGAGGATTACGCTAGCGAGAACACGGAAGCGGCAGCCGGCAACTATATATGCATGGAAGTCGCCGATACGGGAACGGGCATGGCCAAGCATACCCTCTCACATATCTTCGACCCGTTCTTCAGCACCAAGAGCGGCGGTGAGGGGACGGGGCTGGGGCTGTCAGTGGTCTACGGCATCATCTCCCAGCACGGTGGCTGGATCGATGTGGACAGCGCTCCGGGCCGCGGTTCAGTGTTCCGCGTATTCATTCCCGCCATGCGTCTGGAGCAGAAGCATGTCGGGGAGAAGCAGGAGCTGGTCGAGGACCTGGAGGGTCACGGCGAGCGCGTTCTGCTGGTCGAGGATGAGGACGCGGTAAGAGCCCTGGCGAACCGCCTGCTGAGCGAGCACGGTTACCAGGTTTACGCCGCGTCCGACGTGGAGGAGGCGGACCGCATCTTCGAAAGGGAGAAGGGCGAATTCGACCTGGTCTTCAGCGACGTCGTGCTCCCGGGTGAAGACGGCATCAGTTTCGTCGGACGGCTGCGCAAGCAGAAACCGGGGCTGCGCGTATTGCTGGCGAGCGGCTACAGCGGCGACGAGACCAACCGCCTGGAGATCGAGCGGCAGGGATTCCACTTCATGCAGAAGCCCTACTCGCTCAAGGAGTTGATGGTGGTAGTCAACAAGATGCTGACAGAGCGGTAATGATTCCTTCCTGAAAAGAATAATCTGCCTGTTGGACAGGCAGATTATTCAGCTAAATCATTTTGCGGTCATTGCACTACTTGGCCGCTCTACGGCGAAGCAGGAAGCCGGCTCCCACCAGGGCGGAACCGATTCCGCTCAGAATAAGCATGGGAGCACCGGTCGTAGCTCCGCCAGTGCTGCTCGCTCCGCCTGCCTGCGGTCCTGTACTGCCCGGACTCACTACGGTAGCGAAGGCGAACTGCGCGAAAACAAGCACGATGCACATTGTCAGAATAGCGATCAACGCTATCAGATAAGCCTTTTTCTTCAATCAAGTCACCTCCCCTGGATGGAATAATCATTTCTTGCCAAAAGTTATTAGTGATACTATTCCAGATACGCCGCCTCTGTCAACATTTCCTGCTTTTCCCCGGATTCAGCCCTGTATCCGGCAATCGTCCGGACGCAGTCAGTCATCGTCGACGCTGCAGGCTTTTGCCTCCTCCTCGCTGAGGGCGACCCTGTAAACATAAATCCGGTCGAGGTTGTCACCCTCGAACCCGTACGGGATCACCATCCCGATCCTGCCCAGCCACGATGTCCTGTTCTCCATGTATTCTGTTACAAGAGGCCACCTGCGCTGGTAGTCCACCTGCTCCACCAGCTCCAGGCGGGAGCTGAAGCCCCGGTCCAGGTACCAGCGGTTGTTCCTCGACTCGATGATATAGTCCCCGGTCTGGATGCCGTCTCCATCCACCATGGCCATCCTGTATCCCTTCTGCTCCATGTAATACTGAAACCCAAGGCCGCCCAGGAACCAGACATGCCCGTTAGGGGGGTAATTGGCGGCCGCCCATTCGGCTTCGGCCGGATGCGTATTGGCCCGGTCGTTCTCCCCCACGGCTATCGCCAGGGCCAGCGCAAGCGTCGCAGCGCAGATGACCGCCGCCGCGACGGCGTAACGGCGCTTCCCGGGTCCCCACAACTTCCAGATTTCTTTTGTGGCATATATCAGCACGGGCGGGATCAGCGGGATGATGAACCTTGAAGACGGGTAAGGCAACAATACGCAGTTGTAGAAAAGCACGCCCAGAAACCAGGTGCCGAGAAACACATCGTCCCCGCCGCCGGCACCGACCATCACCAGCGGCACGGCGTTGAGGAACTTTCTAGCTATGTAAAGCAGTATCATCGTCCCCGCCGCCAGCAGCCAGGGCAGAATCAGGAGATTATCGGCGGAATAGGAACCGGTCAGGTAATTGAAAAGCGACCAGGCGACGCTGAACAGCAAAACGGCGGCCGCGGTCATGTTTATCCATCTGAACCTGGAGAAAACGGCCATTGCGGCGATGGGGAAGAGGATTACGCCGCCGACAAGGGTGATCGCTCCCCTGGTTCTGACGATGATAGACATGAGGTCCATCGGTTGTTCGACCGTGTTGTAGGAAAAATTCGGCGGCGTTACGTAGTAGGCGTAATGAGCCGCGGTAAAGGCCAGGAAAAGCATGGCGGGGATGGCCAGGGTGATGATGGTCCGGGGCCCTGCTTTCCTGAACAGCAGCAGATACAGGAACAGCAGGGGCAGCAGCGACAGGTCCTGGTAATAGGTGAAGATACCAAGGGAGAGGAAGAGTGACCCTGCAAGCATATATGCGAGCTTGTCATCGTCCACACCCTTGATATAGAAGACCATCGCCGCCAACCAGAAAGCCATTCCCGGCACATCGATCATGATCAGATGGTTGGCGACAAGGAAAGCGGGAGCCACCACGAGGAGCAGGGTGGCGATGAACGCGTTCACCCGGAAGCGCCTTGCCAGGAAGTACATCGCTATCACGGCGATTATGGGGAAGATGAGCATCTCCAGGTGAAGCAGCGGCTCGGCGAGACTGCCGGTTACCCTCAACCAGAAATTCAGATATAAAGATTGCAGGCGAGGGTGCGTATCGTGATAGCTGTTGCCTGGATAGTTGATCCCGAAATAGTCGTAATCCGGTAGATGATGCCAGAGCGGGTGTTCCATTTCCACCTTGGCGAAGTCGATCCACTGGTGGGCATCGTGGTGAACGGCTTGTCCGATAAATGGCAGCGTCACAGCCAGGAGTAATCCCGCAAGCAGCAGGAGCTCGAGGTATTTCTTCAATGATGGTTTCATTTTTCGCTCATCTCATCGATCCAGGTGATGCCTACTTTGCGATACAGTTCTTTCTGTTCCTCGCTCAGAGGATTGGGCGTCTCATCGATTCGCCACGCCATGATTTGATCGGACAGTTTTCCTCCCGGACGAAAATCGTAAGGAAGGAAAACAGAGAGCCACCAGCAATTTTCGGTACCGGAACAGGGGAAGAAGAATAAATCGTTGTTATAAAGCAACAAGACATCATCGCCGCGCAGCCGCTGCATCACGGAGGGATATGGCACCCAGGCGCCGTTGCGGACCGAATAGACGATATAGTCGCCGGGCTTGGGCTCTTCGAGCGGGAAAGGTTTCATGGTCCGAGCGTAAAGCTCGTTTTCAACACCTGGAGTTATCCTGAAACCAGCGCGGTTAAGGTAAAATCCGAAGCCGAAGGTGCCGTTATACCAGGGGTTATCTTTGTCACCGTAATTTTCCACCGCCCATTCAGCTGCTCGCTTTCCATCGTTGGCTGTGTTGTATGCCGTCAGGCTGAGCAGGCCCGCAAGCACCAGGGTCAGGGCGACCGCCGCCCCCGTAAGGCCGAACCGCAACCATACGCGCCGGATATGCTCGCGCCAGAATGCAAGCAGGAAAAGGATTGAGGCCGGCGCCGCCGGGAGCAGATAACGCGGCGACGGATAGGGAAGCAGGAACATGACATAAGCCAGCACTCCGAAGAACCAGACTGCCAGGAATATGGTGTCCCTGCCGACACGGGAATTGCGCGACTCGCCTCTGAATAACGCCGTCCCGAAACGCTCTAATACCAAGTACGTGATAGCGATGCCTGTCGGCAGCATTATCGACAGCAAAACGGTTTCCGAGAGGCTGTATTCACCCAGCGAATATTTAACCACCGACCAGGACCAGGTCATCATGGATGCAGCGACGAATACAAGCGCGATTGTCCAACGGATGAAGAAGCCCGCAATGGCTACTAAAGGCATAAGCAGGGTTCCGCCCAGCACTGTGAGATCTCCGCGAATATGCACCAGCAATGAAGCAGGTTGAATAGTGTTCAGCCGTGTCCTGTAGGAAAAACGTGGCAACTGGCCATAGACAGTCATGATGGCAAGGAGGTAGGCTCCGAAGAAAAGCCCGGTGCAGACAATGGGAATGAAATATCTCAGCTGGAACCGGCGGTTGATGATCAGGTAAGCCAGGGCCACCGGTAGCACGATCAGGCTCTGAAAAAACGTCTGACTCGCCGCTATCATCAGCGGCGTCGACAAGGCGAGGAGCCAGCCGTTACGCCTGTCTACGGCTGAAATGAATACGGCGATGGCGGCAATCAAGAGGGATGTTCCCGGCACGTCCACCATCTCCGTGTGTGCATTCACCATCAGCATGGGGCTGGCAAGGAACAGGAGCGCCGCCGCAAGGCCGCTGACCCTGAAACGCCGCCCCAGGAAAAACATTGCCGTTGCTCCGATAAAAGGAAATATTATCAGTGAAAGGTGGATAGGTATCTCCGATGGTTCGCCAGTGACCCTGATGACAAGGCTCAGGTAAATGGGAAGCAACTTCGGATGGGTCTCGATAAAGCTGTCATACAGGATCCCTCTATTATTGAAATGGTCCGTGAGGTCCTGGGCGAAGGGTTGGTCTATCTGCCTCTGCGCATAGTAAAGCGTCTCCGGACCGTCAATCGAGAAAGCCTGATCGGCAAAGGGAACTGTTATGGCCAATGTAGCTATGGCGATAACAGCCAGAGAGGAGATGGTCCTGGCCCTGCCGGACTTGGTAAAGGTATCAAATATTTTTTTCAATATTCCGCTGTTTTCCTGCTGCCTTTCCTTAATCATAGATTACATACAGATATCTCTTATGGGAAGAGCTCGCGGGTTCGCTTGCCTCTATAATTCGTTTGTTGACTCTCCGACGCTATCAGGAGAAACTTCAGATTACTACCGTAAGGATTACCTCTCTTTGCCGTCATAGGTGTAGAGGAGGCAGAGATGCCAGGCACTGAATTGTCGGACAATCAATTGGCGGCACTCGCCGGCCAGGGCGACGCGGATGCGTACCACAGGCTTTTCGAGCGCTACCAGCATCCGGTGTACAACTTCGTCTACCGGCTGGTGAACAACGCCGAGGATGCGTCCGACGTTGTTCAGAACGCCTTCCTGAAGATGTACACGGTTCTGGGGGAGAAGGAAGTGCAGAACTTCTCGGCCTACCTCTACCGCACCGCCAGGAACCTGGCCTATGACGAGATGCGCCGCCGGTCACGGTTCGCGGATGTGGACCAGGAGCTGCTGGCGCCGGAAGACCCGAATATCTATGCGGACCCCCAGCGGGCGTTGCAGCTGGAGGAGCAGATCGGGAGTGTGCGCCGGGCGGCCGCAAAGCTGAACGAGAACCAGCGGGCGGCCCTGATCATGCGGGAGCTTCAGGACATGGACTACGACCAGATGTCCGTGGTCCTGGACTCGAACCGCAACGCCGTGGGAGCGATGCTCTCGAGGGCCCGCCTCAGGTTAAGAGAGGAGCTCAGGATGGCCCAGGTAGCGACAGACAAGGCACCGCCGGAGTGTGAACGGATCATCGCGTTGCTTTCACCATATATAGATGGAGAACTGGGCGATGGCGAGCGGGCCGGGATAGACTCGCATCTGCGCGACTGTACCTTCTGCACTGCTGCCCTGGAGGAGATGCGCGAGGCCTCGAGGTCCTTCCGCATGCTGATACCGGTGGTGCCGCCGCCGGATCTGGCGGCGGCTTTCGAGGGAGGGCTGCAGCGGCTGTCGGATGCCGGCGCATCACAAGGCGGCGTCAGCGCTCAGGGGACTGCCGAAGCCACCCTGGAATCTTCCTCACGGGGATCGTGGCTCTCGCGCATGCAGCGCAGCCGGGTCCTCTGGACTGCGCTCGTCAGTGTCACCGCCATCGGCGTGGCGGTTTTCGCCCTGGCGGAGAACACGGGCCGGGAATTCTTCCTCCATGAAGAACAGGCTGCCTTCGAGCAGGAACTGCCCGGCGGGGAAGAGGAGCCGGCAGTGACGGTTCCGCCGCAGGAGCCGCGGGAGGCTGTGGAGCCTGTACCAGCCGGAGAAGAGGAGCCACCGGCCGGGCCACCCCCCGAGGAGCAGTCCGATCCAAGGTCAGCCTTGGGCATCGGTACGACGTCCATCGACCCCAACCCGGTGTGGGAAAACAGCCGGTTTACCGTCACCGTCACTGTGAACGGCGAAGCGCAGTCGGTTACGGCGAACATCCAGGGTCTTTATGACCTGCAGCTTACGAAGATTTCCAGCGACAGCGGCTCCGAGGCCTGGAGCGGCACCGGGACGGCTGCAGGCGGCGGCTACCATGATGTCTTTATTGACGTCACCGGCGTGGACGGTCAGACGGCCAGCGGTTTCGGAGGCACCCTCGAGGTAATCTACATCTACTAGCGGCGCACATCTGCCAGCGGCGGCGCCTGCGCAAATTACGCGCTCAAGCGTAAGTTTTTCCCACCTTTCCCGTCTTACAGGTGCAAGGCGAAGAGGAGGTGCGGAAAATGACCATCACACACAAGACAGCTTCAGTCCGGGCCGGGGAACTCACGGTCTGTCCGGTCTGTGGTTCCGGTCAGGTTTATCCGCTGGAACAGCGACAGGACGGCTGCGACAGCTGGCGCCTGCTGATGTTCTGCCCCAACTGTTTCGCCTGGCGCGAGGCCCAGGTGGATACGGAAACCGTCTATTTCCGCACTGAACTCAGGCCATATCCAGCCAATGGATTTCTGATTGGAGGCGCTTCATGTCAGTTCACGGATACACCAGATACAGGTCGGGCAGGTTCCACTTCAAGGGGCGGCGCAGGGTTCGCCGGGCGCTGCAGGGAGACAGTCAGATCAGGGCGCTGAAGGGAGATGACCGAGGCAGGGCGCCGCGCGTAATCAAGTGGCTTTCCACCGCGGTGCTGGTAGCCTGCCTGGGAATAGCGCTTTTCGTCGGCGCCAGGATCGGCTACGGCTACCTGGGGGCCTGGGCCGGACAGGATGCGCTCAGGGACCTCTTCTCCATCACCGGCAATGGATCAGTGGATCCAGGGTACCTGGAGGACGAGGCTTTCGCTTTACGGCAGGAATTGAACCATCTGGACCCGGTGGGCGAGATCAATATCCCGGGAATCGGCAGCCGCTGGATGATCGTCGAGGGGGCCGATGATGAAGCGCTCACGCGCGGTCCGGGGCATCTCGTGGAAACACCCCTTCCCGGCGCCGGCGGCAACTTTACCGTCGCCGGCGACCGTGTGCTCTATGGAGCCCCCTTCCTGCACCTGGACGAGATGGCGCCCGGAGACATCATCAAGGTGAAGATGCCCTATGCCACTTTCACGTACAGGGTGAGGGAGACGTTCATAGTCACTCCGGAAGACATGTCGGTGCTGGAGCCGGTGGGCTATGAGGCCATTACCCTGCTTACCTGCGACCCTCCCTGGGACATCAAGCGGCGCATCGTCGTGCGCGGTGAGCTGGAAAGGGTCGAAGCCGCGGGCACTGAGATTTAAGCGGGAAGCATCCGGCGGCACGGCGTAAGTTTTTTGGGTCTCAAGCGTCATAGGTGTAAAAGGCAACCTAAAACAAGGAAGGTGAGGAAGATGAAGACACTATTCAAGACAAGCATCATAGTAATCGCAGCAGCGGCGCTGCTGACCCTGATGGCGGGCGCCGCCATGGCTGCACAGCCGGACATGGTGCTGGAGCAGCCGGACCTGGGTATCAACGGGACGGTCGACCAGCTCGAAAAGCCCGCCCCCGCCCTGATCGACGAACTGGAGCCTTTGAACCCGCAGCCCGGTGGTGAAGGACAGGACACGCCGGGAGATGACGGCCAGGACACGCCGGGTGACGATGAGGACACCCCCGGCGACGGCGGGCAGGACACCCCCGGAATGGATAGCGGCGACAGCGGCCAGGACACGCCGGGCACGAATGACGGCGGCGACAACGAGAAGCCGCCGGCCAGTGATAGTTCCGGCAAAACCAGCACCGGCAAGCTTCCCAACACGGGTACTTCGCTGGCGCTGCTGGCTGCTTTCGCCATGGTGATCGCTGTGATGGCCTACGTGGTGCGCAGGGTCGCGGGCAAGCGGGTGCGCTAGAAGGCGACAGGGACCAACGATAGCAGCGGCCGGGATAACCGGCGTTTCGGGGGGGCGGCCCGCAGGGCCGCCCCCCCGACGCATATGTCAGATCTCGGAAGCCTTGCTGGTGAGTCTCACGACCAGCAGGGCGATATCGTCCTTAAGGTTGTCGCCGGAGTATTCAACGGCGGCCGCTATCAGGTCATTGGCCACATGCTGGGCATGGTCGCAGCAGCGGCCGGAAAGGGCTTCGATCACGCGCTTCTCGCCGAAGGGCTCGGCGCCCTCCGGCCTGGCGTCCAGCAGCCCGTCGGTATACATGGTGATGGAGCAGGCGCGCACCAGTGAATCCTCACCGGTTTCATAGCGCTGGCCGTCGATGACGCCCAGGGGGACGGCCTGCTGTATCGCCAGCGGCCGGGCGTTGCCATCGACGCACAGCAGCGGCGCCGGGTGCCCGGCGGAGGCGTAGGAAAGCCGTGCCCTGGAGGTATCGACAACCGCCAGGGAAAGGGTTACGAACTTCTCTATGGGGACCTGTGCGTGCACGGCGCTGTTTAGCTTGGTGAGGCATTCACCCGGCGTCATCCCCTCTCCCAGGTAGGCGCGCAGCATGTACTTGATCATGGCCGTATAGGTGGCGGCGGACAACCCCTTGCCGCAGACATCGCCGACGACTATCGCCACCCGGTTCTCGTCGAGCTCTACCAGGTCGTAGAAATCGCCGCCGATCTTGCCGACGGGACCCGAGGACTGGTAGAGCAGGCCGACCTCAAGGTCGTCACGCACCAGCGGATCGGGCAGGAGCGCGTCCTGCAGCGATTCGGCGACTACGTGTTCCCGCTCCAGGTTCTCGGCGCTGACCAGGGCGACGGAGCTCTGGGCCGCCAGCAGGGCGATTATCTCCTCATCCTCGGGCGTGAAATCGGCGCCGTCCGCCTTGTCGCTGAGGATGAAATGGCCGCGGACGCGTCCTTTGGTATCCCTGAGTATGCCGATCAGCAGCCCGCGCAGACCCAGGTGTCCCTCGGGAAGATTTTCGAAGACGGCCTCGCTGTCGATGCGGGTGGAGTCTGAGCCCTCCTTGACCACCTGCTCTATGCGCCGGTGCAGTGTGGGAGTCTGTTCCCCGATATCACAGCGTTCCTCGAACCACGGGGCATAGTAGACGGAGATGATATCCGTTTGTCCGCTCTGGACCAGGGTCATCACGCCCACGCCCGCAGAGGTCAGCTCGGCGGCGGCTTTGAGCACGGATTTCAGCAGCCTCGGTTTGTCCGACTCGCGATTGAGCGAGAGGCCGATATCATGCAGCACCCCAAGCTGGTTGGCATAGCTCTGTATCTTGGAGCGGATATCCAGTTCGCTCTGCTCAGCCTGGCGGCGCTCGGAGATGTCACGGATGATGCCGGTGAAGAAGATGCCCTCCCCGGTCTCCCAGGTGGACAGCGACAGCTCTATGGGGAAGCTGGTGCCGTCCTTGCGGCTGCCGGTCATCTCCACCGTCTCGCCGATGATATGCGGTTCGCGCGTCTCCAGGAAACGTCGCATGCCATGCTCATGTCTGCTGTGGAACTCCTCGGGCATGATCAGGGTAAGCGAACGGCCCAGTATCTCGTCTTCAGTAAAACCGAAGATATCCGTCGCCCCCGCGTTCCAGGAGACGATATTGCCTTCGGCATCGGCTGAGACGATGGCGTCGTTGGCCGACTGGGTCACGGAACGGTATCGCTGCTCGCTGCGCTCCAGCGATTCGAAGGTCCAGTCGTTGAGCAGCGCGATGGCCACCAGTTCCCCGAAGGCGGTGGCGAGGCGCGAATCCTCTTCCATGAAATCCTCTTGCTTGTTGGCGAGACCCAGCAGGCCCACCGTCTCTCCCTTGATGGTCAGGGGGGCGAACAGGACGTTGCGCAACTCCACGTGTCCGTCCGGCATGAACCGCATCCAGTCGCTGTTGTGGAAGTCGTTGTCATATACCGCACGTCCCGTCTCATACGCCTCACCGCGCAGGCCGCGGATGGGCATGGGCAGGGATTCATCCACCGTGCAGGGAAGGCCGCCTGAATCCAGGAAAACGACCTCGTTCTCGCTGCCGTCGCTGTTGAGCAGCGCGACATAGCCGCTGGTGGCGCCGATGAGGTCGCGGCAGATATCGAAGATGGCCCGCGCGGCTTTCTCGAAGTCCTGGTATTCCAGCACCGCGCGCGAGGCGGCGAGCAGGGCGGCAGTCTCCAGGCGCCGTCGCTGCGACTCCTCGAGCGCTTCAATCAGGGCCGTCTCGTCCGGACCGGCAGCGGCATTCTCCCGGGCCTTCTCCAGTTCGCTGATGCGCCGCCGCGCTGCCTCGAGTTCCGCCTCGAGTTTCTTTTTTGATTGGAAAAGACCCACGGCGATCAGCTGGCCGACAGCCTGATACCGGCCCCGCCCTCGACCTGCCTGAGCACGGTAGCGTCGCCGGTGATGCGTCCGATATGGATCACGGGAACGGCGGCCCGCGGCTGTTCATCGGTGCTTGCGGGCGTCGGGCCGAAGAAGATGGCGAGCGCCTGACCCTCGAGCCAGTAGCCCAGGTCGCCGATATCCATGGTCTGCTTCAGGTTCTCCGGAACAGCGGAGATGGGGAAGTCGAAGTAGATCTCGTCGCCCCAACGGTACACGGAACTCTCAAAGGGGAGCGAGTTGAACGCGGCGAAGGCGGTACTGCACTCAAGGAGTTCCGCCTCAAGCTCGAGGCCGGATACGCTGATCGAGATAAACAATGGACGCCTCCCGGAAGAACGGCATTTGCATTGGGGCAATTCTAATATGGCAATTCTACCCGCTGGCTGGCGTCCTATCAACGGTGTGTCCAGCGGTACGGACACCCGGCTTGCAGCCGACGAAGCCGCAGGCGGATTAAAACCCGTTGCACGGGGTAGATATACCTTCAGGAATGTACCGAAACATGGCAAGGAGGAAGTTATGCAGAGATGCAGTGTGTGCGGAAATATCATGTTGCCGGGTCAGGATCCGGACAACTGCCCCATGTGCGGGGCGCCCAAGTCCAAGTTCGAACCCTTCGAGGGCATCGAGGGCATCGCCGGCAGCAAGACAGAGGAGAACCTCAAGGCCGCCTTCGCCGGCGAGTCACAGGCGAACAGGCGCTACCTTGCCTTCGCCCAGGCAGCGCGCGCCGAGGGGCTGGATGATATCGCCGAGGTCTTCGAGGCGGCGGCGGCCGACGAGACCCTGCATGCTCATTCGCACCTGGCCTACATGGGGATGATCAGAGACAGTGAAGCCAACCTCAAGACCGCTCTCGAAGGGGAGACATACGAGAAGGACAGCATGTACCCCGAGTTTCAGAAGGTGGCGGAGGAGGAGGGCTTCGAGCAGGTTGCCCACTACTTCCGTTCAGTGGCGGGAGACGAGACGCGCCACGCCGGCAAGTACGAGGATGCCATCGAATAGGAATATGGTCCGACCGGCAGGTCAGTGACCCGGCCCCGCCACCTGAATCATGGTGGCGGCGGTCATCATCAGTAGCGCCCAGAGGGCATCGATATTGAGCTGGGCGGGAGCCGTGTCGTCCAGTAGCATCTGTGTTCTTGCGGGGAACTCCATATCTCCCAGCCACAGGAGCACGGTCACGGGCAGCTTGGGGAAGGCGGGGATGACCACCGCCGCATCGCCCCCATCCGTACGCGTGCCTCCCAGCTTTACGCCCACGTCCAGGAAACGGTCGGGAGTGGAGGCGAAATGGTGGGCGATGACCTCCTCCGGCAGTTCGTGGGGTCCCTTGAAGAAGGCGGCGCCCCCCTGGAGCGATCTGGGGGCCACGAGCCGACCGCCGGGTTCCTGAGGCCCGCAGGCCGCCAGGTAGAGCGGCACCAGCAGGTTGAAATGGGTCTTGTCTTCCAGGTGGAACTCGTGCACGCCGATCTCGCGGATCTCGCGCTCCGCCACGTTCACCAGGTAAGCCTGTCCGAACACGGGCACCACCAGCACGTCGTCGTCTTCCCAGTACTCGGCGACGGCGTTCTCCGCCACGTCGTAAGGGTCGCGCTGCTCAAGCCTGTTCCAGGCCTCTTCCTCTCCTGCCAGCATACTCTGCCGCTCCTTTCCGTGGATGAATCAGTCAAAGGTTAGCAGAAATTGTGGTAGATT
>JAJRYJ010000011.1 GCA_024275795.1 Actinomycetes bacterium | reverse complement strand
CGCCGATGCCGACTTTGCGGAACTGCCGCTGGGGAACGGTCCGTTTGTCGTCAAGGAATGGAAACACAACGAAGAGATCGTGCTCGAGAAGAACCCGGACTACTATGGCGACCGGGCCGAAGTAGACAAGGTAGTGGTCCGTATCATCCCGGAGCCGGCTACCGCCCTGGCCGAACTTCAGAATGGGACGCTCGATGCAGTGAAGACGGTGCCCCCGACCCAGATAGACACCCTCAACACTGACGAATCCGTCGATGTCTTCGAAGGTGAGATAGCTGCACTCCGCTTCATTGTGTTCAATACCGCCGAAGACCCCTGGGCGGGCAACACGGAACTGAGACAGGCGCTCAACTGGGCTATTGACCGGGAGACGATCGCCGAGAAGGTGTTCATGGGGCAGGCGGCGCCCGCGGACGGAATCGTTCCCACCGCCTCTCCCGGCCACCAGGATAACGCCATGCCTTACAGGTATGACCCGGAAAAGGCGAAATCGCTGCTTGAGGAGGCTGGCTACCCCGGCGGCGAGGGCTTGCCTCCGCTGACGCTCACCTATCCGGCTGAGGGACCGGCGGGCGACGTGGCGCAGGCGGTGCAGGCGCAGCTGAAGGCGGTGGGCGTGAATGTGGAGCTCAACGGCCTTGAATTCGGCGCCTTCATCGACGCCATGACATCGGGCAATCTCTCGTTTTTCCTGCTCAGCTGGCTTGCTGACTATCCCACGGTCGATACGTTCCTCTATCCGCTTTTCCACTCCATGAACATCGGCGGGCAGAACGTCTCCATGTACGAGAACAGCGAAGTGGATGACCTGCTTGACACAGCACGTTCACAGCTGGACACAGGCGAAAGGCTCGACTCATACAACAAGGCCGAGCGGATGATAATGGCCGACGCGCCCATCATCCCTCTCACTTTCGACAAGGATGTGATGGCCTATTCGACAAGGGTAACCCGGTTCGTGCATACGCCGCTGGGTGAGATAGCCTTGAACGAGATCATGGTTTCAAGCTAGAGGAGAATACGTGGGCTTTACTGTGGAGAGGGCCACGCCAGGGGCCCTCTCCAACCGTTTTAGGGGGATAGCCGTCGATCGGGTCTGGTAATGTACCGCTTCATTCTACGCCGACTGCTGCAGATGCTGCTGGTGCTCCTTGGCACCGTGACGATTCTGTTCATCGTCATCTACGTGATTGTTCCCGGCGATGCGGCAGAGGTGATACTGGGCACCAGGGCAACGCCGGAAACGCTGGCCAGCCTGCGCCATGAGCTGGGTCTCGACCAGCCAATCTGGACCCAGTACGGCATCTACCTGTGGAACCTGGCGCATCTTGATCTGGGGACATCCTATTCGCTCAACCGCGACGTGGCGTCGGTGATCGGGGACCACCTGCCGGCAACCGCCTATCTCGCCTTCTCGGCCCTGGCGCTGGAGTTGTTTTTCGGCGTCGGCTGGGGAATCTACCTGGCTTGGCGCAAGTCCGTCGGGCTGGAGATGTTCTCATCTGTCCTGGGCGCCGTATTGCTGGCGGTACCCGTATTCTTCCTCGGCCTTGTGCTGCAGCGGATCTTCGGTGGCTGGCTCCATATCCTCCCCATCTCGGGGTTGGGAGGATGGAATCCCGCAAACGTGATCATGCCCGCAGTGACGCTGGCGGCGGCTCAGGCCGTGATCATCGCCGCCGTGATGAAGACGTCACTTTCTGATGAGATGGGTAAACCATACATGCTGGCCGCCCGGGCCAAGGGGATGACCGAACGGCAGGTTCTGTTAAGACATGGCATGCGCAACGCTATCGGTCCGGTGGCGACGCTGCTCGCCATCGACCTGGGCATTCTTCTCGGCGGCGCCGTCATCACGGAGATCGTCTTCGCCTGGCCAGGCCTGGGCCGCACCATGTTCTTTGCCGCTCGGGCGCGGGATGTGCCGCTGGTAATCGGGACGGTACTGGTGCTCGTGGTCATCTTCGTGGTTGTGAACACCTTCGCGGACATCGCCTACAAACTGCTCGATCCTCGTGTCAGGCTGGGGGAGGAACGTCATGGCTAGCCCCACACAGCTGCCGGCTGCCTGGGGCCCGGCGTCAGGTCCGGAGCTGTCCGATGCTGGTATCTGGTCCAGGCTCAAAGGGAACGGCACCGCTGTCCTCGCCCTGGTTCTGCTGTTGTTGATCGGCGTCACTTCCCTGCTGGTGCCGCTGCTGCCGCTGGACGATCCGCTGGAGACGGACTACGAGAATACTTTGCAGGCGCCCGGTCCGGAGCACCTGCTGGGCACCGATGCGCACGGACGCGATGAGCTGTCCCGGGTTCTCTGGGCTTCCCGCACCTCCCTGATGGTGGGCGTGCTGGCTACCGCCATAGCGCTGGTGACCGGCATCGCGGTCGGCGGCCTGGCGGGCTATGGCGGCAGGTTTATCGACCCCTTGCTGATGCGTATCACCGATATCTTCCTGTCCTTCCCGGTCATCCTGGGCGCCATCGCCATCCTGGCGGTCGCCGGACCGGGCAGGCGCAACGTCTTCCTGGCCATCGCTCTTTTCGGCTGGCCCATCTTCGCCCGTGTCTTTCGTTCCTCTGTGCTTTCTGTGCGTGAGCGTGATTATGTCAAGGCGGCGCGGCTGATGGGTGCATCTGAAACCCGCATCTTTATGACCCACATTCTGCCCAATGCGTCCGCCCCCCTTGTTACGTATACGACCATGGCGGTGGCCGCCGCCATACTGGCGGAGGCCGGACTCAGTTTCATCGGCCTCGGTGTCCAGATTCCATATCCCAGCTGGGGACTGATGCTTGCCGAGTCCATGGTGCTTTTCGACCGGGCTCCCTGGCTGGTGATGGCGCCGGGGTTGGCGGTGACGTTGACGGCGCTGGTGTTCATCCTCCTGGGAGCCGTAGCAACCAGGGCCATGGACCCCCGTAAAAGCGGCGGCGGAGGCAGCCGGCGATGAGCGGGCATATCCTCGAAGTGGAAGCGCTTACCGTCACTTACAGAGGTAGGAATGGCCCCGTGGAGGCCGTCGCCGACCTGGAATTCCGGCTCAAAAGCGGCTCGACCCTGGGCATCATCGGGGAATCGGGCGCCGGCAAGACCAGCATCGGCCTCGCGCTTGCGGGGCTGCTGGACAGGAAGTACGCCGATGTTTCCGGCAGCGCCCGTTTCCGCGGACGGGAACTGCTCGATCTGCCGGAAAAGGAAATGGCCGGCGTCCGCGGCAGCGGCATCGGCATGTTGTTCCAGGACCCGGTGGCATCCCTTGATCCAACAATGCGGGTGGCGGACCAGGTAGCAGAATCAATCAGCCTGCGTGGCATCGCCAGGGGTGAAGAGGCCCGGCTGCGGGCATTCAAGGAGCTGGCAGATGTGGGGATTGACGAACCGACGCTAGTGGCGGCGCCCTATGCCCACCAGTTGAGTGGCGGACAGTGCCAGCGCGTGCAGATCGCGGCGGCCCTTGCGGGCAGTCCGGACCTGCTGATAGCGGATGAGCCCACTAGCTCTCTGGACATGACCCGCCAAAAACAGGTCATCGAATTGCTGATGGCAAGACTGCGCCGGGAAGACATGGCCATGATCTTCATCAGCCACGACCTGCTGCTGGTGGCTGGAATCGCCGAACAGCTGCTGGTGATGCGCGAGGGCAGAGCAGTGGAGTCGGGGCCGTGCGTCCGGGTGCTGTCGCAGCCTGCTGACAGCTATACGGCGGAGCTGATCGAGGCGGGTATCGTCGGATCCCGGGAAGGGAATGCTGATGGCTCTGCTTGAACTAGAAGGCATCAGCAAGAGCTACGCCGCGGAGCACGTCCTGATTTCCGGCAGCGGGTGCGATGGGGCCGTCCCAGGCGATCGCAGGATCGTCCTGCGCGACGTCGGCCTGGCGCTGGCGCAGGGCGGCGCCGTGGGAATAGTGGGTGAGAGCGGCGCCGGCAAGTCAACCCTGGCGCAGATAGTCGCCGGACTGATTCATCCGGACAGCGGCGTCATCAGTGTCGATGGCGTCAAGACCGTCCCCTCAAGAGACCTTCGCAGCTGGTCGCAGCGCGTACAGATGGTCTGGCAGGACGCGGCGGGCTCCCTGGACCCGCGGATGAAACTGGGGCGGAGTATCGCTGAGCCGCTACGCATCCATCGCAACCCGGGTGAAGAGGAAAGCCGGAAAGTCCGGCGGCTGATGGAGGAAGTGGAACTGGGCGAGGAGCTGCTGGGGCGTTATCCGCACGAACTGAGCGGCGGACAGGTACAGCGGGCCGTGATTGCCCGGGCCCTGGCAATGAACCCTGAAGTGCTTGTGCTGGATGAGCCTGCCTCTGCACTGGATGCCAGGGTCAAGCGGCGGGTCATCGAACTGTTGAAGCGCCTGCGCTCCGAGCGCGGGAAGGCACAGCTGATAATCACCCACGACATCGGCCTGGCCTCGGAGTTGGCGGCAGAGCTGGTGATACTGAAGGCGGGCGAGATAGTGGAGGAGGGTGCGACCGCGTCCATCCTGGAACATCCACAGCACCCCTTCACCCTGGAGCTGATCGACTCGATCCCGCGGTTGCCCGGTCAGAGACCGATGTAGCCGGTTATGTGTTTGAGCTCCTGCCTTGACCGGGCGGCAGCAGCGGCCAGCACCCGCATCTTGTTCATCGTATCGGTGAGGACGATGCCACGCTCCTGAAGCTGCTGGGTCCGGTCCGAGACGCGGAAGCCAAGCTCGCGGGCCGTATCGGCCTGGACGGTTATCGCATCCACCTTCGGCGTTATCCTCACCTCGGTCCTTTTGGCAGAGCGGCCGAAGGCCCTGGCGTTCTTTCCCAGCACCGTTGCGCCCGATGCAAGCACAACGAAGGCGGCGACTACGGCGACTATCTCAAGAATCATGATCATCCGGTCTTTCCTTTCAAGAGGGATGCATCCCTATGCTACAACAGGTTTTCAGAGAAATGAAGCGAAGGGAATGATAGGCGCCGATAGCGTGCGGCTCGCACTCGGTCGGGCCCTGCGACGGGTTCAGTCCGTGCTCCGCACGTCCTCACGAGCCTTGAGCGCGAAGCGACGGGCGCCGGCATAGTCGCTGCCGAAATCCATCCTTGAGATGCTCACCACTTCGCCGAAGTTGGGCGCTTCGATGTAATTGTCCTTGCCGATATAGATGCCCACATGGTGGGGGTTGCCCGGTCCCCAGAAGACCAGGTCGCCTGGTTGCAGCTGATCATCCGGTACGGGGACGCCCATATCCAGGTTGAACTGCATGGCGGCATTATGCGGAAGATCGACACCGTGCTGCTTGTAGACGATCTGGGTCAGGCCGGAACAGTCGAGACCCTTGGAGCTCGCGCCACCCCAAACGTAGGGAACGCCCAGGTATTGCAGCGAGGTCTGCACGACCTGGGCCTGGACCACATCGCTTATCTCCAGTTCACGGAGCATTTCCGCCACCTCAGCGGCCGCCCGCTCGCGCTCCGCCTGCTGCCTGGCCGCCTCCTGCTCGATGATGGCGCGTATCTCGCCGTCTATCTGTTTGTAGGCGGCCTGGCGCTCATCGATCTTCGCCTGAATCACCGTCTCCTGCTCCCGCAGGTCCTTCTCGTAGCGCAGCTGGTCGGCGCGGTCATTGTCTATCTTGTCCGTGAGCTCGCTGATCTCGTCGGCGCTTTTCTGCAGCTGCGCCTCAAGCTTCGCGTCCTGTTCGCTGATTTTCACCATGTAGCGGGCGGAATCGTAAAATTCGCCGAAGCTGGAGCTGGAGAGCAGGATGGTGAACATGTTGACATCGTCGGCCTTGTAGATAGCCACCATGCGCTCGGACATCATATCCATCTGGGCGTTGTAGCGGGCCCTGGCCTCGTCCAGCCGCATGCGGCTGTCTGCAAGGTCCATGGTCAGCTGGTCCAGGAGCACCCGGGTGGCGTTATGCTCCTCGACGACCGTTTCCAGTTCAAGGTCGAGCTCGTCCAGTTGCGCCTGCACCTGCGCCGCCTGGCCCTGGAGTCCTTCGACCTGCTGCAGCACGTCTCCCTCCAGCACCACATCCTCTGGCTGAGCCGCCCCCAGGCTCGCGAACAGCAGTATAAAGGCTGCCCCGAGGGTCATTGCAGTTGCGAGCCTCAGGAGGAATCCAGGGAACAGCCGATCATTTTGATGTGAAATTCGCGCATCCATGTCTCATCCATCCCTATCGGTAATAGTCTCGATATCTAAAGAAGAGTTAAATCCCTGCAAACAGGGGTAATTTACCTTATTATCATTCTCACGGGGAAGATGTTACCGATAAAAATCTTTGTGTTATAATATCGCCGGTGACGCGGGGTGGAGCAGTCTGGTAGCTCGTCGGGCTCATAACCCGAAGGTCGCAGGTTCAAATCCTGCCCCCGCTACCAAACCCTCCCCCGGACAATTCCTGACTGAAATCAACCCATTCGTCTTTCCATAAGCCGTGGTCTGAATATTCTTATACGGGCGCCCTCAGGTCAAATGAAGAAATGTTAACCGAGTCTGGCTTGAGGATTGAACGG
>JAJRYJ010000115.1 GCA_024275795.1 Actinomycetes bacterium | reverse complement strand
GGCTTGGCCCCCTGGCCGTACTTGATCTCGATGCCCGCCGGGTCCTCGGTCATCTCCGGGATGGCGTGCACGATCTCGTCCCAGCCGAAATAGCCGGAGGCGATCTGCAGGATGAAATATTTGGCGAAACGCGACTTCAGCAGCCGCGGCGGGATGCCGCCCTCGCCGGTGCACATCACCACCGGCATGCCCTCCACCTCGTTGAGGTAGGCGACGCCCATGGCCAGCCCCTCCCACATGTGCGGCGAGAGCGCCCCCACGGACATGCTGCCGATGCGGATGGGGTAGATCTCGCGCACCGGCGGGATGAAGCCGTCCTCCTCCCGCACCAGGCGGCCGCGCTTCACTGCGACCGGCAGCCTCTCCGCCGGCAGGTTGCGCCCCAGGTAGGTGCGGATGCGGAACTCGTGGCGGCCGGCGTCCAGCGCCGGGTCCGTGAGCATGGAGATGCGCACGAACTTCAGCTGGTCCACGGTGGAGGGGCTGGTGTCGTTGCGCCGGCCGCCGCGGCGGTAGGCGGCGCCGCCCCGGTTCTTGAAATAGAGGAACTTGTTGCGCGGGTTGTACTCCGGCTCGATGGCCCGGTTGGGACAGACCAGGGCGCAGCTGCCGCAGCCGGTGCAGTAGCGGTCGATGTCGCTGACCTGGCGCACCACCTGGATGAGGTCGCGCCTGGCCACCGGCGCCGGCACCGGGCCCTCGGAGGTGACGCTGCGCTGCACCTGCACCGTGGGCTCGATGGCACTCACGGGGCAGACGGCCGTGCAGCGGCCGCAGCGGGTGCAGCGGTCGTCGCGCCACCTGATGATATAGGGGAACTCCTGCAGCGGCAGCTCGTAGTTGGCGTCTACGCGCTCAGCTGGCTCCATACCTTCATCTCCTTCGCCTTCGGCAGCACTACCGCCGTGTCGTACTTCATCGGTGAGAAATCCTTCGTCCTGTCACGGTCGGGGATGGCCCGGTCCAGCCCGCACTCCTCGCTCATCAGCGCGTACCTGCCGGGATAACCGCCCACGATTCCGGGCCGCAGCTTCTTGGCGTCCTGGACCATGAAACAGGTGCCGTCCGGGGTGAAGCCGATAGTGCAGTTGGGGCCGTCGATGCAAAGCGGCCTCAGCGACTTCTTCAACAGCCTGAGCGCCTCGCGGTCGCGGCGCCGCTGCATCTCCTCCTCCTTCAGCGGTGTGATCACATCCTTGTAGTAGCGCAGGGGGTAGCCCAGATGGCGCTGCGTGTAGTGCAGGATGTGGGCGAAGACCTCGCTGTCGCTGTTGTACCCCATGTAGCCGGGGAAGCCGCGGCCGGAGAGGAACTCGCGTATGGGCACGAAGGCCGTGTTCTCGCCGTTGGTCATGGTGCAGTACCCCTGCAGGAAGAACGGGTGGCAGGCGTACAGGTAGATGGCGTAGTTGGTGTTCTGCCGCCCCTGGGCGAAGATGATGCGCGCCTCCAGTCCCGAGGTCTCCAGGTTGAAGTAGGCGGCCACCTCCAGCGGGTCGCCCACCTCCTTGAGCGAGACCACGTCCGGGTAGAAGGAGAAGACGAAGATGGATTCGTCCGCCTCGCCCATGGCCCTCAGCTCCAGGCGCGTCTTCAGCAGCAGGTCCTCCTTCTCGGCCTTCGACCGCCCCTTCATGTAGTCGGGGTAGCTGTAGGCCTTGGCGAAGTAATGGTCCCGCGGGCCCGTCTCCGGCGTGTAGTCCGGGTTTATCTCCGGTTCCCAGAAGAAGAGCTCCCGGAAGCCCAGGTTCATCATGTGGGCGTCCAGCTGCTCGATGCCCCGGTGAGAGCAGATGCCCGAGAGGATCGGCTTGCCCTTCAGCCCCTCGAAGTCGCCGCCCAGATCCTTGAGCACCAGGCCCAGGCCGGAGCCGTCATGCCCCTCCTTCATCGTGTTCAAGGCATGGATGTTCTCCATGGGGGAGAAGAACTCGTCTGATGTTATGGCGCTCAGTCGGCACATTGGCTGTCCATCGCTTATCTGTCCAGTTGGCTTTCTATCCAGCCCGGCGGTGGGAAAATCCACCTTGGGGCATATTATCCCATTAAGAAAAAACTAGACTATTGTACAAACTGCGCTCCGCGGGGGGATTGGCCATTTGTACATAATAAAAGGTATATCATTTATACAAATGGATATATTGACCGTTCGACAGCTGCTCCAGAAGGAATCGCGCCTGCCCGGAGTCAACACAGCGACGGCGGGCCGCGCCCTGTGTCAGCGCCGCAGCAGGCGCATGGCCTTGAGGCCGAAACCCAGCTTCTCCTGGTCGTCGCTCCTGCTTACGTCCAGCCCCGTGAGGTCGGCGATGCGGCCCAGGCGGTAGCGGATGGTGTGCCTGTGGGTGAACAGCGATTCCGCCGTGGCGGCGATGCTGCAGTTGTTGGCCAGGTAGGTCTCCAGCGTCCCCACCAGGTTGGTCTTATGCTCGGCGTCATAGCTGACGATGCGGGCGATGGTCTCCTCGTAGAAGTTGTTGACCTCCTCCGGGTCCTCCTCCATGGCGCTCAGCAGCAGCTTGTAGACGCCCATGTCGTCGAAGGAGGCGATGGAGCCCGTCTCCCCCAGACGCTGGCTGACGTCCAGCGCCGTCTGGGCCTCGCGGTAGGCGCGGCCCGTCTCCGCCGGGTCCTCGTGGAAGCGGCCGATGCCGATGGAGACCCGCAGTTCCGGCAGCAGCTCCACCAGCGCCGACTGGATCTTGACGGCGGTGGACCGGGCCACCTTCATCAGGTTCTCCTCGCTGCCCTCCACCGGCGGCAGGAAGGAGATGACGTTATCGCTCTTGGGCGTCAGCAGCGCCTTGTCGTGGTAGGAGCGGATCACCTGCTTGACGCCGCCGAAGTAGCGGTTCTTGATGCGCTGCACCTCCTGCTCGCTGAGCTTGTTGTCGATGACGTATTCACCAAAGGCGTCGATATCGGTTATCAGCACCAGGCAGCCGTTGCTGAGATCGCCGCCCAGGTAGCTGGCACGCTGCAGCATGGTGGGGCCGGCGTCGAACTCGCCGGCCAGCAGGTCGTCGACGAAATCACCCCGCAGGCGGTTCTCCGCCTCCAGGCGCGCCAGCTCCCTGCCCATCTCCACGGCGGCCACGGTGGCCACGCCCTCCAGGGCCTCCAGGTCCAGGTCGTTGACGTGCTTCTCGAACTCGAAACCGGAGACGTAACCGAGCACGTCGCGGCTGACAAGTATGGGCACCGTCACCCGCGCCGGGAATTCCTCCCCCTGTTTGAGCGGGAAACGCTGGTAACGGTCCCTGCCGGCGCGGTCGCCCTTCTTCAGTTCGGCGACCCCCACATCATGCAGCTTGTCAAGCACTTCCTCCCTGGACTTCTCGAAACCCTCCGGCACCGACCGCGCCAGCGGCTCCAGGTAGGAGTTCTCCAGGACAACGGGACGGTCCAGCAGCTCGGACGCGGTATCGGCGATGGATTGCCAGCTGCCGCCGTCGATGACCACATCGAGCAGGCGCTGGTGGATCTCCTGTGAACGTTCCATGTGGGACAGGTGCTCACCGACGATGCGCTCGGAGATGTCGGCGATGACATGGGTCCAGCGGACCTCCGGGGGGACTTCGATGATGGGGAAGGAATCCTTCCTGCCCAGGGCGATGATATCCGAGCCCACCTCCTTAATGAAGCGCTCCGGCTTCACCATCAATCCGGCGGCTCCGGACTTGATTATCCTGCGGACGAACTCCGTCTGGGCTTCGGGCGTGGTCTCGACGCCGAAGAAGGTGGAGAGGACCAGCTCGCCGCCCGTGAGCCAGTCGCCGATGTCGGGCACCTCGCCCACGGTCACCTGCGTGACTTCATGCCCCAGCCCCTTCTTCCCGGCTAGGACGGTGGCTTCGGCCAGGATGGGCAGTTCGAGGATGTCGGATAGACGTAGTCCCATATTTTCACCCGGGTGGCTGAATCGTACGCGAAATCATGCGGCCGCCGGATTCCCCATAGATGATAGATGCCTTTATACAAAGATATATTATCCAAATGTATAAAGAAATAGCTAGTTTATTTATACGATTGGAATAAAGGCATGCGGGGGCGCCGGTGCTCATGTGAGCCGGGTGCAGCGCTTAAGGCCCTGTCTGTCAGGAATCCTCGTAGTGGAAGACCATCTTGATGGTCTTGACCTGAAGCATGGTGCAATCGGTCTTCACCGGCCGGTTGTGCAGGGAGTTGCGGCTGGTGCACTTGGCCTGGGTTACGGGGATGAACTCCGAACCGGGAGCG
>JAJRYJ010000114.1 GCA_024275795.1 Actinomycetes bacterium | reverse complement strand
GCGGCACATGGAAGAGATCGCTTACCGCTGCTTCCTTCCGGACCTGACGGGGTTCACGACGTTCCATTGCGCAGGACCTGGCCTTCAGCACCGGCAGCAAGGCCACTGGCCACGCGAACCTGCCCCGAAGGTGGGAATTGATGCCCCGCTATAGCGGATTGCGGGTAAAGGGCACCGCTAACTCCCCGCCTAGCACGGTCACTAGTATCTTAGATAGAAGGGGACGTTAACGCAATCGGGGAAGCCCCTTTGTTCCGGCCAACATGGCAGAATGCGCTTCCCCCTCTCCGATAGATATCGGCAAGAAGCGGACCCTTCGCCTGGCTGCGGCCTTTGATATCCGCCCTGCGATAATCATGTTTCCCGAATACGAGGCCAGGGAAATCCACAGCGCGGCTTGATCGCCGGCCTTCCCGCATCCACCGGGAACGCCGCCGACGGACCGGAGACGTGGAGCAGGTGGCGGCAACCCCGGACACCCGCAATGAGGCACTGGGAATTTAACAATGGTTGCCGAGGCCGCTGTTGACGCCGTCAGACGCCCCCGGCCCCCGCAGTTTACTTCACGGATTTGCGGGTAGGATTGCATAAGCATCGCAGCAAAGGAGAGTAGAAGATGGTCGATGTCGAGCCGGTCTGAGTGGAAGGCCTGAGGGGGAAGCATGAATGACTGAGGTTCTCGGTGTCATCGTAAAACTGTCAGCGCTGGTCTTCGTGGTGGCCAGCATGGTGGCCATGGGCCTGAGCATGACCATTCCGCAGATTATCAGTCCGCTGAAGAACATCAAGCTGCTGATCCTGGCGCTGGTGGCCAACTTCATCCTGGTCCCGGCCCTGGGATACGCCATCATCACCGTGGCTCCGGAGATCTTTTCCGGCTTCAACGAGGGAAACGGCATCGCCGTCATCCTGCTGGCCACCGCGGCCGGGGCGCCTTTCCTGCCCAAGCTCACCCAGGCGGCCCACTGCAACATCGCCTATTCGGTGGGCCTGATGGTGCTGCTGATGCTCGTAACCATCGCCTTCCTGCCCATCGCCCTGCCGCTGCTGCTCCCGGGGGTGGCAGTCGACTCCTGGGAGATCGCCAGGTCGCTGATAATCGCTATGCTGGTGCCCCTGGGCATCGGCCTCTTCATCAAGGCCCGCTACAGCAGGACGGCGGAGGGACTGCAGCCCGTCTTCGGGCAGGCCTCCAACACGGCGCTGATGATCATGCTGGGCGTGATCCTGGTGATGCACTTCAGGACCATCATTGATACCGTCGGCACCGGGGTCATCCTCGGCGGCATCATTCTCTATGTCGGTTCATTCGTTATCGGCGTGCTGTCGGCGTACTCCTCGGAACGGGAGATACGCAATGTCCTCGGCCTGGGAACCGCCCAGCGCAACCTCTCCGCTACCTTCGTGGTGGCGGCAGGGAACTTCTTGGACGACCCCGACGTTATCATCACCCTCATAGTCCTCTCGATCGTCGATCTGTTGATACTGTTGCCGCTGGCGGGCGAGATCGGCAGACGCATCTCCGCTGGCCTGGAGCCTGTTGCCGGCGGCGCCGACGAGACGACCTGAACAAGAGACAGCCTGCGGGAAACCCTTCCCCCGGGCGGATCGCAGGTGGGAATCAGGCCAGACCCACCGTGACGGAAGGAGCAGCGATGAGCGACAACAGGCTATCACCGGCGGCGGAGGCCTACCTCTACGGCTTCCCGCTGGTATTCAACATCAGCGAGATGATCAACGCCTCCAGCAAACCCGGCATGTACAGCGCGCCGGTGAACACCTTCGGCCACGCGCGGGAGCTGTTGGGCGCCGAGACCAGGTTCGTCAGCGCTAACAACGATACGCTCTACTCGGTGGCCATCGTCGACATCGGCGACGAACCACAGGTGCTGCACCTGCCGGACGCGGACGACCGTTACTATGTCATGCAGTTCGTGGACGCCTGGACCAACAATTTCGCCTACCTGGGACGCCGGGCCACGGGCACGAAAGAAGGCTGTTATCTGCTGGCCGGCCGCGGCTGGAGCGGCGATGTTCCCGACGGCATGATGTTGCTGGAGGTCCCCACCAGGGTCTTCGGCATCATCGGGCGCTATGCCGTCGAGCAAAGCGAGGAGGACCTGGCCGTGGTCGGAAGCCTGCAGGACGACACCTGGCTCACCCCCTTGTCGCTCTATCCCGGGCGGCCGGATAACAGCGGCCGGCAGCTGGGCGACCTCGATACCTTCCCTTGCGACAAGCGGGTGAAGGGGGAGCTCGAGTTCTGGGAGCAGTTCCGCTCCTGGATGCGGCTGTTCCCGCCGCCGGAGGCGGAGAGCGAGTACATCGGCAAGTTCGAACCGCTGGGACTGCTGGCAGGCGAGAGCCCCTACGTCGATGCCGACGCGGAGCTGGCGAAAACGCTGGCGGGCGGCAAGGATGAATGCCTCGCCTTCATCAAGGAGAACCTGAGCCTGGGAGAGCCGGTCAACGGCTGGAAGCTGGCGCCGCACCTCTTCGACTACAACATGGACTATCTGGGCATCGGCACCCTGCCGGGCTGGGTCATCAAGGACAGGGGGGAAGCCTATTTCATGCGCGCCATCGCTGCACGCGTGGGACTGTGGGGCAACCACGGCTATGAGGCCAACTACCTGCAGACTTTCGTCGACGACCGCGGCGAGGAGCTGAACGGCTCCCGCAGCTACGTGCTCCATTTCGACCAGCAGCCACCGGTGGAGGCCTTCTGGTCCATCACCATGTATGACGCCCCCGACTTCTACCTGGTGGCCAACCCTATCGAACGCTACTCCGTCGGCGACCGCACGCCGCGGCTCACTTACAACGAGGACGGCTCGCTGGACATCCACATCCAGCACGAGGAGCCGGCCGCGGACAAGCGCAACAACTGGCTGCCGGCCCCCGCCGGCGCCTTCCGTCCCATCCTGCGCCAGTACCAGCCGAAGGCGGAGGCGCTGGACGGCACCTGGGTGGTGCCTCCCATCAAGCGGGTCGAATAGCGGAGCAGGCCTTTATCTGCGATGGACAGAAGCCGGGTTCACCTGATAGCCAATACGCTGCTGGCGCTGTTGTTCTTCTGTGCCGGAATGGTCCTGGCGCTGCTGCTGTTCGAGCAGACCTGGTTGCGGGTGCTCCTCGGCGTCGTCCTGTTCATCGCCAGCCTGTATGTAGCGCACCGCCTGGCGCCGTACATCACTGGACGTCAGGTGGAAACGATGCTCGGCGACGACCCCGTCTGCTACTGCCGCGAACGCGAAATCAACCCGGATTTTGCCGAAAGCATCGAAGACATCCCCGAAGGATACTGCGGCACATGTGAGATCTGCGGCGAACCCGGGCACGCGCGCGCGCACCCGCGACTGCCGACCACCGGCGCCTGGTGTGATGAACACTGGACGGACCTCAACAGCTACCGTATCTTCACTTCCGGGGACTTCATCCAGGTTATCCAGGTGCTGTTTTTCCTGCTGCTGCTGGGCGGCGTGATCATGCTAGTGCTCCGGATAGTCCACTGAGGCCCGCCGGGAAGCGCAGCTGTTGCGTCCCTGGCGCCCGTAGTCGCGAGCGCATATTCCCTGACCGTTTCCCCCGAGAACCTACGCGCTGCCGCCGGGCCGGTCCGGGCGCGCCCGCTTTTCCTCCATGTCCATCTGCCAGATGTGGCGCTGGGTGCGGTAGACGACGATGATAAAGATGGAAAACAGCACATAGGGAGCATAGGGCAAGGCCGCTTCCACGAAACCGGTTCCGAAAATTATCATCAGCGTGTTCAGTATTATCAGCGCCAGGCGCGACTCGGTCGGTCCCGTGCCCAGGAATGTTATCTTGAACTCGCCGGTAGCGCCGAAGGAGAGGTACGAGTTCACCATGAAGGCGCCGAAGACTGCTATCAGCACCAGCCAGAGGGTGCGGTCGCTGCCCTCGAAGAGCAGGGCGTAGCCGCCCAGGGCGGCTGCCATGAACAGGTAATCCAGCAGGTGGTCCATATAGTAACCCCACCTGGGGATACCGAAGTCGCGGTATTTGCCCAGGGCGCCGTCGAGGGAGTCGGTGAACCATTGCAGGAAGAGCATTGCTGACGCCAGCCAGAGCCAGCTGTTGTTGTCGCGCGCCAGATAGCCGGCGACCAGCGCGCCGGCGCTCCAGGGAATGGTCAGCAGGGTGAGCTGGTAGCCTTCTATCCGGCCCGGGATACGCGGTACCAGGAAGCGGATGATTCTCTGTTCGCCCGCCGCAAGCGGCGATCTCAGCGGCACCTTGCTGTCGCCGCGGAAGCCTTCCTCCGGTTTGCCTTCGTCGGCGCCGCTCGCGCCCCCTGCTTTCTTCTGTCCGGCCATTCCCTATTGTTCGCCGCTGGCGGCCGGAGCTCCTCTCGATAAACCGCGCCGCCACAGACAGATGTGGGGGGAAACATGTGGGGCGGCCCCTTACGGGGCCGCCCCACCGACACTTATTGAACTTTGTGAACCAACGTCCCTCAGGGTTTGGCGACGGTGTCCAGGTAGGAGATGATCAGTGCCGCGTCTTCAGGGCTGATGTCAGCACCCGTCAGCGAGGCCATCTGCTCCACGTTGGCTACCCACTGCTCACTGTTGTAGTAGGTGGGCGGATACAGCGCATGGCACTTGGAACACTTGACCTCGAAGGTTGCCTGGGCCGTGTCCGCAGACGGGGTCTCGGGCAGCTTCGCCGGTGGCGGGATATAGGCTTCCTCCGCCGGCGGTCCGTCCGGGTGACACTTGTCGCAGGAGTCCGTGCTGGGATGGCACTGGAAACAGTATGCCATCCTGGGCCGGTTCGTCTGGTTGATGTTGAGGTCGTGCGCGATGTTGCGGTGGCAGTCAGCGCACTGCACGTCATAGGTAAAGTGCTTGTCGTGGGGGAACCTGATTCCCAGTTCGTTGAACTTGAACCCTTCCGTATCCGATTTCTGCTTCATGTCCTCGTGGCAGCGCTCACAATTGCTGCTGACGCGGTCCGGGTCGGCCTCGAAGCCGTCCTTGTAGCCATCGGTCACGAAATGACCGCCGCCCTCGGCGTGGCAGTCGACACAGCCGACCTCATTGTAGTCAGGGTGGACAAGGGAGGGTTGTCCCACGTCGGCGGTCTCGCCGGTCCCGTGACACGTCTGGCAGAAACGCGGATTGGTGGTTGTGAAATGGGCCAGCCCCAACATGGGCAGCATCGCCAATATCAATAAGCCGATACCTATCAACGCCCAGACTGGTTTTGATAGCTTTGGAATCTTCATTTAGGCTCTCTTCCTCCCTTTATATTCCAGCATGACGGCCTGCTCTTTTCCAGCAGATCATGTATCTCCGCCACAATGCATCCTTACGTTGTTCTCCGCCAGCACCGCCATGTTGCGGTAGAACCCGCTCCTGGTGCTGCCCGCAACCGCGCGGGAAAATTCCGGCACCCACCGCAGCAGGTGCTCACTGCAGAAACGCCGCTGCAGCTCCCTCAGCCTTGCAGCTTCATCCACTGCTCCGCTCTCCCACTGCTCCGCTTCCTCCCGGGCGAGGGCTGCCACCGCCTCGAACTCGAGGCCGAGGTGGTCCGGTGTCTCCCCCTCCGCCTGCGCAAGGCCGGCCTCGGCGTAGAAATCAGCCACCTCGAGAGTCGCCTTCCCCCAGAGGCGGGGCTTTTCCTCACCCTCGCCGCGGATGAATACCGACTCATACGGGGCGATATGGGGCCCCGGACCCAGGAACAACCTCGTGAACTCTACGGCCAGCTCCGCCGCCTGCTGCTTCTCGTCGCCGGCGATGAACTCCGGCTCGAGTACGACCTCGAAGGCCGCCAGCGCCTCGAGCATGTCACTGTCCTTCAAACCCTTCAGCAGCTCGCAGCTGGGCTTGCCCGAGAACACCCGCGCCAGCAGGCGGTAAATCGCCGCCCGCGCCCGGGCCGTCTCGCTCGAACGTCCGGCGCTGCCGTTTTCAGGTACCGTCGGCACCCGGCCCGCCGCCCGGTCCTCTATACCTTGGCGACAGTTACTACCATGTCACCCCAGGCCTCGCCGCCGCCGACCGGATCCAGCGTGACCGGTACGATCTGCTTCGGGTTGACACCGTTGCCGCCCGGTTCCTCGTGCCCCCACCAGATCATCTCGGTGTTTGGGTTCTGCAACACATCGGGAGGCTCGCGGTAGGGTATCTCCTCGGCCTGGGCGATGCGGCCGTAAGCCGTGTGCCCGACGCCGTTTGCCATGGCGATGACCTTGGGATGGATACCCTCGGTAAGATAAACGGTGGAAGTCACGGACCGCGCTTTGGCTTCGCCCACGTTATTGGGCCGAGTCAGCTTGACCTCGTCTCCATCCTCGACCCCCAGCTCCTCGGCGGTGGCCGGATTCATCCAGACCGGGTTCCTGTGCAATATCTCATCCAGCCACATGCAGTTGCCGGTCTTCCAGTCGCTCTGGATAGCCGTGTCGAATATGGTGAGGACATAATCCTGCTCCCCGAGCTGGCTCATGAACGTGACCGGCTCATAGGTGGGCAGGGCCGGCGAACCGAGCGCTGCTATCCGTTCGGAGTTTACCTCCATCCTTCCGGAGGGAGTGCTGAAGCCGTTCTGCTTGAAAGCCTGGTAGTCCGGCTGGCTCTTGGGGTCATACCAGACACCGTGCTGCTTCAGGTAGTCGAGGGCGCCTGCCGCCTGCAGGCCGCCGATGTTCGCAATACGGGCGCTCAGGTATTCGTCCACCCGCTTGAAGCTGAAATACTGTTCCATGCCACCCTTGATGATCGCGGCTAGTTCCGTAGCTATGGTGAAGAACGGCCTTGCCTCCTTCAGCGGCGGCACCACGGGCTGGCGCAGGCTCACGTAGGGCACCAGCTCTGGGGAAGGCTTGACGATGATATCGCTGTCCTCAAGATACGTGGTCTCGGGCAGGATGATGTCCGCCAGCGCCGCCGTCTCCGTCAGGAACGGCGTTATGGCAACGTGATAGGGAATCAGCGTCTCATCCTTGAGCACATCCTCCACCAGGCCCAGGTCAGGGTTTGAATAGGCCGGGTTGCAGTTATGGCTGATGAGCACGCCCACCTGCTCCTCGCGACTCTGTATCTGGGCGAAGGTGCCGGCGATCGTCTGCTCCGAAGCCAGCGGATAGGCAGGCGGGTTGGAGAGGGCGCTCGGCGGCGGCGGGGCCGGTACGGGCTCCGGCTGGGCAAGCTCCTGCTCGCGCGGCAGGCAGAGGCCGCCGCGGTTGTCGATGTTCCCGGTGATGATCGAGAGCAGCATCGCCGCCCGCTCGTTCTGCACGCCGCTGGAATGGTTGGAGAGCACCTGGTCCGTAAAGGTCGTAGCCGGTGCGGTTGTGGCGAACTCGGTGGCTACCGTCCTGATCACCGACGCCTCAACGCCGGCCTCCGCCTCGGCGCGCTCCGGCGTATACTGCGCCAGGTGCTGCGCCAGCTGTTCCGGCGTGACGTTGGTCCATTTCTCGATAAAGGTCCTCTTGTAGAGGCCCTCCTGCATGATGACGTTGGCCAGCGTCAGTATCAGCAGCCCCAGGCTGCCGGGGTTGACGAAATGCAGTTCGTTGCTCAGGGCCGAGGTATTGGTCAGCCTGGTGTCGAAGACGACGACCTTGGCCTGGTTGTCCCGGATACCCTGAACCAGGCGCCGCGACAGCCCCAGGTACTGCGGATTGCTTTCCAGGGGGTTGGCGCCGAAGATGAGGATGTACTTGCTGTTGGCAACGTCCGGCATGTCGCCGGATGCGCCCCAGGTCAACTCGTCCGCCACCAGTTTGTTGGCGTTGAAGTCTCCGATGGAGGCGATGATGTTGGGGGAGCCGAACGCATGCGTGAAACGCTGACCCAGGTGGTCATCGCCGATATCATCCGTCAGGAACAGCAGCTGGCGCGGGTTCCTGGATTTAAGGGACGCCAGCGAACCGCCGACCTCCTCCATGGCCTGGTCCCAGGAGATCTGCTCCCAGGAATCCGAGCCGCGGGGACCGACACGCTTCATCGGTGAGAGCAGGCGCTCGGGATCATAGATGGCGTTGATGCCGGCCTGTCCCCGTCCACACAGCGCTCCCTGGTTGCTCAGGTGCTTGGTGTTGCCGCCGATCTTGACTACGCGGCTTTCCTCCACGTAGCCGATGATGCCACAGCCCGCAGGACACTGCATGCAGGTGCTGGGCAGGAACGAGCGGGGCAGCCCGGAGGCGCGGGTGACTGAGCGTCCGCCCTCTATCAGCTGTTCCGCCGCATAGGCGATGACGTTGAACTGGCTCTCCACGGCCAGCACGGCAGTGCTGGCGGCACCCAGTTTAAGAAAATCTCTACGGCTTATCGATCGCATTCATAAACTCCTTGGTGTCAACTGAGTGGGATTGTCTGTCCGCCGATCACCATCACGAAGCGCATCGCGTACACTCCGATATTCACCAGGATCGACGCCACAACCGCGGCGGTCAGGGATTTCCTTGTGGGCCCCAGCACCAGGATCATCGGTATCAGGGCTCCCAGGATTATCTCGACCCCCACGAACAGGAACGAGAAATTGCCGGTGAGGATAAGCATGCCGGCCTCCAGCGCGTCCGTATGCGCCGTCAGCAGCACGAGGATGTCAGAAACGATGAGGAAGAGGTCCAGCATGATCGTATAGGCCATGAACTGGGCCAGTTGCAGGATGAGCTTCTTGTCCTGCTCCCGGGTTTCAGGCGTGGCCTTCTTGTCGAACCATTTATAGCGGATGGCGGCAATGATGACCACCAACCCGATTCCGGAGACCATGGCCGATACAATGAAGATGGTGGGCATGGCCGCCGTATTCCACAGGGAGCGAGCCTTGGCAAGGGCGAGAATGAAACCCGTGTAACCGTGTACCGAGATGGCCAGCGGGATACCGAGGATACCCAGCACCTTGGCCGGGCCCTGCCGGTCCGTATAGACCATGATTGCGTAGATGATACCGACGATCGGGTACGCGGTCAGCAGGAACGAACCGTAAGTGATCGGCGAAGTCCAGTTGTAGTAGAGCATCAGGTGCCAGAACCGCAGCGGCTGTTCCAGGTCGGCTATCAGGTTCAGGGGCGCGATAATCAACAGTATCGGCGCCAGGATAGCGGTGATCTTGCCGATGGGCTTGAACTCCTTGCGGCCGAGCAGGGTAGCGATCACAGATATCACGAATGAACCGGCGCTTAAACCAGTATAGAAGAAGTACTGTCCGATGAACATGATCAACGGCAGCTGGTGCTTTACTGTGTAGACTACATTGATATCTGGTTGCTCCATGCTGGCATACTCCTGTATCTAGTTTTGCCGTCAGAGGCGGATCTTGGGGAAAAACAGTGGCTCAGTGAAGTAGTTTATTTCTTCCTCGTAGTTGCTCATCGCCGCCTCGTCCGCCCCGATGTAGAAGACGTGCGGTTCCGTCTGCATATCCTTCTTGATCACCTGGGTGGCGTTGGTCGCCAGCACCCGGGAGACCTCGCTCTTGGGGTCGTTCAGGTCGCCGAAGATCATCGCCCGGGTCGGGCATGTCTCCACACAGGCCGGCACCAGGCCGGCGTCCAGGCGGTGATAGCACCAGTAGCATTTCTGGACGATGTTCTTGAAGGGGTTGATGTAACGCACGTCATAGGGACAGGAAGCGATGCAGTATTTGCAGCCGATACAACGGTGCTCGTCCACCATGACGACGCCGTCGTCACGCTTGTAGGAAGCCTTGGTCGGACAATTACGGGCGCAGATGGCGTTCTCACAGTTGTTGCAGAGGCGGGGAAGGAAGAACCGCTGGGCGTCCGGGTATTGTCCCCTTTCGACTATCTTCACCCACGTGGCAAAAACCTCCAGCGGCACCGACATCTCAGCCTTGCAGGCAACGCTGCAGGACTGGCAGCCGATGCAGCGGCGCACATCAATTACCATGCCGTATCGAATATCTTCTGCCACTTGTTCGTCCTCCTTGGTTTTCGGGGGCCCCGCCCCGGCGGCCTCGCCCGTAAATATTTCCAACCTAGTTGCTCTTGTTCTCTTTTTTCAGCCTTCCAGTCCGCCACAGTCGCGCATCAGTGCCTACCCGCGGAGGGGTCCAGAAGCCTGTATTCCACCAGCATTCGTCGAATAAAAAAAGATGAACCGGGCTATTCGCCCTTGTTCATCTTTCCTTCCAACCAGTTAATAAACGGAGGGATCGCGAATGAGATTACAGTCAGGACCAGTGTCGTCATGATCACCTGACTGAAAAAGAACCACGGCACTTCCATTATGTACCACATGGATACCCCTCTTACCTTTCCCGGCGCCTCCCGGCGCAATTTCTTGCTGGTTTTCCGTTACACTCTTGTTTCGCTGAAGTTAATCAACGCGCAATTATGGTGGTTAATCGCTTCCGCGTCAAGCCCTGCCTGATATTTTTTTCAGTTTTACCGATTCCCTAAGGGCTCTCGCTCGTCGACGCCGGGCCCGTAGCGGGACCTGTGCCTGCCGCCATGCTGAAATCGTGGCAGTCGGCACAGAGCTGGCCTGCGTTATGGTCTTCCCTGTCCGTATGACAGGCCAGGCACTCATCTCTCGAATCCACGACCCACTTGTGCGGCTTGTGGCATTCCTTGCATCTCGCCTGCGCGTGCGTTGTGGTCCCGTGCAGACCTTCCGTCCGCCCGCCCTCGTGACAGGAACGGCATTCGACTATCGGGTTCTCCCCTTCGTGCGGCTTGTGGCATTCCTTGCAATCCCACATCATCGGCGCATCGTCCGGGAAAACCACCCCATCCTGCTCCGCCGTCTTCTGATGACAGCTGAGACAGGTCTCTCTCGTCGGCCTCAGCGGGCTGTCTTCCCTCAGGAAGGGATGACACTCGACGCAGTGCAGGTTCTGCATCTCCGGCACCTTGATCGCCATCTCGTTTCCTGCTACGTGGTCCGCATGGCAGGCGGCGCAGATCTCCGTCGCCGGCTGGAACTCATGCAGCCTCAGGCCGTGGCACGTCTGACAGGCGATATTCTCCTCTTCCGCGTGCGTCATATGGCCCGCCGTCTGCTCCACCTGCACCCAGGTGGGGTCGCCGCTGTAATGACACTTCTCACAGGCCTCGTCCGATATGTGGGCGTGGCTGGTGTTCTTGTCCGGCCTCTCCAGCAGGTAGTTCATCACCAGCTGGGCGCCCTGCACCGGGTTCACCTCGTGGCAGCTGTGGCAGCCGACGTTGCTGTGCTCACTCTCTGACCATCGCGTCCATGCCGTTTCCATCGTGTGGCATGAACGGCAAAACTCGGGGTCGTTCTGCGTATAATCGTAAATCCGGTAGCTGGCGTAACTGCCCCCGAAAATCAGGACAACCAGCACCACGCCGATCGCTACCTTGACCACGACCGGCAACCTCGCAAGCCAGCCGACAAGTTGCTTGAACTTGGCGATGATCCACTTCATGTCCGCCTCCTGACCCTATCCGGCCGGAAACGGCCTCCCCATGCGGTATCTGCGATACCCACGCGCGCCCGAGCTGTCATTGTGCCCTCCCTTGGCTTCAACAGCGGATCGAACCGGCAATTCCTACGAACCGTACCAAACCCGTACTGACCGAACGAACCATACTAACCGAACTTCGAACGTAGAATTACCCTCAGGGGTATTAAATCCTACTGTTTTTCAAATGTCAAGAACTTGCTTTTGTTTGCTCTAACAGAACCAAAATACCTGCATTGGGCAGGATTATGGTCTTTTACGCGTGCCCCGTGATAGAATCAGCCATTGAACAGCCCGGAGGTAGTTCCTATGCCGGATAAATGCAGGTTCGTCAACCTCGAGGAGGCGGCCCGCGAGCTGGATCCACGCGGCCCGGACCTTTCACGCGGCGACCTGCGCGCCCTCCTCTGCAGCGACTGCGATTTCTTTGACGAGGAACACGATGACGAGCTGGAATGTTCCTGCTTCCAGATGCTGGCGTTGCTGCTGCGCCGGGGGGTGCTGACCCCCGGGAGCCTGGCGGCCGCCGTCAACCAGGGCGGCGGCGCCGGCAGCGAAGATGAAGCGGGCGGCTGACGCCCATGGCCGGCGGCGGCACATTCTCCCTTTCCCCGGACTGCTCGCTGAAGCTGCTGGAGGAGCCCGCCGTCTATGACCGCGCCCGGGACGAGCTCTACTTCATCAACCAGGAGGCGCTCGACTGCCTGGCCGCGTTCACGGCCGGGGCGCCGCTCGAGTCCGCCGCTGACGGGGTATTCATCCGTTTCTGTGTGGACGAGGGTATCCTGGTTCCGGGGGCGCCCGCGGCGGGGCGCGACTTCGACCTCCACCAGGGCTCCGTCCCCTCGCTGCGCTACCTGCTGCTCCATATGACGGAACGCTGCAACCTGCGCTGTCGGCACTGTTTCGCCGGCGAAGCCGGTGACGTCTCCATGTCCGTGGAGGACGTGCTGTCGGCGGCGGAGGAGTTCGAGGCCATGCAGGGGTTGAGGCTGATGCTGTCGGGCGGCGAACCGCTGCTGCATCCGCAGTTCTGGGAGATCAACGACCGGCTGGCGGAGCTGGACCTGCGGGTGATCCTGATGACCAACGGCACCCTCGTGGACGAGGCGGCCGCCGGCCGCATCCGGGCCCAGGAGGTGCAGGTGAGCCTGGACGGGCTGGGCGGGTCACATGACCTGCTGCGCGGAGCCGGCAGTTTCGACCGCTCCCTGAGAGCGGTACAGCTGCTGCGCGAGCAGGGAGTGGACGTGTCCATCGCCACCATGATCCATGAAGGCAACCTGGAAGATTTTACCGCCCTGGCCGGCCTCGTCCGCCAGCTGGACGTGAGGGAATGGAGCGTGGACCTGCCCTCGCCCGCCGGGCGCATGCATGAGAACCGGGAGCTGCTGGTGGAGCCGGCGGTGGCGGCGCCGCTGCTGGACCTCTCGTTCGGCGGCGCTGTCCATGAGCCATTCCCCGGCTTCGCCTGCGGCTCACACCTGATGGCCGTGACGGCGGACGGCGGCGTGGCCCGCTGCGGTTTCTATGCGGACAGGCCGGTTGGAAACATCTGGCAGGGATTATCCGCCGGCTGGCAGAATATCGAAAGGATTCCGCTGGCGGAACTGGACTGTGACTGCGAATACCTGGCCGAGTGCCGGGGAGGGTGCAGATTCAGGGCCGGCGGGTATAACAACGCCAGGGGCGCTGACCTGTGCCAGTGTTACCGGTACGGGGTCATGGAAGGCCAGCAGGTCAACTGAGCCGGACTGAATGTATTCAGTATCGACTTCCCAGGAGGGAGGTGGCGCCGTTGAAGATACGGAAGGCAAGCAAAAGGAGGTCCAGCACCTGCAAGTGCAGTTCCTCCTGCTGACGCCGGACCCTCGCGCTTCATGCAGCGGGGCCTCGCGTTTACCCGGCCGCAGGGCCGGACAATGAAAAACTCCTCCGGAACGGAGGAGTTTTTCATGCTTCAGAAATCCTGCTTCTGGAAAAAGGGTGC
>JAJRYJ010000010.1 GCA_024275795.1 Actinomycetes bacterium | reverse complement strand
TGCCAGCATCTCCTGGCGTTCCTTGACTATCCAGCGCGCCTGCTTGATCTCCTCGGGGATGGTGGTCCGCATCTGGTCGAGGATATCGTATATCTCCTCCCGGTCTATCATGACCTTGTCGGTCATGGGCATGGGCCGGGCCTCGTTGATTATCTCGTCCAGTTTATCGATAAGTACCAGTACGTCCACTGTTCCTCCAATGTTCCAGGTTTACTGGAAAAGCTCCGCAAAACGCCTGGCTACCACTGCTGGTACCAGGTCGTCGACCCTGCCGCCGAATCTGGCGACCTCCTTGACGCCGCTGGAACTGAGAAAACTATATTCCGGTGACGCCATTAAGTAAATAGTTTCTAGGTCCGGAGCCAGTTTCCTGTTGAGCTGGGCCATCTGGAACTCGTACTCGAAATCCGATATGGCCCTCAGCCCCTTGACCAGCGCTTTCGCCCCCCACTTGCGGGCGAAATCCACCAGCAGTGTATCAAAAACCTCAACCTCGATGTTAGCTTCCGGCGGCAGCGATTCCTCCAGGAAGGCGACCCGTTCGTCGATGCTGAACAGCGTATCCTTGCGCGGAGACTCGGCCACCACGCCGACCACCACCTTCTCGAAAAGCTCCGCCGCCCGGCGGATGATGTCCAGGTGGCCCTCGGTCACCGGGTCATAGGTGCCCGGGCACACGGCTGTGGTATTGCTGTCTGCGCTCATAGGCTCATTCTTCCGGTCTGAATAACAGGAAATCAGAGGACGTAGATGCCCACCCGGGTGTCGCCGTAGACCTTTTGCGTCAACAGCTCGAAGGGCAGTTCGATGTTCTCGCGGGACGAGCTCTCCAGCACCACCCTGGCCCCCGGCGCCGCCGATTCCGACAGCCACCGCCCCAGCTCCCGCCCGATAACGCGGTGCATTCTATAGGGAGGGTCAACGAAAATCAAATCATACAGCATGCCTTCGCGGGCTGCTTTTTTCAGGAAAAGCCGGTAGTCGCGGCGGCTGAGCGTCGCACCCTCCAGCTCCAGCTTCTTGATGTTCCTGAGGATGGCCCTTGCGGCGGCGGGCCGGCTGTCAACCAGCCGCGCGCTGGCGGCGCCGCGGCTGAGCGCCTCCAGGCCCAGGGCGCCGCTGCCGGCGAAAAGGTCCAGCACCGCCAGGCCGCTGATGTCGCCGAGGATGCTGAAGACCGCCTCCCGCACGCGGTCCGACGTGGGCCGCGTGGCCCGTCCCGGCGGCGCCACGATGCGGGCCCCCTTCCTGCTGCCGGCGATTATGCGCACCTGTTCCAGCCACCTGCCTTCCTTGAAGTCCCGGGAGCCCGCCGCTCCCATCGGCGGCCGCTGCCGCTCATACCTTCCTCAGCCAGTCGATGGAGTCGCCGAAGAGACGCTCCACCTGGTCGCGCAGCAGGGCGTTCTCGGGCCGCTGAAGCTCCGGGTCCGATTCTATCAGCTCCGCGGCATGGGCCCGGGCCTGCTCCAGCAGTTTGCGGTCGCGGGTGATGCGCGCCAGCCTGAGGTCCGGCAGCCCCGACTGCCTGAGGCCGAAGAGCTGCCCCTCGCCCCGTATCTCCAGGTCGCGGTCCGCCAGCAGGAAACCATCGGCAGTCTCGGCCATCGCCTCCAGGCGGCTCCGCGCCTGGTCGGTGACGCCCTCGCCGAAGAGCAGGCAGTATGATTTGTGCTCGCCGCGCCCAACCCGGCCCCGCAGCTGATGCAGCTGCGCCAGGCCGAAGCGGTCCGCTTCCTCCACCATCATGATGGTGGCGTTGGGGACGTCCACCCCCACCTCTATCACCGTGGTCGAAACCAGCACCTGCGTCTCGCCGGATTTGAAGCTCTCCATGACCTGCTGCTTCTCCCGGGAGGACATCTGCCCGTGAAGCACCGCCAGCCGGTAGCCCTTGAGCTCGCCCGCCGCCAGCCGCTCCGCCTCCTCCGCCACGGCCCGCGCCTCGATGGCCTGCGATTCCTCGATCAGCGGACAGACGACGAAACACTGCCGCCCCCTGTCAAGCTGCCTGCGGATGAAATCATAGGCCAGCGGCCGCTTGTCTTCAGGGACCAGCCGCGTCACCGTCTCCCGCCTCCCCGGCGGCATCTGCTCGATGCTGCTTACCGCCAGGTCGCCGTACAGGGTCAGCGCCAGCGTCCGCGGGATGGGCGTTGCGGTCATGTGCAACACGTGGGGAGTGATGCCGGTGGCGGTGGCCTTCTCCGCCAGCTCCTCGCGCTGGTCCACGCCGAAGCGATGCTGCTCGTCCACCACCACCACGCCCAGCTTCCTGAAGGCGACATCCTCCTGGATGAGCGCGTGGGTGCCCGTCACCAGGTCCACCTCGCCCGCCGCTACCGCCGCGAGCACTTCCTGCCGCTCAGCCGCCGTGTGCCGGCTTGAGAGCAGCGCCGTGCGGACGCCCAGGCCGGCGAGCATCCGCTCAAGGCTGAGGAAATGCTGCTCCGCCAGCACCTCCGTGGGCGCCATCAGCGCCGCCTGGGCGCCGTTCTCCACGGCCCGCAGCAGCGTGTAGAGCGCCACCACCGTCTTGCCCGAGCCCACGTCGCCCTGGAGCAGGCGCTGCATCGGCTGCCACCGCTCCAGGTCCTTCGATATCTCCGCGATGACCCTCTCCTGGTCCGGCGTCAGCCGGAAGGGAAGGCCCTCCAGGAAACGGCGGCACAGCTCGCCCTCCGGGCCCAGTTCCAGGCCGCGCCGCCCTTCGATGTAGCGCCGCCGGCGCGACAAGAGCCCCAGCTGCATCAGGTAAAGTTCCTCGAATATCAGCCGCCGGCGCGCCGCCTTGAACTCGCCAGGGGTACGGGGGAAATGCATCGCCAGCACCGCGTCCGCCTTGAACGGCAGCGACATGCGGGCCCGAAGCAGCGAGGGGAGCGGGTCGGACAACCGCGCCGCCAGGTGCCTCACCGCCCCCAGCCAGCTCCGCAGCCGTTTCACGGATATCTTCTCGGTGGTATGGTATACGGGCACGAAGCCCGTGGTGTGCAGGCCCGGTTGCGCCTCGGCGCCGCCGCGCCGCGCGGGCGCACCGCCCTTGCCCCTGCCCTCGTCCCTTCCCCTGCCCTTGCCTTCACCCTCACCCACGCCCTCACCCCGACCCATCAGCTCGTGGCCCGTCACCCTGAAATTACGGCCGGCACCGTCGTAGCGTCCCCTCAGCAGCAGCCGGTCACCGGCCCGCAACTGTTCCACCAGGTAGTCCTGGTTGTACCAGATGGCCTCGATGAAGCCGCTTTCGTCCCCCACCGTGGCCACCACCAGTCTCAGGTTGCGGCGCCGCGTCGGCTTCAGCATGATGCTCTCCAGCCTCACGGCGATGGTGGCCTCTTCGCCCCACCTGAGCTCCCCCACCTTCCTGCTGGAGGTGAAATCCTCGTGCCGGTAGGGGAAATGGTAGAGCAGGTCGCCCAGCGTCGTCAGCCCCAGCTTCTCCGCCTCGCGGGCGGTGGCGGGCCCGACGCCGCGCAGCGTCGTCAGCGGAGCGCCGAGTTCGGGGGGGTCGAGGATCTGCTTGGAGGTCCTGGGCAGGCTTTTTCGGGGTGAGCCGGACCCGGCGAAAGGAAGCGGGCACCGGGATTTGCTCGTCGCCTGCACCAGTTCAATGCCACCTTTTCTTGCATTTGCAGGGCGGCTATAGCATAATGTCGCCTTGTGTAAAAAGCAAGGAACGGAAACCCTGAAATGTCAAAAGTCTGCACAGTCTGCGGCAAGAAACCCGGCTACGGCAACAACCGCAGCCACTCCAACCGCGCCACGCGCCGGCGGTTCAACCCCAACCTGCAGAAAATCCGCATCATGGCGGACGGCAAGCCGACGCGCGCTTACGTCTGCGCCAAGTGCATCAGCGCCGGCAAGGTCCAGAAGGCCGTCTAGGGCAGTCGCCCCGGCCTGCTGAAACAGCTCCGGCCGCAATCCGGGCCCGAGCGAGACAGGAGTCCCATGTCCACCGGAAGCTATATCGGCGTCGTCGGCCTCGCCGCCCTCGCTTACGTCTACTACTCCGTATGCCTGATGGCCATCGCCCAGAAGACCGGCACCGAGAACGGCTGGATGGCCTGGGTGCCCATCCTCAACCTGCTGCTGATGGTGCGCATCGCCGGCCGCCCCGGCTGGTGGCTGCTGCTCTTCTTCATCCCCCTGCTCAACATCGTCATCGCCGCCATCGTCTGGATGGACATCGCCGTGGCGCGCCACAAACCCGGCTGGTGGGGCATCCTGATCCTGGTGCCCTTCCTCAACGCCCTGGTGCCCGGCTACCTGGCCTTCTCCCGCTGACGACGAGCCGGTTCTTTTTGCGGCACGGGCGCCCTTACAAAAACCTTCGGTAGCGGTCAAGGAAAAGCAGCGCCAGCAATACCAGGGTTCCGGCGGATATGAGCGACCAGAGATGCACCCATGCCAGCAACGGATCGATGAGCGGCCCCGAGACCTGGTTCACCAGTGTTCCCAGCCAGAAGAGCGCCAATCCCACGGCCAGCACCCCCCGCTCGGCGGGAGCCCGCTCGCGCACATGGAAAAGCAGCAACACCACCGCCAGCTCCGCCAGGCCGAAGACGTTCTCGGAGGCCAGCACCAGCAACGGCGCCAGCAGCATCAACGCGGCGAAATCCAGCGCCTGCCCGCCATCCAGGTCCCTGCCCCGCCGCACCAGCCACAACATCGCCAGTGCCAGCAGCGCCAGCAGGCAGGCGCCATAGGCCGCCTCGGCCCATGTTTCAGCCGGCAGCCAGCGCAGCGGCGTAAGCAGGGCCAGAAAACTGAAGATGGTGTGGTTGCCCGGGTCCAGCAATCCCTGGCCGCCGACCTGCTCCAGCAGCGCCTCCAGCCAGCTGCGGTTCTGCTGCATCACATCACCGCCATAGAAGGCGGCTGGCAGAACCAGCAGCGCCACGGCGACGCCGGCGACAATTATCAGCTGGTTCACCTGTCCCGGCGTCAGTTCGCTGTAGAACAACAGGCTCAGCGCCAGCGCCGACAGCAACACGGTGCGGTTCGCTGTCTCGGCATCGCCGCCGGCCATGGCCCTGCTGCCCGTCGCTGTCGCGTCAGGGCTGGAGCCGGCGTCGGTGCAGTCATCAGCGCCGCAGACCGACACCCGTGGCGGGCCCCCCTCCACCAGCCGCACGGCCAGCCAGAGCCCCAGCAGCATTACGAAGATGAGAATGATGCGATAGACGACGCCGGCCACATCCAGCGGCAGCAGCGCCAGGGGCGAGAACAGCAGGGCCGCCCTGTAAAAGACCTCGAAGTCCCTGGGCCACAGCCTGCCTTCTCCGGTCACCAGCAGCACGGCCAGCAGCACCGCGAAGGAGAAAAACCGGCTGCTGCGGTACCACTCCCTCATGCGGCCTGCGCCGGGTCCTTAGAGCTTCTTCATCAGCTGAGCCATCTCGATGGCGCCGGCCGCCGCCTGCCAGCCCTTGTTGCCGGCCTTGGTGCCGGCCCGCTCAACGGCCTGCTCGATGCTGTCGGTGGTGAGCACGCCCATGGCCACCGGCACCTTGCTGTCCAGGGACACCTTGGCGATGCCCTTGGACACCTCGGCCGCCACGTAGTCGAAATGGGGCGTGCCGCCGCGGATGACGGCGCCCAGGCAGATGATGGCGTCATAGTTGCCGCTGTCGGCCATCTGTGCCGCCACCAGCGGTATCTCGAAGGCTCCCGGCACCCAGGCCACCTCGATGGCCGCCTTGCCGGCGTTGTGCCTCACCAGGCAGTCCACGGCCCCATCCAGCAACCGCGTGGAGATGAACTCGTTGAAACGGGCTATGACGATGCCGAACTTGAGTCCCTTGGCGTCGAGAAGCCCCTCGTAGCTCTTGTACTTTTCAGCCATCAGCCGTCCTTTCTTTCCATTTGCTGTTCGTCCTCACCGTGAACCTCGTCCGGCTCGCTGTCGAACCTGAGGTCCTGGTGATGCAGGATATGCCCCATCTTCGACTTCTTGGCAGCCAGGTATGCTACGTTCTGGTCCTGGGGCTTGACCTCGATCGGTACTCTTTCCACGATTTTCAGCCCGTATCCTTCAAGCCCCTTTATTTTCTTGGGGTTGTTGGTCATCTGGCGGATGGTGGTCAGGCCCAGGTCCACCAGTATCTGGGCGCCGATGCCGTACTCGCGCAGGTCAGCCTTGAAGCCCAGCTCCTCGTTGGCCTCCACCGTGTCGCGGCCCTGCTCCTGCAGCTCGTAAGCCCTGAGCTTGTTGAGGATGCCGATGCCGCGGCCCTCCTGGGAGAGGTAGAGCAACACGCCGCTGCCCTCCTTCTCTATCATCTTCAGGGCATGGTAGAGCTGCTCGCCGCAGTCGCAGCGCAACGAGCCGAAGACGTCACCGGTGAGGCATTCGGAATGGACGCGCACGAGCACGTTCTCTGCCCCGTCGACGTCGCCCTTGACCAGGGCTACGTGCTGCTCACCATCAAGCAGGCTCTCGTAGCCCACAGCCTGGAAATCGCCGAACATGGACGGCAGCTGTGCAGTGGCTACGCGCCGCACCAGCTTCTCGGTCTTGCGCCGGTACTTGATCAGGTCGGCAACCGTGACCATCTTCAGCCCGTGCTGCTTGCAGTAGGGGATGAGGTCCGGGACGCGGGACATGGTGCCGTCCTCGTTCATGATCTCGCAGATGACACCAGCTGGTTCCAGACCGGCCAGGCGCGCCAAGTCCACTGCGGCCTCAGTCTGTCCAGTGCGCTCCAGGACGCCCCCTGGCTTGGCCCTTAGCGGAAACACGTGCCCCGGCTGCACCAGGTCGTGGGGAGTAGATTCCGGGTTCATGGCCACCTGGATCGTATGGGCCCGGTCAGCAGCTGAGATGCCGGTAGTGACGCCGTGCCGCGCCTCGATTGAGACGGTGAAGGCGGTGCTGAATGTAGCCTCGTTCTTCACAACCATCTGTGGCAGGTTCAACTCCTCACAACGCTCCGGCGTCATCGCCAGGCATATGAGCCCGCGCCCGTGCATGGCCATGAAGTTGATGGAATCGGGGGTCGCGAACTGGGCGGCCAGGGTGAGATCACCCTCGTTCTCCCGGTCCTCGTCATCGCAGACGACGACCATTTTGCCTTCCCTGATATCCTCGATGGCCTCCTCAATGGTGCTGAACGGCGTGTCTTCGTTCTTCTGGTTTTCCTGTTCGTTGTCTGGCATTGCTTCCTTCCCGAATCTCGATTAATAACAGTCCTGCGAAACAAATTCCTGTGTCGCCGGCAACAGTGGCCGGCGCTCGCCCGCGGCGGCGGGCCACCTCCCTTTTCCTATAGAAACCCTCCCTCTGCCAGTTTCTCCAGTGACAGACCGCCCTCACCCTGACCCCCGGGGAGGCCGCCCTTCATGCTCTTTTCCACGTATTTGCCGATAACGTCGGCCTCCAGGTTCACCTCGTAACCGACACCGTTCTGGCCCAGGGTGGTCACCTCGAGCGTGTGCGGTATCAGCGAGATGCTGAAGCTGTCGCGCTCCAGCCGCGCCACAGTCAGGCTGATTCCGTCCACACCCACCGAACCCTGCGCCAGCAGGTAGCGGCGTATCTCCTCCGGCGCCGATATCGTATAGATGACGGCGTTGCCTTCCGGCTGGATGGAAGTCACCTTGCCGGTGGCGTCCACGTGCCCCAGCATCAGGTGTCCCCCCAGCCTGGCGGAAAGCGTCAGCGCCCGCTCCAGGTTGACGCGGCTGCCGCGCTTGAGATTCCCCAGGTTGGTCTTCCTCAGGGTTTCCGGCATCACGTCCGCGGAAAAGGTGCCTTCACCAAAATCACGCGCCGTCAGGCAGACGCCGTTGACGGCGATGGAATCCCCGAGCTGGGCGTCCTCCAGCACCTTTTCCGCCTCGATGGTGATGACGCCGCTGTCAGCCTTCATCTCCAGGGCGGCGAGCCTGCCCATCTCCTCGACTATGCCTGTGAACATCTCAATCAGCTCCCCTGTAAATCGCAACAGTCTGCATGCAGCCCGCCGGTCGCCTGCCATCAGGCGGCGCATCTAACGCCAGTCTTTCTGCATCTACCACTCGTCCTCCGATGTATATGCGGTCAACAGCACATCCCCGCCCACTTCTTCGTGGGAAAGGCGAAAAAGCTTGAGTGAGTCCCCCACCGCCTGGAAGCCGGCGCCCTCCACGGGCGTCTTTGCCTCGCGGCCGCCGATGATTTTCGGGGCGATGAAGGTCATCACCTTGTCCACCAGGCCCGCGGCTACAAAGGACGCCGCCAGCGTCGGACCGCCCTCCAGAAGCAGGCTCAGCACCGCCGGCTCACGCTCACCCAGGACCTTGAGCGCCGCCTTCACGTCCACGTGTCTCTCGGTTCCGCCCTCGTCTCCCCCGGTGGCCTCGACTCGCGCCACCTCAACGCCCGCATCGCGCAGCCGCCCCAGCTTTTCCTCATCCGCATCCGAGGTCACGAAAACCAGGGTATCCACCTCGGCCGCCGTTGTAACCAGCTGACTGTCCAGCGGCAGCCTCGCCCTGGAATCGAACACCACCCTCAGCGGCTGGCGGCTGGCTCCGGGGAGGCGGCAGGTGAGCATGGGGTCATCCACCAGCGCCGTATCGGAGCCGACGGCGATGGCGTCCACCTGCCCCCTGATGCGATGGACCAGCTCGCGGCTCTGCTCGCCGGATATCCACCTGGAATCACCGGTGGCCGTCGCTATCTTGCCGTCCATGCTCATGGCGCTCTTGAAGGTCACAAAAGGGAGGCCGGTGCGTGAATGCTTGCGGAAACCCTCGTTCTGGGCGCGGGCGCGCGCCGCCACCAGGCCGTCCAGTACCTCCACCTCGATGCCGGCGGCCTCGAGGGCGGCCACCCCCTTGCCGTTCACCTTCTGCGAGGGGTCGAGGGACGCCACCAGCACGCGGGCGACGCCGGCCTCAATCAAAGCCTCGGTGCAGGGCCCGGTGCGGCCCGTATGGCAACAGGGCTCGAGTGTCACGTAGACCGTGGCGCCCCGGGCATCAGCCTGCCCGGCCGCGGCGGCCTTGAGAGCGGCCACTTCGGCGTGGTCGGCGCCGGCACGCTCGTGATAGCCCTCACCGATGAGCTCGCCGCCCTTGACGATGACGGCGCCCACGGTGGGGTTGGGGCTGGTCCGCCCCATGGCCTGTTCCGCCAGGCCCAGAGCCCGCTGCATGAAGCTTATGTCCGTTCCGGTCGCCACCCTTTGATTACTCCTGACGGGATGTCCGCAGGCGGTGAGCACAGGCTTGGAGGGGAGAAAGGGGCGCAGCCATACCTCCGGGCCCGCCGCCCATGAAAAAAACCCAGGGCAGCGAGCGCCAGGGCAACTGGTAGCTCTATCTTCTCCCATCCAGACTATGACTGTCGGCCCAGGAATCTCACCTGGTCAGCCTCCACAGAGGGTCGCGGGCTTTTACCGCCGGTGGGGAATTTCACCCCGCCCCGAAGACATCGCTGTTAAACAGCTATTCAATTAGCCGTACGGAAAAATGATAGCAGAAGGAAAAAGCCGTTGCCAGTAGCTGGGGGGGGTGAACGCCGGCCCTAATTGCCCCGGGCCCTCATGGCCGCCATCAGCTGTCCCGCGGCGGCCGCCGGATCCTCGGCGCCGTAGACAGCAGAGCCGGCCACGAACAGGTTGGCGCCCGTATCCAGGGCCGTCTCGATGGTCTCGGGCCCGATGCCACCGTCTATCTGCAGGCCCACGTGATCCGGCAGCAGGTGCCGGGCGCGTTCGATCTTGGGGACGACTCCCGGAATGAAGTCCTGGCCGCTGAAGCCGGGGTTCACCGTCATCATCAGCGCGTAGTCGATATCTCCCAGCACCTCCTGCACGTGCGAGAGCGGTGTCGCCGGGTTGAGGGTGACGCCCGCCTTGCAACCGGCGGCCCTTATCTGCGAAAGGGTCATGTTCAGGTGCACGCAAGCTTCCACATGGACGTTTATCCAGTCGGCGCCGGCGGCTGCAAAAGCGTCGATGTAGCGCTCCGGGTTCTCGATCATCAGGTGCACGTCGAGGACGCCGCCGGCGCCGTGCACCTGCTCGCTGATGGCGGCGGCCACCACTGGCCCGATGGTGATATTGGGCACGAAATGGCCGTCCATCACATCCACATGAATGACCTTGACGCCCGCATCCATCACCGTGGAAACCTGTTCTCCCAGGCGCGCAAAATCGGCCGAGAGTATGGAAGGGGCCAGCTGGTATGTCGTCAATAGATCGTCGCTCACGCCGGCCATTCTAGCACATCCCCGAGGGACGTTGGTTCACAAAGTTCAATAACTCTCCTTGAGGGACGTTGCTCCCCGGCGAGCGTTGGTTTACGAAAACATGCAGTTCTTTTCACTGCTCAGGCCGCAAGCACGGCGATGATAATGCCGACTATCATGATAACCACACCCACCAGGACCGAAAGCACCAGCAGTCCCGTCATCACCGCACCGATGATGGCGGCCGCTTTAGCCATGCTGCGGCCCGCCTCCGGTGCTTCGCCGCGGTTTATCTTCCCCAGCTCCATGAAGCCGATGATCATGCCGGGAATGGCGGTGATGCCACAGAACATGATGCTGGAAACAGAGAGGATGAGGGCGACGACGGCCAGCTCGCCGGCACTCTGCTGCACCCTTCCGGCGCCAGCCTCGGCGCAGGGACGACAGTAGTCTTTTCCCCCAAGCTCGACCAGGCAAGCGCGACAATAGGGCCGTCCGCAGGCCTGGCAATCAGCAGCCGCCCCCACGTCGGGGTGGTATATGCATTGACTGCTCTCCCGCACGATACCGTCCTCCTGTTTATCGAAGCATCGGCTTATGATGCAGCAGTTACGGGAACCCGCCACCCGATCCCGGTCCAAGCACCGGCCTCCCGGCTATGCACCCGTGAATATCCCTACTATCAGCATAAAGAACATGAAGACCGCGAACAGGATAATCAGCGCCGTCATCACCGTGCCGATGATGGCGCCGGCCAGGGCGAAGCCGTTACCGGCCGGCGGCGATTGCCCCCGCTTTATCTTGCCCATCTCGATGAAGCCCATGATCATGCCGGGGATGGCGGTGACGGGGCAGATGAATATGCTGACAATGGACAGCACCATGGACGACACCGCCATGCTGCTGGGGCCCGGCTCCGGACCGCTGGCGGCCGAGTAGGCGCAACCGCGACAATAATCCCTGCCATCGGGTGCTTCAATCAGGCAGGCCCTGCAATAGGGCCTGCCGCAGACCGAACAGTTCCCCGCCGCAGCTGTGCCCTGATGATAGGTGCAGTCCACCGGCGACCTCTACTTCATCACGTACCGAAGTAGAAGGTCACACCACCCGTGAACGCAGCGATGATTATTCCGATAACCCAGAGCGCCAGCGCGATGATGCCGATGATAACAGCTGCCTTGGCCATGCCCCGGCCCTCTTCGGAGGTCTCGCCCCGGTTGATCTTCCCCAGCTCGATATATCCCAGTATCAGGCCCGCAATCGAAAGCAGACCACAACAGAATACGCCGACTATCGAAAGAATCATCGCTATCAGCGGGTTGTTGCTCTTCGGCTTTGGCGGCGCCGGCGTAGTTGGAGGCGTTGGCGGGGTCGGCGGGGTCGGCTGCATTGTTCCTTCCATTTATCTCTCCTTTTCCTTGTCTGTCTGCAGGATGGCCAGCATTATTCCGGGCTCCGCAATCAGGCGGCCGTGTTGTTCGCGGTCAGGACCGTAGCCAGCTGGGCCTCCCAGGAAGCATGGTTGTCGAAGTGCAGGTTGGGGTCGACGATCAGCGTATACCACCAGTAAATGCCGTAAATACCACAGGTGACGATGGTCAGCAGCAGGTACATGACGAAGTTGCGCTCGGGGATAACGATGCTCGGCGTGATCGGCTGCTGCGTGATTCTCAGCTTGATCATGATCTCGCTCGCCTTGTTCATGAACAGCTGTTCGTTGCTCTCGTGGGCGCGGAAATCATCATTGAGGAAGTAATAAACATAGTAAACCACGGGGTTGAAGACCAGCGTCAGCACCAGCCAGAGAACCGGCGACTTCTCGCCGGCGCGGTCCCTGGTGGTCGCATCCAGGAGGAACCCTTCCAGCTGCGAGAGCTCCTCTTCCACTTCCGCGGTCTTGCCCGCCGCCTCCGCCTTCTCGCGGAGCACTTGCACCAGGTGCCCCCGCAGGGAGATCATCCTCTCGAAATGCTGCAGGCGCCGGTCCATCAGCTTGTAGATAATGTACAATCCGTAGATACCACAGGTGATGATCGAGAGCAGAAGTGCGGAGATAAAGGTCGTCTGCCAGTCAGTCTGCGCTCTCTGTCGCATGTCTGAATCAAGGGCGATCATGCCTTCCATGCCATTCCTCCTTTATTGCAACGGTTTAAATTGACAGGAGGCACGACGGCGCCTCCCCAAGCCTTTCCTGCTAGAGCAGCCCGACCTGGAACCAGACCACCACCTTCACAAGCCAGGCGGCAACGATAATCACGGCGCCCACGCGCAGCAGGCCCTTCTGCAGCGCTCCGTCAAGCTTCAGGCGCAACTGCCTCCCGGTCGCCATGGACACGGCGCTTACCAGGAACAGAACCACAAGGCTGAGATAGAAGAAGGGCCCAAGCGGATGGAAAACAAACGATTTCGTAAGATCGAGCCCCCCCATCGCCAGAAATGAGCGGGTGATGCCGCACATCAGGCAGGGAACTCCCGTGAGCGCGAAAAGCGGGCAGAGCGCCAGTTTCGGCAGGTCTATCCCCAGAGAACCGACCTCCAGAGAGGGACTGATGAACAAGGTCACAGCGAAGAACAGCGCCAACAGCGTGAACAGGGGCAACTCCACCCTGCTGAGCTCGCGCCAGCCGGCCTTCCGCGTCGTAAAACTTATCCTTCTCCTGTCCCTTCCCAGCGTGGAAATAGCCTCCTGCCTGACAGCCATGTCCCTCCGGTGCGGTGGTTTATCTATTCTTATCCATGGCGCGCTTTTCTCCTCTTAAGGCCAGTCGCTTTTCTCCATGCAAAGCCATACAAAGACATACGGGACAGTCCCGCCGGCTATAAAAAGCAAACAGGCCGCGGATACTCCGTATCCGCGGCCTGTGGTCTCCTTACCCGAGGTATCCTCCTACTTCACGGCTTCCTTGAGCTGGCTGCCGGCGCTGAACTTGGGCACCTTGCTGGCAGCGATCTGAATCTTTTCCTTGGTCTGAGGGTTGATACCCTGCCGCGCCGGACGGTTCTTGACGCTGAACTTGCCGAACCCGGTGAACTGTACCTCTTCACCATTCCGGAGCGATTCCGTTATGGTCTCGAGTACCGCGTCCACGGCGGCGGCGGCCTGGGTCTTGTTCATGTCAGTCTTCTCAGCCACAGCGCTTATAAACTCGGATTTTCCCACTTCCATACCTCCTGATAGTTAAGGGTTTCAGAAGCTGGCGATTGGACACTATCAGACGCAAATGCCCAATACAAGCGAAAAACAAACATTTTACCGGCCGCTGACGGTCATCTCCCCGATGAGCATGGAGGGCGCCTGCACAACACCGCCGAAGGGCACCCAGCGATGGTCATCGCCGATCGCTTCCACCGACTTGAGCATGGAAATCATGTTGCCGGCGATGGTTACCTCGCGTACTGGCACTGTCAACTTTCCGCCCTCGATCAAGTGCCCGGCGGCGCCTACGGAGAAATCACCCGATATGGCGTTCGCCCCCGAATGGATACCGCTGACCTCCGATACATGGAACCCCTTATCGACGGAGCCGATGAGCTCCCGCAACGGCAGGGAATCGCCCGTTATGCGCAGGTTGGTCGCCCCCACGTGGGGCATACCCCGGTAGGAACCACGGATTCCGTTGCCCGTCGACGGGCGGCCATCCTTGCGGCCGCTGTAGGTATCATATAAATATCCCTGCAAAATCCCGTTTTCAATCAGCATCGTCATGCTGGTGGGTACGCCCTCGCCGTCGAACGGCGCGCTGGCGAGGCCGTCCGGGTGCGTCCCGTCATCGCTCAGACTGAAAACCCCTGACGCCACCGCCTTCCCCTCGAGGCCGGCGAACAGCGAACGCTGTTTCTGAACCGACTCCCCCGTCAGCGCCGAGCCCACGACCCCTGCCAGACCCGCCGCCACAAAGGGATCCATGACCACCGGACAGGTCATGCTCTCGCACTGTTTGGCGCCCAGCAGGCCGACGGCCCGCTCCGCCGCTTCCCGGCCGCAGGCCGCGGCATCCAGTTGTCCCGGCTCCCTGCCCGTGGTAAAGGATATTCCCGTCTGCATCTGGCCGTCCCTGAGGGCGATGGCCATGGTGAAGGCGAAACAGGTGGTCTCCCTGTAGCTGCCGGCGAATCCCCTGGAATTAGCGATTGCCACGGTGGCCTCCGCCTCGTTGTAGGCGGCCTGCTCCACCTGGCTGATGTTATCGTCGAAACCGAGGGCGGCGGCCTCCACCTCGCGCGCTATGCCTATCTTGTCAGCCACGCTCACCTCCGCCATGCGCGGTGAGTGGATATCCATCTGTGAGACCTCGCCCGGAGGCTCAGGCAGACCGGCGAATTCGTCCGCAGCCGTGACCCCGGCGTTCTCCGCCGCCGCCGCCGCGGTGGCGGCCATGCTCTCTTCGCTGAAATCAGAGGAATAGGCATAGCCGACGCTGCCGCCCCTGAAAACACGGATACCGAAGCCGCTGCCCGTGTTGCTCGCCAGCTCGTCTACCTCCTTCTGGTAGACCTTGATGCTGGTGGAACGGGAGCGCGTCACGAAGACCTCGGCCTCTTCCACATCCGCTGCTTCCGCATATGCAAGCGCTTTTTTCGCTATATCCAGCATCAGCGCCTCAGACCTCCGTCCCGCCGACGGTCAGCCCCTGGATGCGCAGGGTCGGCTGGCCGCTGCCGGCCGGCACCCCCTGCCCGTCCTTGCCGCAGACGCCGATGTTCATCTCGAAATCATCCGCCACCATATCCACGTTCATCAGGGCTTCGGGGCCGTTGCCGATGAGCGTCGCCCCCCTGAGCGGCGTACCCACACTGCCACCCTCTATCAGGTAGCCCTCCGAGACGCCGAAGACGAAATCGCCCGTCGCCGGATCCACCTGCCCTCCCGAGAGCGTGCGCGCGTAAAAACCCCTGTCCGTAGCTCCGATAACCTGTTCCGCCGTGCTATCCCCGGCGAGGATGAAAGTATTGGTCATCCGTGGAATCGGCGGATGCCGGAAGGACTGACGCCTGCCGTTGCCGGTAGAGGTGGTTTCCGCGTTGCGGGCTCGGATGCGGTCATACATGTAGCCCTTGAGCACCCCCGCCTCGATCAGCACGTTGCGCGAAGTGATGACGCCCTCATCGTCAATGGTGTTCGAGCCCCACTCGCCGGAGATGCTGCCGTCGTCAACCAGGGTCACCAGTTCCGACGCCACGGTCTCCCCCACCCTGCCGGCATAGACGCTGGCGCCCTTCTCCACCGCGTCCGCCTCCAGCCCGTGGCCGCAGGCCTCATGGAAGAGCACACCGCCGAAGCCACGGTGCAGCACCACCGACATCTTGCCGCTGGGAGCGGGCTGCGAGTCGAGCATCGTCAGCGCCTTGCCGGCGGCCGTGCCACCCACGTCCTTCGGTTCCCTTTCCTCGAATATCTCCATGCCCCGGTGGGCGCCGATGCTCTCATAGCCCGTCTGCATGATGCCCTCGCGGGTGGCAACCACGTGGGCCACCAGCCGTACCCGGGTACGTGTCTCCGTAGCCATGCAGCCTTCCGAGTTTGCAACAAGCACCTCGCTCACCGTATCGCTGTAACCGATCATCGCCTGGGCGACCTCGGAACCAGCCTCCCTGGCGCCGCGGTCAGCCTGCTCCAGCAGGACTACTTTCCCGGCCACTTCCATGTCCGAGGGTTGCCGCCTCACCGGATGAACCACACCGCCCTGCTCGAGCCTCAGATCCGAGACACCGCCGCCGCCGGCTGCCACCCCCTGGCCCGCAAGCCGCGCCGCTTCCAGTAACGCCTGCTCCTCAAAACCGTCGGTGGAAACGAAAGAGGTCTGGCGGCCCTTGACCGCGCGCACGGATACACCCGTATCAAGGCCGCTGGAGCACTTTTCCAGCTTGCCGTCCTCCAGGCTCAGGTTCGTGGAGCTCCTTTTTTCCGCGTATATCTCGGCGAAATCCCCACCCTCTTCCAGCGCCCGGGAAATCACCTTCTGCATCAGCCTCTCATCCAGCAGCATGAAACCTCCGGTCGGTCGATACGCACCCGCAATCGCAACTAGTCCTTGCCAATATCTGCAACCGCCATAGATGCCTATCTTATAACAGCGGGACCGCCTGCACTAAACATTGCGGGGAAGGCCGGCGCCGCCGCCGTCATCCCTGCCCGCCGCTGACAACCGCCGCCGCTACGGCGCTAACAATCGCCGCCGGCGCCGCCGATACAAAATAAGGAGCGGTTATCAGGAAACACTTCCCTGGAGGCTGATCGATTTTCGATGAATCCACGTTTTTTGGGGCGACAATGAAGAAGGACCGGCAGCTGTCCAACCTTGCCCGCGAACTGTCCGGCGAGGGCGATGCGGCCTCTGCACCGCACGCGCGCACTCTCGCCGACCTGGCGGAGGCCTTCAACCGCCTGCAGGAGAACATCAGCCGCGTCATCGTCGGCAAGGAGGACGTGGTCAGGCTGGTGCTGGCGGCGCTGATCAGCCGCGGCCACGTATTGCTCGAGGATATCCCCGGAGTAGGCAAGACCACTCTCGCCAAGAGTATCGCCCGCTCCATATCCGCGTCATATTCACGCGTGCAGTTCACGCCCGACCTGCTGCCGTCGGATATCACCGGTAGCACTGTCTATTCCCCCAAGGAGGAGCGCTTTTACTGGTCCCCGGGACCCCTGTTCGCCAACATAGTCCTCGCCGACGAGATCAACAGGGCCAGCCCCCGAACCCAGTCGGCCCTGCTGGAGGCCATGGAGGAAAACCAGGTGAGCGTGGACGGCAAGACCCACGAACTGCCGACGCCCTTCATGGTGATAGCCACCCAGAACCCCCACGAGCTTCACGGGACCTTCCCGCTGCCCGAGGGTCAGACCGACCGCTTCCTCATCTCCATATCGATCGGCCTGCCGGGACGGGCCAGCGAACAGCAGCTGATACGCGAACAGCTGGTGGTGCATCCGCTGGAGGGGCTGAAGCCGGTGATCGATGTCCATCAGATCGTGCAGCTGCAGACGGCCGTGCGCCAGATCAAGGTCGATGACAGCATCCTCAACTACGTACTCGATATCGTCGAGGGGACCCGTTCCAGCGAGGAGGTTACCCTGGGCGCCTCGCCGCGGGCCAGCGTCGCCCTGGTTCACACCTGCCAGAGCCTGGCCTTCATCGCCGGACGCTCCTTCGTGACGCCGGACGACGTGCAACAGGCCGCGGTGCCCGTGCTTTCCCACCGCCTGGTTCTCAGGAAGCATTCCGCCGCTACGCGAAACGGCGCCGCCGCCGGGATTATCTCCGGCATCCTGGCCTCGAAAAGGGTGCCTGCCTAGGCAGCCCGAAGGTTGCCATGCCCTCTCGCAAGACATTCTTATGGCTCCTTGCCGCTCTCGTCCTCTACCTGATCGCCTGGAATATCGGCTCGGGCTGGCTCTATGTTCTGACGGCGATGCTGGCGGCATTCCCCCTGGCCTCGCTGTTCATGGGCCGCGCCAACATCCGCGGGCTTGATGCGCACATGAGCACCGGCGGCTCCGCCTGTGCTGGCGACTCGCTCACCACCACCATCGAATTCGCCAACCGCTCGCGCCTGCCACGTTTCTTCATCAGCATCGAATGCAGCTACGGCGGCTCCCGTGAGAGCCTTTTCGTCCCCCGTATCGGCGGCCGCTCGACGAAACAACTTGAAATGACCTTCGCCGGACTTAAGCGCGGTCTCTACGGCGGCGCCGAGCTCAGGCTCGGGAGCGGCGCACCCATGGGCCTGACCCGTTCCCGCAGGAATATCCACTGCCAGGGCCCCCTGGCCGTCTACCCCTCCTGGAGCCGCCTGGGAAACGACTGGTCCGCCGGCCAGTGGGACCTGGGCCATGTCGCCAGCAGCTCCCTGCCCTCCCGCAGCGCCTCCAGCGATTATCTCGGTGTCAGGGACTACCGCTCCGACGACAGTCCCCGCTCCATCCACTGGCGCAGCACGGCCCGGCGCGGCAGCCTCTCCGTGGTGGAGTATTCACGCCAGTCCGTAGTGCTGCCCGTTTTCCTGCTCGACACCTTCAGCGGTGATGGCCGCCCCACCCCGGAACCGGTCTTCGAGGCCATGGTCTCTACAGTCGCCTCCCTGGTCCAGCGCGAGACGGCGAACAACCGTCGTTTCGCCATCGGCCGGGACCCTGAAGCCGCCGCCGGATTCAAGCTGACCCGCGAAAGCGAAGCCGCCATGTTCTGGCTCGCGGGCGTCGAGGCCGGCGCGGACCGTCCCATGGAGCTGGAAGATCATCTGCCGTGGCCGGAGGCGACGCCGGTACTGATCATCGCCAGCCACAGGGAATACGGCGACCTGTATGAGCGGGCGCTGCTGGCGGCGCACCCGCATGCAGCCGTGATTGTCTTCGACGCGCGTGCGGCTGCAGCAGATGCACGGGACGGCGCCATCACCGGACATACTCCGGCGGCAAGAGGCTTCATGGATGACAGCGCCCTGGCGGCCCTGGAATCGGGGCTGGAGGCCATCGGCAGCCGTATGTTGCTGGTGAACGAGCCCGAGGAGTTGGCCCAGTGCCTGCATTTCTTGTAAAAGCATACGCCAGGCTGAACCCGAAACGGACGCCTGAGGAGAGCGTTCCCCTCAGGCTCAGCATCCTGCTCTGCGTGCTGATAGCGGAGATCACCATCCTGGCCATGGGCTATTACAGCACCCTTAACGTGCTGGTGATACCGCTGCTGACGGTGGCGGGCTATGCCTACAGCTGGAAGGCCCGCAAGCAGAGGAACCTGGGCCTGAAGCTGGCGCTCTCGCTGCTGGTCGCCGCCGCCGCGCTCATCTTCCTGCGGGAGCTCGTCACCAGTCTCTACGATACCCGCCTGCCGCTGATCAAGCTGCTGTTGTGGTTGCAGGTGCTGCATTCCTTCGACGTGCCCTCGCGCAAGGACCTGAAGTTCTCCCTGGCCAGCGGTGCTACACTGGTCGCCGCCGGCGCCGTCCTCTCCACAGGCATGGTGTACGTGGCGGGCCTGCTGGCCTTCAGCGCCGCGGCAATCACCGCTCTGGTGTACTTCTATATCTCGGAGGAGGGTGAACGGATGGGGCGCCGCCTGAGTGTGGGGCCGCAACAGGTGCTAGCGTACGCAGGCGTCACCTGGCTGGCCGGTATCATGGTGGCCGTTCCGCTGCTGCTGGCCATTCCCCAGAGCCTGAACGCAAGACTCTACGCGCTGCCCGTCTCCAACCTGCAGCGCTTCCTCGGCGATTTCTCCGGCGGCGTAGTCAACCCGGCCTATGAATCAGGAGGCGACCCCTTCCAGCGGCCGCCCCAGTTCAATCCCGATTCCTACTATGGCTTCAACCCCTACATGGACCTGCGCTCGCGAGGCTACTTAAGCGATGACATCGTGCTCAAGGTGCGCAGTTCCGGTTACAGCTTCTACCGGGGCATGGTCTTCGATGAATATAACGGCAAGGGTTGGGAAATCAGCGGTGAGCACATGCAGGAGCTGGAGGCCGACCCCCAGCCCTTCGAGCTCAACTTCCCCAACGCCCTGGTGCCGCAGATAGAGACCCGGGTCGAGACCTTCTACGTGGAGCAGGACCTGCCCAACATCATCTTTGTCGGCTGGAAGCCCATCTCCCTGTTCTTTCCTGTGAGCCGCATCAAGACCGACCAGTTCCAGAGCATCCGCAGCCCCTACCAGCTGACTGAGGGAACGGTCTACTCGGTGGTGACGGACCGGCCTGTCTACGATTACGACCTGCTCAGGCGTTTCCCTCGCGGCGGCGCCGAGGCCGAGCCGCTGGACGACCAGTACCTGCAGCTGCCCGCAGCCGGCGAACCCGGGCTCGACCAGGTACGCAGGCTCTCCGAGGACATCACGCGCCCTTACGCGACCCGCTACGACAAGGCGCGGGCCGTCGAGGAATACCTCAAGCAGAATTACCCTTACGACCTGGACATCCCGCCCCAGGATGAGCAGATGGACGCCGTTGCCTACTTCCTGTTCGAGGAACGGGCCGGCTATTGCGAGCATTTCGCCTCGGCCATGGCGGTGATGCTGCGCAGCGTCAACATACCGACGCGGGTGGTCACCGGATACACGGGCGGCGAGTACAACCCCTTTACTGCACTCTGGGAGATCAGGCAGAGCGACGCCCACACCTGGGTGGAAGTTGATTTCGGCGCCGCCGGCTGGGTTCCCTTCGACCCGACGCCGGGCTTCGATTACCCTGTTGCCGGGGACGGAGAGCAGAGCCCCTGGCTCATGGGCAAGCTCGTCAATTACCTGGACAACATCCTTGGAGACGGCCCTGTCGGTGCGGCGGCCTCTGGCGCCGCCGCGGTACTGGGAGCGACCGCGGCCTTCATGGCCGGCCTGCCCCTGTTGACCATTATCCTCGGTCTGCCGCTGGCATTGCTGCTTGCGGCCGCCCTCTGGAAGCTGCTCGCCACCCTCGTGAGGCGGCGCCGGCAAAAGCGGTTGCTCGTGGAAAGCCTGGGCCGGGAATACAGGCGCCACCCGGTGCTCAAGGAATACCTGGGGCTGGCGGAGCGGCTCGAACAGCTGGGCCTCAGGCGCCGCCCGGACGAGACCTTAAGGCAGTTCTCGGACCGTGTGGGTCATTACCTGCGCAGCCAGGAGTTTGCAACGCTTTCGGAGATGGTCGAGCGCATCCGCTATGGCGGTGACGGGCTTGAGGGTGAACGTCCGCGTGCCAGGAAGCTTGCCGACGCGGTCAGGAAAAGTATCGCGGGTTCGGGCGCCGCTAGAGGGCCTGCCTGAGCAGTTCCTCCGCCATGGAGGTGAGCCTGCCCGAGAGTTCCGAGGTCTTGTTGTTGACCGCCAGCATCGAGCCGTCATCGAAGTAGAGTTCCATGCCCGGCCGGCGCTTCATGCGGCGCACCAGGTAGGTGATGCCCACTGCTGAAGCCAGGGAGAAAAGAAAACCGGCGATGAAATTCTTGCCCCTACTCATCCTTCCCGCCTCCCGTATCCTCGACTTCTCCTCCGTCCTCCGGCGCTTCCTCCGGCGCTTCCTCAGTTTGCGGTTCTTCGGCCTGCTCCTCCTCCGCCTGCGGTTCAGCGGCCGTACCCTCGATGGCGTTCTTGAGCGTCGTATTGGCGTCATAAAGCACCAGGCCCACAGTCGGGTCCGGGCCGGTGGTCGCCGCCAGCCAGGTATCGTCCTGGCCCGCGACGATGAACAGGCAGCCGGAGCCGGTCTCGATGAACAATTGACTGAGCGGCGGGCGGTTCATATCCCGCGCCGCATCGCGTGCCTCCTCGAGGATGGCCCGGGCCTGCTTGACCATGGAGGCCTCACCACCACCGCTCAGGGTGCTCGCGAGCAAATCGCCCTCGCCCCGCACCAGTACGGCGTGGCGCACGCTGGCGGACATCTCCAGCAATTCCTGTAAGGCTTCCTCTGCTGTCGGCAACGTTGCTCCCTCGCGATTCCGTTGGCGAATAATCAAAGAACTGTAAGATGGGAAACTATCACAGCTACAGCCCCCGGCACAAGTCCGGGGGGCAGGTGTGGGCGTTCAGGGCTGCAGGTCCAGGGAGACCTCTCCACCGTCCATCAGGCTCTCGAGGCGGGAGATGAAATCCCTCTCCGGACTCACCCGGTATTTCGGGCCCAATCTGAGCACGCGCGCGTCCCCGTCGGCCAGCATATGGATGAACACCGGCGCGCCGCCGGGATAATCGCGGCAGAGCTCCTTCATCTCGCTGAGGGAGTCGGGGCGGCGCCGGAGCGACTCGGCGTCCACCACCAGTTTCACGGCCTTGTCATCCCCGCCGGCCGGCGGGGCGCCGGGTTCGCTGATGTCATTAGCGATCAGCTTAACCTCATCGGCTCCCTTGCGGTCCACCTTGCCCTTGACGATGACGACCTTGTCGTCGTTGAGCAGCTCACGGCAGCGACCGTATAGCTCGGTGAAAACTATCACCTCGACACTGGCGGCAAGGTCCTCCACCGTGACGAAGGCCATGGGGTCGCCCTTCCTGGTGGTCAGACGTTTCACCTTGGATATCATGCCGATGACCGTGACCGACGAACGGTCCCGGGCCTCGCTGAGGGAGCTGATGCTGCGGGCGCCGTACCTGGCCATCGTAGCCTCATCCAGCGCCTTCAGCGGGTGGTCCGAGAGAAACAGGCCCAGGGTCTCCTTCTCCAGCTTAAGCAGCTCGTCGTCGTCGAATTCGTACGCCGGTATGGGCGGGTCGATGGTGTCCCGGGCGCCCCCCTCGTCCCCCAGGTCGAAGATGGATACCTGTCCGGCGAGGCTGTCCTGCTGGCTCTGTGCGCCGACGGCCAGGGCCTGACCCATCACCTGGAGCATGCCCTTGCGGCTGGCGCCGGTGGAATCCAGGGCGCCGCTCTTGACCAGGCTCTCCAGCGCCTTCTTGTTCAGCAGCGTGGCGTCGACGCGGCGGCAAAAATCATAGATGGATGTAAAAGGCCCACCCTGCTCACGGGCCTCGATGATGGAGCGGTTTACAGCGTCGCCCACGTTCTTGACGGCATTGAGCCCGAAGCGTATCTGCTCGCCGTCCACGGAGAAATCGTTGCTGCTCTCGTTGACGTCCGGCGGCAGCACCTCGATGCCCAGGCCCTGGCAGGCGTGCACGTAGAAGGGTACCTTGTCCTTGGTGGACATGACGCTGGAGATGGTGGCCGCCATGTACTCCACGGGGTAGTTGGCCTTGAGATAGGCGGTCTGGTAGGCCACCATGGCGTAACCGACGGCGTGGGACTTGTTGAAGGAGTAGTCGCCGGCCGCGTCCATCAGGCCCCAGAGGCGCTCGGCTACCTTGGGCGAGACCTGGTTCTGCTCGCAGCCCGCGAAGAACTTGTCCTTGAGGCTGGACAGCAGCCTGCGGTCCTTCTTGCCGATGGCCTTACGCAGGTCATCCGCCTGGGCCAGCGAGAAGCCGGCCATCAGCTTGGCTATCTCCATCAGCTGTTCCTGGTAGATGGCGACGCCGTAGGTGGGCTCCAGTATCTCCCGCAGCCGCTCGTCGTCGTAGGTGACGCTTTCCGGGGCCCGCTTGTTACGGGCGTACTCGGAGATGAACTTCATCGGCCCGGGGCGGTAAAGGGCCACCAGGGCGTAAAGGTCCTCGAAGCAGGTGGGCCCCACCTCGCGCAGGGCGTCCTTCATGCCCGAACTCTCGAACTGGAAGACGCCGTCGCTCTGTCCCTTGCTCATCATGACGTAGGTCTTCTCGTCGTCCAGCGGTATCTGCGTCAGGTCGATATCGATGCCGCGGCTCTCGCGGATGAGCCGGATGGCGCTCTTGATGATATCCAGGTTCCTGAGGCCGAGGAAATCCATCTTCAGCAGCCCCAGGCTCTCCACGTCCTTCATGGGGAACTGGGTGACCACCTCGGCGTCACCCTTCTGCTGCAGGGGGACGTACTCGGTTAGCGGTTTATCGGAGATGACCACCCCCGCCGCGTGGATGGAGTCCTGTCGCACCAGCCCCTCCAGCGGCAGGCCCATGTCGATGACCTCGCGCGTCTGGGTGTCGCTGTCGTAGGCTTCGCGCAGCTCCTGTCCCGGCTTGAGGCAGGCGGCAAAGCTCACGTCCGGCCCCTCCGGTATCAGCTTGGCTATCTTGTCCACCACGCCGTAGGGAAGCCCCATGACGCGGCCGGCGTCGCGCGTGGCGGCGCGGGCAGCCATGGTGCCGAAGGTGATGATCTGGGCCACGTTCTCGCGCCCGTACTTCTCGGCGACGTAAGCCAGCACCTTCTCCCGGTCCTCCGGCGAGAAATCGATGTCGATGTCAGGCATGCTGCGGCGGCCCGGGTTGAGGAAACGCTCAAACAGCAGGTCGTACTTCAAGGGATCGATATCGGTGATGCGCAAACAGTAGGCCACCAGGCTGCCGGCGGCGGAGCCGCGGCCCGGACCCACGGCGATATCGTTGTCGCGGGCGAACTTGATGAAGTCCCAGACCACCAGGAAGTAGGACGAAAAGCCCATCTCCCTGATGGTGTCCAGCTCGAAGCGCAACCGGTCACGGGCCTCCGGCGGCTCACCCCCGGGGTAGCGTTGCTTCAGCCCCTGCTCGCAGAGCTCCTCCAGGTAGGCGTCCTCGTTGAAGTCCTGCTCGCCTTCGGGCCTGTAGCTGGGAAGCCTGAGGGTGCCGAAGTCCAGCTCAACGTTGCAGCGCTCGGCTATCTCCAGCGTCGTCTCCAGCGCCTGGGGCAGCTCCGGCAGCGCGTCGGCCATCTCGCGGCCGCTCCTTAAGTAGAACCCGTCCCCCTGGAACTTGAGCCGGTCCTCCTCCAGCAACGTGCTGCCGGTCTGGATGCAGAGCAGCGCGTCGTGAGAGGAGGCGTCATCATGCCTGACGTAATGGACATCGTTGGTGGCCACCAGCGGCCTGCCCACTTCGGCGGCCAGCTCCACCAGCAGCGGATTCACCTGCTCCTGCTCCGCCAGGCCCTGGTACTGGATCTCCAGGTAGACGTTGTCCTTACCGAAGATATCCTGCAAATTGCGGAATTCTTCCAGCGCCCCCCGGCGGTCCCCATCGTAAAGCAGTTGCGCCACCCTGCCGTTGAGGCAGCCCGAGAGGACGATGATCCCCTCCGGATGCTGCCTGAGCAGCTCCATATCAACACGCGGCTTGAAATAATAGCCTTCGAGGAAACCCCGGGATGATATCTGCATCAGGTTGCGATAGCCCTGGTTGTTCTCGGCCAGCAGCGTCAGGTGGAACTTCTTCTCCTTGACGGGACGGGCGTGACGGTCTTCCACCACGTAGGCCTCCAGGCCGATGATGGGCTTGATGCCGCGCTCGCCGGCCTTGCGATAGAGCTCCACCGCTCCGGAGAGTACACCGTGGTCGGTAACGGCCACCGCTTTCATGCCCAGTTCCCGGCAGCGGTCGAGCATGGTATCCATCTTGCAGGCGCCGTCGAGGATGGAGTATTCGCTGTGGAGGTGGAGGTGGACGAATTCAGGGTCCGGCGGGGTTGCCGACCCTTCGCCAGTGGCCTTGGCGATGTCCTTGCTCAAGAGTTCTCCCTTACACTCACGAC
>JAJRYJ010000113.1 GCA_024275795.1 Actinomycetes bacterium | reverse complement strand
TGTTTTTCCCCAAGCAATGGGGTTTTGGGCACCTTTTCAACAGGTTGAAGGCACTTTCCGTCCGATGCATGCTGTATCATTTTTCGATGCGCAGAGATGGCTTTGCCTCTTGCGCCAGCAAAGACTGCCGGCCCATTGGCTGCTGGACAGCAACCCGAATAGTCAATGGGCTGACAGCCCTATAGTTATGGGGAGGCACGGGTTGAGTCAGGAAGAAACGGAAACCGAGGGTTCCGCCGCTACTGTCCGCCTGCAGGACTTGACCCCTGGCACGCGCGTTTCCGGAATTCGTCCTGTCGGGGCAGTCACTGTCGTCTATGTCCAGTGGCATGGAAAGGCAGCGCTAACGGTCTCAAATAAAGACGATCGGGACCGGGTTGATAAGGCGCACTCTCACAATCTTCCGCCAATAATAAACTGCCATGGTTAATGCCAAAGGAAAAAACATCGATGCCGAAAATGCCGTTGCCGATCTAGCCGATTTTGCCGCAAAGAATAAGTTGAATGTCTCTGAGCTTGCGGAGCAACTTTCCGTCCCCAGATCAACCGTTGCAAAATGGTTTAACAAGAAGAAGTCGGGCACGCTTCCATCAAAATCAAACTTGGAAAAGATTTCATCCTTTCTTGCCAAATCAGATGGAGGAAGAACAGGCAACGAAAGAAGAGTAGTGGCTGAGGCCAGAGAGCGCGCTGAAAAGATCATGCACCTTCTTATTCTGCTGGAAAGTGAACTTGGCTGGTTCAGGGACGGCGACGATTCAGCCAGGCAAATATTTCGCGACAAGCTCGACCCTTACGATATTGGCTATATCGCCAGCCTCATGATGATGTTGGATAACGAAGATAAGTTCCAGAGATGGCTTGCTCTTACTACCAACCGCTTCCAGTATTTCCGAGGAGGGAAATAGCCATGACCAAGAAGGTAAAAATAGAAGGCAATATGGCAGCAATGCTTTCCTATCTTGGGCAGCTATACCAGAGTCCGGCAGATGCCCTGAAAGAATATATCAGCAACGCCCTTGATGCTTGGCGGGAATGCAGTGAGCTCGGAATTGATCTCGAACCATGCAGAGTTCATTTCAAGATTACTCCTTCACGGATTGTGATAGAACACAATGCTCCCGGTATGGATGAAAAGGAATTCGAGGACCGGCTGAAGCGCGTCGCTGATTCGATAAAGAAGCAGAAGGATTTTGCCCAAATCGGGCAGCTGGGCATCGGTATCTGGGGTTTTATGCAGGTGGGGAAGAAATGCACTTTCTTCAGCAAGAAGGCCCCGGCGTTACCTACCTATAGGGTAACTTTAAAAGAAGGTCATGACGCCGCAGATTGTGAAAAAGCCACCAAGCGGGAATCTCTTTCTGAGCCGGGTATGCGAATCGTTATCAGTGACTTGAAAGTCAAACCGACCAAGGCACGGGGTCCTCTGGCTGTTGACAGATTGGAAAAAAAGTGGGGTGAGCTTTTCGACTCTTATTTAAGAGAAGGAAACTTGGAGCTTACAATAGAATCAAAGGGCACCACAAGAACAGTCAGCCCTCCGGATCTCGGCTTGCCGAGAGTCGCTTCAGACTGCAGCGAGTGGTTCCTTGAAAAGGCGCACGACAAGAAATTCAAGACATGTTTTTACTATGATAGCTCGGGGAAGGGTGTTGTTTCCGTACGTCACGCGGGCGTGGATGTGATCAAGGACCTCGGTGCGTTGGCCCGAGAGGAAAAATACTGGGACGAAACTGTTTATAGCAGCGGTTTTATTCGCGGCTTCGTGGAGGCCGATTTTCTTAAGCCGTTGCCATCGCGGACCGGCTTCGAAAGCAATGATGATTGGGTAGCCCTGCTGATTGAGCTGGAAAAAATCGGTGCTGTCTTGGAGGAGGAAGTCGGTTCTTACAAGGAGGAAGAAGACCGCAAGCGGCAACAGGCCATCCATGAGAAAGCATTGGAGCTGGCAAGGGACATTCTCGACGATGAAGAGTTCATGGATCTGGAACTTCTAGGCGGTCTAGCAAAACGCAGGCGTAAAGCTGCGAATAAAGAAAGCCGACCTGCCGGCGAGTCAACCGGTGAGCGTTCCCGAGAACCCGGAGACCGGCAAACTCCGAGCGGCCCGAGAATCAATATCGTAGAGGACGATTTCGAAGATGGTGCCATCCGCCATAGCGAATTCATCAGCGGCGTGGTACGGATCAACAAGCTGCATCCGGATTACCGCCAAGAAATGAAGGGTACGGACAGCGAACGGCTTGCCTATATTACGATGTTGATCGGCAAGGAGACTATTGGGTTCAATGACCAATCAGGGTTATCTGAAGAAGCGCTAGAGCGCCTGGTTACTTATGTTTACAGAATGAAGCGGAGCAAGATATTTTCAACAACCGGCAAGGGTTTCAGGGGTCGGCCCATGAAGTTGGCTGTCTGAGATGTTAAAAAAGGAACATACGCAGCAAGACGGGCAATCATTGGCCAACGACCCCATCAATGTCGCGGTGACGTTCGAGATACTGCTTGAGGAAGTTGAAGCTGAGGCGGAGTTTATCAACGAACAGGGCAAGAAGGCCTTTGATGCCGGCGATCTGGATCTGGCGGAGAGAGTGCTGGCTCATGCCCGCGAGCTTGAGGACTTCCGTAATCGCGTCGCTGGCCTTGGCGAGGAATGGAGTACTATTAAATCCCCTAGAGAGGGCCGCAAGACAGCCGATAAGGAATCTTTATCCAGGCGCGAAGATGCCAGTCGCCGCAATCTGGGTCGCCTGCCCCGCGGCGTCAGAACTCCAGAGAAGGAATACAGAAAACCTATCCTGAAAGCACTTCAACAGCTCGGTGGCAGCGCCTCGATTCAGGAGACGTTGGAACGGTGGAGTCAATGATGAAACCCGTTCTCAAAGACGTTGATTACGAGCCCCTCAGTTCAAGCTCGAACGCTCTCCGCTGGTATAACGCAGCCCAATGGGCCAGGCAGACGCTTGTCGACCAAGGTTGCCTGAAAAAGAAGACCAGGCGGGGAACCTGGGAGCTGACCGAAAAAGGGCGCCGGCGCGCAAAAGATATAATTGACGGCGAAGAAATCGTTTGATCATGAGTGTCTCCAGGGATGACATTCGTACGCAATTCCTGGAGGATGTCGACCTCAGGCCCCTTGTTCTGGAAGGCGTCGACGACCTCGAACCCCTCGGCCTTGCCATCGGCCAGGGATCCGGTGCCCTGGAGGTCGCCATCACGCGTTCTTCCGGAAAGCCGAGGCAATCAACCCTACGCAATGCCTGGAAGGCACGGCAGGCGGGCCGCGCCGTGCCGGTTCTTCTCGTGGCGATATACGGGGATCACGCAGCTCTCTGCGGGCCCCACGGCGAACAACCACCGGTCTATTTCGATGCCGACGTCACCCAGGCGGAGGCCATCTGTCGTGCCGCTCTCGCCGAGCCCGATCGCCATGCTGCCATTCGCATGCTGCGGAAAGTGCTGCCGCAGATCGAGGAAGCTCCCATCCCCGGTATCTGCAACGAAGGCCTTTTTGCTACCCATGAGCTGCTGCACGGGGTACCGGGGCGGCCGGACTGGGAATCGGCAGGAGAAAAGGCCGCGGCGCTGCTGGGAAAGCGGGGCAGGAAGCTGCTCGAAGGCCTGGGATACCAGGTCGGGGAGACCAGGCAGCAGTATTCCGTCTTGAGGACGGCAACCAGCAAAGTAGCGGTCGCTGTCTTCTTGGAGCGCAAGGAAGCGGTCGACATGGCCCTGGAGCGCTTCGGCGGCATGACCCCCGTCCAGTATGCCCTCGCCAAAGCCGACGAGGAAAATCTCCAGTACGTGATCGTCGACCAGGGCGCCACTCTTCGCCTCTATACTACCGCTGCAGACAGGGGTGTCGGCCGCCGCGGGCGCACCGAAACCTACGTTGAAGCCCAGCTCAATCTCCTCACCCCCGACAAGTCGGCATATCTGTGGCTGCTTTTTTCCGGCGAGGCCCTTTCCCGCGGTGGCACCTTCGAAGACATTCTCGATCGTTCTCACGATTATGCCGCCGGCCTGAGTGCACGTCTTCGCGACCGCATCTATGAAGGGGTCATTCCCCTGCTGGCCGTCGCCATCGCCAGGGCCCGGGGACTGGAGAAGATGTCCGCCGACGAGCTGTCCACCACTTACGAAATGGCCCTCGTGGTTCTCTTCCGGCTGCTCTTCATTGCTTATGCCGAGGACATGGACCTGCTGCCGTACCGCAGCAACGAGCTCTACCGGGCGCGCTCTCTCAAGCAGAAAGCCCGGGAGCTCGCCAGGCTGAAGCGTGACGGCGCTGCCGACTTCGATGAGAGCACCACCTACTGGGACGAGGTGAAAAGCCTCTTCCGCGTCGTCAATGAAGGCAAACCCCGCGAATGGGGAGTGCCGGCGTATAACGGCGGCCTCTTCTCCAGCGATGTCGAGATTTCTCGCACCGGTGCGTTACTCGAGGATATTCGCTTGCCCAATTCCTCCTTTGCCGTCGCCCTGACGCACCTACTCGTCGATGAGACGCCCGAGGGCGTGGGACCGGTGGATTTCCGCAGCCTGGGGGTACGTGAATTCGGCACCATATACGAGGGATTACTGGAAAGCGAGCTTTCCCAGGCGGAAGTACCGCTGACCATCGACAGGGATGGTTTTTACGTCCCCGTTGATGCTGACGAAAAGGCGGAAATCGAAATCGGCGATTTCTACCTTCACGACATCAGCGGCAAGCGCAAGTCGACGGGCAGCTATTACACCAAGAGCTTCGCCGTTGATCACCTGCTGTACCACTCCCTGGAACCGGCATTGACGGAACATCTTTCCCGCCTCGATGCCATGGAAGACCGTGACGCCGCCAAGGCTTTCTTTGACTTCAGGGTCGCTGATATTGCCATGGGCTCCGGCCACTTCCTGGTGGCGGCCGTCGACCGCATCGAGCGGCAAATGAGCCGCTACCTGGTCGAGCGCCCTCTCGAGGACGTGATGATCGAGCTGCGGCGGCTCCGGAAAGCGGCGCTCCAGGAAATCGAGAAGAGCGGCGGCGCGGCCGATGCGGTGGACATCGACAACGACCAGCTGCTCCGGCGCCAGATCGCCCGCCGCTGCATCTACGGGGTCGACATCAATCCCATCGCCGTGCAACTGGCGCGGCTGTCGCTCTGGATTCACACCTTCGTGCCCGGCCTGCCGCTTTCGTTTCTGGACCACAACATCGTTTGCGGCAATTCGCTGGTGGGGATCGCCACCATGGAGGAAGCCAAGGCCATTCTCAGTGGCGGCGAGGGAAGTTTCTTCGGAGAATTGGCGGAGCGTTACATGGCGCCGGCGCGCGCGAACATGGAAAAGCTGGCCAGGCTCTCCGATGCAGACGCCAGCCAGATCGATGAGGCCCGCGCGGTCTGTGCCGAGGTGCGGGAACAGTTGCAGGACTTCGAGGCGCTGCTGGACGTGCTCACTGCGTCGCGGCTGCCGGAGATGAAATACACTCCGTCTGTGTCCGACCTGACGGAGGAGGAGTTGACCCGCCTGCGAAAGCAGGCGCTGGAGCTGCTCGAGGAGATCCCGCCTTTCCACTTCCTGATTGCGTTTCCCGAAGTTTTTCTGCGCGAGCGCACCGGCTTCGACGTCATCATCGGCAATCCGCCCTGGGAGGAGGCAACCCTGGAGGAGGACGACTGCTGGAGTCGTTATATCACCGGTTTTCAGGCGCTGCCCCAGAGGGAACAGGAGAAAATCAAGAAACGCTATCGCAGGGAACGACCCGACCTGGTCGAGCAATACGAACGTGAGGTGGGAGATGCTGAGGTGTTCCGCAGGCTGCTGACTTCGGGCCCATACCCCGGCATGGGTACCGGTGATCCCGACCTCTATAAAGCCTTCTGCTGGCGCTTCTGGCAGCTGGCCTGTATTAACAGCGGCTACATCGGCGTAGTTCTGCCCCGCTCAGTGTGGAGTGTGAAGGGCTCTTCACTATTTCGACAGACAGTCTTTCATGAAGGCCTTGTTGAAGATCTCACATACTTATTGAACAACAATGGTTGGGTATTTGAGGACGCACATCCGCAATACACGATCACTCTTTCTGCACTCAAAAAAGCCCCCACCCACTGGGAACAACCCATCCCTGTCCGCGGTCCGTATAATAGCTTCGAGCGGTTTCGGGCTGGCACGGCATATCCACCGGTAGAGTTCCCCCTTGACGGGGTTCTCTCCTGGACCGATACGGCGGCGCTGCCGCTGCTGCCCAGTGAGGAGTCGGCGGCGGTCTTCATGCAGCTGAGGAAAGCACCGCGCCTGGACCTGGATGAGAAAGGTCAGTGGCGAGCACGACCGCACACTGAACTCCATGCTACAAATGACAAGAAATTGATCGACCTTTCAGAAGACAGGTCAGCCGACGGATACTGGCCGGTCTTCAAGGGAGAGTCCTTCGACATCTGGGAGAATGACCGGGGCGTCTATTACGGCTGGGCCGACCCGGAGGTGATGCTGCCGCACCTGCGCGACAAGCGCGTCAGGAGCAGGAACAACCGGCGCTCGCCGTTTTCCGAGCTGGTTGCGGACCATTCGCCGGAATGGTTCGCCGACCAGGAAACCCTCCCCTGCATGGCGCCGCGGGTTGCTTTCAGGGACGTAAGTCGCGCCACAGACATGAGAACTGTAAGAGCCGCTCTCATCCCCCCGCGGGTGTTTATTACAAACAAAGGCCCCTTTTTCCTTTGGCCGAGAGGAGATGAACATGACCAGGCTTTCCTGCTCGGTGTGCTCTGCTCCATCCCTCTGGACTGGTACGCTCGACGTTTTGTTGAAACCGGCTTGAACTATCACATCATTAACCCCTTCCCCATCCCTCGCCCCAACCGCAGCGAACTCCTCTGGCAGAGAGTAGTACAGCTCGCCGGTCGCCTCGCCTGTCCCGACGAGCGTTTTTCGGACTGGGCCCAGGCCGTCGGCGTCGAATGGGGGCCTCTCGAGGAGGGAGAGAAACAGGACATGATTCACGAGCTCGACGCGGTCGTCGCCCACCTGTACGACCTGAGCGAAGCTCAGCTCCGTCATATATTTGAAACCTTCCACGAGGGCTGGGAATATGGACCGCGACTGGAGGCTGTGCTGGAGCATTTCCGCGCTTGGGGCAAGAAGCTTTGATGCCGAGACGGATGAGATTCGCGCGCACCGGCGCAGCGGCTATCAGAAATTCTGATGATTGCTTTTCCACTGGTTGTGTTATAAATACATTGATGTATTCATGAATACGATCTGGAAGGAGTTCCAGTGACCTACAATTCCAGGACCGCCTGCGAGATCGTGGGGATTTCCCGGCGCCAGATCGGCTACTGGGACGAAACTCACTTGATCAAGCCGTCCGTCCAGGAGGCTGGCGGCCGGGGAACCGTGCGCCTGTACTCGTTTGCCGACCTTGTCCAGCTCAAGGTGGTGAAATCGCTAATCGACCAGGGCGTCTCCCTGCAGAAGATCAGGAAGAGCATCAATTACCTGAAGAAGAACTTTCCCCGGGTGGAAAAGCCCCTGGCGGAGCTCAAGTTTCTCACCGACGGCAAGACGATCTTCACCATCACCAGCGATGAACACGAGATTCTCGATACGCTGGCGGAAGGCCAGCTGGTACTGAGCATTTCCCTGGGTCGCATCATCGAGGAATTGAAAGGCAAAGTGGAAAGCATTGCCCGGGAGAGAAAGTACAAGGTAAAAGTGGCGCGGAAGAGCTACGAGGTGGTTCTCCACCCCGATCTGGAGGACGGCGGTTACTGGGTCGAGTGCCCGGCATTGCCCGGATGCGTTTCCCAGGGCGAAACGGTCGAAGAGGCCCTGGATATGGTAAAGGACGCCATCGAAGGCCACCTCGAGGTGTTGGCGGAAAATGAAACGATCGATGGAAAGACGGCGCGTTCCGCCTGATGCCGGGCTTGCACAACCTGAAACCGGGGCGGGTGGTGTAGGCCTTTGAAAAAGCCGGCTGGACCAATCGGGGGATGAGAGGAAGCCACGTCAAACTTTCCCGAAAGGGAAATCCGAACATCCTTTCGGTCCCTGTCCACAAGGGAAGGCCGATCAAGAAGGGGTTGTTGCTGAGCCTGATAAAGAAGGCCGGCCTCTCCGTTGAAGAATTTCTCGATCTCTATTGAATTGAAGCCGGAATTCATCGACAATCGCAGTGGCAATACGCTTTCCGAGGCCCTCAAGGGCCACCTCGCCTGGCTCTCGGAGACGTATAGTCAACCGCTTGAACTCTCCATCGCCACCGGCTACTTTAACATCGAGGGCTTCGCCCTGCTGGCCGATCAGCTGGAGCGGCTCCCTCGCGTGCGGTTGTTGCTGGGCGCCTAGCCGACGCCGCCGCCGGCCGTTCCCGAACGCCGGCCCGGGGATCCCCGGGGAGAGGGCTTCGAGAGAAAGCTGGTGGGCGAAGCCATTGAGCAGCACTACCGCGGTCTCATTCACGACCGTAACCTCATCCAGTTCACTCCGGCTGCTGACGCCGCCATCGAGCGGCTCATTTCGCTGATCGAGTCAGGAAGGCTGGAAGTCAGGCGCTATGAAAAAGGTTTCATGCACGGCAAGGCCTTCATCTTCGGGAGCGACGAAGGTGTAATCGCCGGTTCGAGCAACTTCACCGCCGCGGGCATTACTTCCAACATCGAGCTCAACCTGGGGCGATACGATCCCACGCCGGTTGGCCGCGTGAAAAGCTGGTTCGATGATCTATGGGAGGACGCCACCGATTTCGACCTCGCGGCCATCTACCGGGCCAGGTTCCAGGAGTACGATCCATACCTGATATACCTGCGCGTACTGTGGGAGATGTATGGGAAGGAGCTGGCGGAAGAAAGCGACATGGAGGAAGTCTTTCACTTGACTACCTTTCAGAACGACGGTGTCTGGCGCGCCCGCCGGATCATGGAAAGATACAACGGCGTGCTCATTGCCGACGGCGTAGGACTGGGAAAGACTTTCATCGCCGGCGAGCTGCTCAAGGATGCCGTCAGGGAGAGGCGCCAGCGCGCACTCCTTGTTTCTCCGGCGGCGCTGAGGGACGGCATGTGGGAATCTTTCCTCGACCAGTACCAGCTCTACGTGGAGAACCTGAGTTACGAGCAGCTCGCATCGGAGCAACAGCTTGGTGGCGACGGCAAGCACTTGAGGAACGGCATCGACGAGTATTCCCTGGTAGTGATCGACGAGGCCCAGGCCTTTCGCAACCCGGATACCAAGAGAGCACAGGCTTTGAGACGGTTGTTATTGGGCAAGCCACCCAAGAAGCTGGTGTTACTGACGGCCACGCCGGTCAATAATTCACTCTGGGACCTGTACTACCTGCTTACGCTGTTCGTCGGCCACGACGGCGTTTTTGCCGACCGGGGCATTCGTTCGCTGAAAGAGCGGTTTCGCGAAGCGGAGCAGGAGGACCCGGAGGAGCTCAGCCCCGACATGCTCTTCGATGTGCTCGATTCCGTCACCGTGCGCAGGACGCGCCACTTCGTGAGGAAGTATTACGAGGGTGAGCACATTCGCACCCTGGATGGCGACGAGGTGCCGGTGCGGTTTCCCACGCCCCATGTTCGTTCACTCAAGTACAGCCTGGATGAAGTTCTTCCCGGCTTCTTCGAGGAGTTCAGTGAAGCCCTGGCGCCCGCGGACGAAGAAAAAGAACCGTTGCTGACGATGGCCCGCTATTGTCCATCGTCCTACAGGAAAGAGGGGGTTCCCGACGAGTCACAGCTGGCGCTGGTGGGCTTGATACGCACGGGACTTCTCAAGCGTTTCGAATCTTCCGTGTATGCCTTTTCCCGGACGCTCGAGAAGATGATCGAGAATCATCGCGCTTTCCTCGAGGCGCTGGAGCTGGGGCACGTTCCCACCCCCGAAGTTCTGCAGGAATGGACGAACATCGACAACGACGAGGAATGGGAAAAGCTGGAAGCCCTGCTGGCGAGCGGCTCCGAGCCGGTTGGCCTCTACGATGCGGAAAGGCTGGAGGAAGACGTGCGATCGGACCTGGAGATCCTGGAGGGTTTCCACGACGAGGCAAGCGCTCTTGCGAGGAAGCAGGATCCCAAGCTGAACAAGCTGGTCGAAGCCCTCGTAGAAGTGCTGGCAGCGGCGGAGAATGAAGCCATTGGCAGGCAGGACGAGATTGACAAGCGCAAGGTGATAATTTTTTCCTATTTCGCTGACACCGTCGATTGGATCGGGGAACACCTCCAGGAAATCATCGCCGGTGACGAGCGCCTTGCGGCTTACCGTGACCGTCTCGTTTCCGTGGCCGGGTACGGCCGGGGGCGCCCCGTAAGCCGCGAGAAGGCCGTTTTCGGTTTTGCCCCCCGTTCCACGCAGGCGCCGCCCGGCCTGCAGGATGACAAGTACGACATCCTGATCACCACGGACGTGCTGGCGGAGGGTGTGAACCTGCAACAGTGCCGCAATATCATCAACTACGACCTTCCCTGGAATCCCATGCGTCTGGTACAGCGCCATGGCCGCATCGACCGCATCGGCAGCCCGCACGATGACGTGCACATATATTGTTTTTTCCCCGACCGGGAGCTCGATCGCCTGCTGGAGCTGGAACAACGCATTCGGCGCAAGCTGGCGCAGGCGGCGGCGTCGATCGGTGTTGAAAGCGAGGTGATTCCCGGCGGCGTCACCCAGGAACTCGTTTTCGCGGAGACGCGCGTGGAGATCGAGAACCTGGTCGAGTAAGATACGGCACTGTTCGAGAATGCCGGTGAGGATCCAACCGCCCATTCAGGTGAAGAGTACCGGCAGGAGCTCAGGCGCGCCCTGCAGACCCGGCGCCGGGAAATAGAAGAACTGCCTTGGGCCGCGGGATCAGGAATTGCCCGGGGAGAGGAACGGGGCCATTTCTTCTGCGCCAAGGTGGGAGATCGCCTCAGCCTGCGTTTCGTGCCGCTCGATGGCGATGAAATCGAGCGCAACACCCTTCGCTGTCTGCAAAAGATTCACTGCAGCGAAAGAACGCCGCGCCACTTGCCCGATGACATGCGAGAGGCTGTCTATGCCGCCTGGGAGCAGGCGAGGAAAGATATTTACGACGAATGGATGTTTGCCACGGATCCCTTGAACATTCAGCCGAAAATCAGGCCGCTTTTCCGGAGAGCCGCGAACCATATACGCGAGCACCCGCCTCCGGGTTATGACCAGCAGCAGATCGACGAGGCCATCGAGGCGATCGAGGCGCCCTGGGGTATGCGTCACGAGCGAATTCTTCGAAACGTGCTCGAAGGGGAAGGCGGCGAATCGTCATCGGATAGCGCCGAGGAGATTTCGGTCGCGCTGATGCAAAAGGTGCAGGAGCTCGGCTTGCAGCCTTTCATCCAGCCCGAACCCCTGCCGGTTATCGACGAGGACGAAATCCACTTGATCTGCTGGATGGCGGTGGATGAGTAATGCCAGATTTGTCTCCCACGACTATTGCTGTTATCGGGTCTTTGAGTGGGGTCAAGTCCCAAATTTTCTGTAAATTCCTAAAGTCTCCAAGATCATCTTACCGCCGCCAACTCACGCGCGGCGTTCTTACCATCAGCCTCGGCGTCGACCAGCTCTTCCATGTTCAGGTAGCGCCTGCCGCTGATCCATTCGTCCGACTGCTCAGCAGCCAGGGCAGTGACGAGCCTTAAGGCAGACTCGCGGTTGGGAAAGATCCGGATCACCCTGGTTCTTCTCTTGATCTCCTGGTTTAGCCGCTCCAGGCCGTTGGTGGTGCGCAGTCGCTGCCGGTGTGATGCCGGCAGGGCCAGGACCGCCAGGCACTGCTCGATATGATCCTCGATCAGCCGGGCTGCTTTTGGGTATTTGGGCCGCCAGCTGTCGGCTACCCGCTCTGCTATCCTCATGGCGCTTTCCCGGTCGGGAGCAGCAAAGACCTCACGTAGATCCCCCGCCAGTTCCTTGCGGGCCGAGCGGGGGACCAGGCCGCAGGCGTTTCTTTGAAAGTGAACCTGGCAGCGCTGCCAGCCGGCTCCCTGAAAGTGCTTTTTGACGGCTTTCATTATGCCGGCATGATGATCGGAGGTAACCAGCCTGACACCGGTAAGTCCCCGGGCCTTCAGATCAGCGAAGACCTCCTGCCAGGTGGCCTCGCTCTCGGTGTCGGCCACGGAGACGGCCAGGATCTCACGTTTGCCGTCTCCTCTTATACCTTTGACGATCAGCACGCCCTGGCTGGTGATGCGCCCATCTATTCTTACGTCCTCATAGCGGGCGTCCACGATCAGATAAGGATAAGAATGAGTCAGCGGCCGGCTTCGCCAGGCGGCAAGCTCGGCGTCGAGCCTGCTTGAAAGCGCCGACACCTGGCTCTTGGAAAACGACGTGCCGCAGAGCTTCTCGGTGATCCGGGTGGTCTTGCGGGTGGAGACTCCCTGCAGGTACATCTGCATCAGCGAGAGTAGCAGCGCCTTCTCGGAGCGCTGGTAGCGGGCAAACAGCTGTGTGGAGAAGGTTCCCTCGCGGTCCTGGGGCACCAACAGGTTGAGCCTGCCTACCCGCGTCTTTAAAAACCGCGGCTTGTAGCCGTTTCTGCGGCCCTTCCTGCTTTTGCTGCGCTCGTAGGGCGCAGCGCCGATGTGTCGGGTCATCTCCATCTCCAGGATCTCCTGGATCACCGTTTCCACGATTGTGCGCAGGAAATCGGGGTCATCCGTCAAAACCTCTTGCATCAGCTGCTTTTTACCCTTACTGTTGTTCCTGGCCATCGTCTCCTCCTTTGATATTGGCTTGGTACCGTTATCTTGGAGAACGATGGCCGCTCCTCCTTTAGCGACCGTCAGAATTTACAGAAGTTTAGGGGCATAACCATTCGCGATGCGTTGTGTCGCTTGGAAATCAAGCTATCAGCTGATGATAACAGCCCGCTGTGGATGAAATGTAATAATGAATGTGTGGAACTCCGAAAAAGGCTTGAAGCGGAAGCAACCGAAGAAGAAAAAGGCCGCCGCCTGCGTGACGGCTATTCTTTTTGGGAAATAAGTCCGTCTTATCGTTTTGATCTATTGAATAGCGAAATTCCCTGGATCGCCGACGAGCTTGCCTATGCCATCGCCTATATGTCGATATATTTACCGTATGTACAACAAGATGTCACAACGAGGGACAGAGGGCCATCGATGGCTGACTTCTTGTTTTGGTATCATGCTGACGCCGGCGTCAGGATTGCATCAAGTTGCTGGGAACGGCTTGGCCTTCTTCTGGATTTAGCTTTTGATCTGGAGCTGAAAAATCGATGCAGCTTTCCAGCTGCTATCGACAAGCTGGCTGATAGTGAACATACACTGAAGATTGCTGAAAGCGAAGAATTTAAACAGCTGGAAGAAATACGAAACGGGGAATTTCAAGAACTGGAAGCTGGCTATGGCAAAGGAGTACGGCACGAGACGACCCATTATCTGAATATGCGAACAAGGTTTTTTCACATGGAGCTGGTTGAGCCATGGGTTTCAGATGAAGACGTTGAGGATAACTCCAAGAATGCAGCATACTGGCGGGATTTTCTAATTGAACAACATAGGCTCTACATACAAGGAGCGACAGCTGCAATCCAAATGGTTGCCCGCAATTCGGGATAATCGATGAGAAACCTAAATCAACAGACAGCCGCCTTCGTAGCACTCAGGAATTCCACCTCCGTGGCAACATCTTCTCTGCCCGGCCAACGAAACGCCTGGCGTGTTCCGCCAGCTCGCTGGCTTCTTTGACTGTAAGACGCCGCTGCTCGTATTCCACCAGCTTTCTTCGCGATAACTTGCCTTACATGCCGGCTGGCTGCACTTGCCTCAGGGCCAAGGATTTCCTGGAGTAAGATGACGACGAGGCTAGAGATTCCGAGAGCAACATGAAGGCGGTTATCTCTTGCGAACCTGTCCGGTACCCAACCCCGGCCGGGCAGGACATTTTGTTGCTATTGTCGAACCTTAGTTATATTATAAGACACAATAATACAAGAAACTTATATTATCGTGCCTTCTAATATAATAAAAATGGGTCCACAGGCGCTTGAACTTGTTTCCCGGCTGGCGCAGACCGGGGCACACGTGGTCTCGATAGATGATGCCGTAGCCTTCACAAAAGACCGGCAACTTGCTCGGCATCTGCTATCGATGGCTGCTCGCAAGGGCCTGGTAAAACGCTTGAAGCGCGGTGTCTATCTGCTGGTCCCGCTGGAGGCGGGACCAGAGCGCCAATGGTCGGAGGCCAGCTTCGTGATCGCGGCAGCGCTCGCTGAGCCGGCCGTAGTCGCATACCTGTCGGCCATCCGCTACTGGAACTGGACGGAGCAGCTTCCCGGGACCGTCTATGTCCAGACGACGCAACGAAAATCAAAGACCGCCCAGGATATACTAGGTGTCCGCTACCGGTTTGTCCGCGTGTCCCCGTCCAGGCTTTTTGGTTATATGGAGGAGCACGTCGATAATCAGCCCTTTAACGTTACTGATAAGGAAAAGACACTTATCGATAGTGCCGACAGGCCGGACCTGTCGGGTGGCATAGTTACTGTTGTGCAAGCGGCTGAAGAGGCCGTCCGCGAGCTCGACTGGCATCTCCTGGATAGATATCTGCAGAGGTTCCCCAGGGGCGCTGCGATAAAAAGACTGATGTTCCTGATAGAGAAAGCCGGTTGCGATAATCCCGATGCCGTGCGGCTGCTTGAGCGATGGCAGTCCAGATTGACAGCAGGCATCGTTTTGCTCGAGCCGGGTTTGCCCGTAAGGGGGCCCATCGTCACCCGGTGGCGGATAAGGCTGAATGTGGCCGGTCTTGAGCGTACGGAGAAGTGAGCCGTCTTCCGTGATTCCGGAGGCTGAAACCAGAAGTCTTGCTGCTGCGCAGGCCGTGGAGCCCATGACGGTCGATCTCGATTACGCTTTGGGTTGGCTGCTGGCCGGCTTGTTCCTTGACAGCCAAATAAGGGAGAGCTGGGTCTTCAAGGGGGGAACCAGTCTCAGGAAATGCTGGTTTCCTGAATACCGGTTCTCTGAGGACCTCGACTTTACCGTGAATGGTGAGCTTGGGCTGGAAGCAGTCCGGAGCCAGCTGGAACGACCGGTTGAAGTAGCATCCCGGTTGTCCGGAATAAATCTGATGGCCGCCGAGCCCAGATACGAAGTTGATTCCGACGAGTACGGCAGAGAAACGATCAAGGTGAGGCTCTATCATCGTTCAACGATAAGCCGCACCGGCTCGCCGCAGGCTGTGCGCATTCATCTGTCCAGTGATGAAATAATAGCTCTGCCTGTCGTGGAAAGGCCCCTCAGTCATCCCTATTCCGATGTTGATTCAATGCCTAAACTGAAGATTCCATGTTACTGCCTGGAGGAGATTCTCGCAGAGAAGCTAAGAGCCGTGGGCGGACAGCGTCGCTTTGCGATTGCTCGCGATGTTTTTGATATCGGTCAGCTGATCTCAAGGGAAATTGATATCGATCTGGCCATTTCCATACTCGGGGAGAAATTCGCCGTCAAACAGCTCCCGTTACAACGCGAAATGATTGACAGGTTTATTGAAAGAAGGAATGACTACAGACTGGATTGGGAACGGCGGGTCGAATACCTGATTTCTGGTAAACATGCAGATTTCGATGATGCCTTTCAAAGTGTGACAAAGCTTCTGAGGCGTGCTGTGTAGGTCCGTCAGTTATCTTGAGTTCTCCCCCTGCAGCCGCTGCCTCCCGCCCCGCCTCTGTTTCCGCCTTCGCCTGTTCCTCTTCCGCACCACCGACACGTATTCTACCGCCCGCCCCAGGCCCCAGCCACCCAGCAGGCCAGGAAAAACGGGACACCACACCTATTTCCCTGCCCCGCGGGGCTGTAATGAGTATGCTGTCCCTGTAATTATCCGTAATAATCCAAGGTTGCGCGGTTTTCTTATATCCGATCGTTGCAGTAGGATTATTTGGGTGCAAAGATAGTAGAATACTGTTCTTTAAAGCGTGGTTTCACACTAAGAGGAATTGCCGGCCGCAGACCTGTTTTTTCACTAAGGGGAAACAAAGGTAGCTTGTCCCCTGTCCGTGAGAGCAAGCTGCAACGCTATCTTTGCTGTCCAAGAAAACGCGATAATGATGGGGTTCCATTCAAGTCGATAAAGAGGGCGTAATGTCGAGTAATGTGAAAAATTTTGGGACGATCATGAAAGTTTCTGTCAGGGATTACTGGAAAAACGAAAGCGAAGACTTCACACCCTGGCTCGCCAGTGATGAGAATATCGGTTTGCTGGGCGATGCCCTCGGCTTGGAGCTCGAGGTTGAAAATACCGAGGTGGCCGTCGGGCCATACTGGGCGGATATCTTAGCGCGTGACGTTGGTTCCGGCGAGTACATCGTCATCGAAAACCAATTGACAAAGACGGACCACGACCATCTTGGAAAGCTAATTACATATGGTTCCGTCCTGGATGCGAAGATCGTGGTCTGGCTCGCCACCAACTTTACTCCTGAACACCAAAAGGCCCTGGACTGGCTGAATGATAATACCTCCGACGATCTTTCGCTTTACGGTGTAGTGGCCGAGCTTTGGCAAATAGATGATTCCAGGCCAGCGCTGCGTTTCAACGTCGTCTGTCAACCGAAGGAGATTGTTCGCCAGGCTAAGACAGCAAGAACCAGTGAATTGACGGATGCAAAAAAGTTACAGCTCGAGTTCTGGAAGGAGTTCAAGGAAAAACTGCTTGCCACAAAAGAAGTTACATCTACAAGGACGCCGAAGCCAAGATACTGGTTTGATATTGGCTTAGGACGATCAGGGATTCACCTCTCGTGTACTGCGAACACTTTTGACAATAAGATTGGCGTGAGAGTATACATGCGTAGAAACGTTGCCGATGCGGCACTTGATCAGCTGCTTGAAGAAAAGGAAGAGATTGAAAACGAAATCGGCGAAGCCCTTACCTGGAATCCTTATCCAGAAAAGCAGGACAAGATAATAGTTATAAGCAAGGATGCTGACCTTTGGAAAAAAGAACGTTGGGAAGAATATCTTGACTGGATAGTCAATATGGTGATCAAGCTTCGTAGAGCTTTCATGCCGCGGGTAAAAAAACTTGATTTAAACAACGCTTCTGCTGAAGAAGTGGAATTTGAAGAACAAGAGTCTTAGCGAGCTTTATGTAGGTTACGGATGACTTTTGGATTAAATCCAGACGATCGCGATTCCTGGGTGTAGCGGGCAGGATAAAAAACAGGTTTACTCCCGCCGGCGGCGTAAGGTTCAGGTAGCGGTGGGATTTTTCGTCGGGCTCCCGGCCGCACGGCGGCGTCCGGGGGCGATTTCTTCCGGGGGCCGGCGTCACTAAACTGAGTGAAAAAGATTTCGGA
>JAJRYJ010000009.1 GCA_024275795.1 Actinomycetes bacterium | reverse complement strand
TCAAGCGGCTGACCCAGGACCTGGCGCCGCGCTTCCGCGAGGCGGCGGCGGTTGTGGCCGACGAAGGCGGCTCCACCAGCCACGGCGCCAACATCCTGCGCGAGTTCCAGGTCCCCTGCGTGGTGGGTACCCGCTACGGTATGGACGTGATGCATGACGGCGACGTGGTGACGGTGGACGGCTGGCGGGGCCTGGTGCTGGACGGCATCGGCCCCAGGGTGCGTGAGCGCGAGTACGGGCCCGATACCCTGGTGGCGACGCGGACGCAGCTGATGACCACCATCAACGTGCCCGAATCGGCGGAGAAGGCGGCCCAGATAGCCGACGGCGTGATCTCCTTCCGCAACGATTACCTGCTGCTGCAGGGCGGCGTCCATCCCGGGCGGCTGCTGGAGCGGGGGGAGGGGGAGAGCCTCACTGTTTCAGTTTTCGAGGCGCTGCTGGTGGTGGCGCGGGCCTTCGATGGCAAGCAGGTATGGTACAAGTCGCTGGACGCGCCCACGGACGAGTTCCGGCGCCTGCGCGGCGGCGAGGATGAGCCTCTGGAGCGCAACCCGCTGCTGGGCTGGCGCGGCATCGGCCGCGAACTGGACGACCCGGCGCTGCTCAAGGCCGAGTACGAGGCGGTGCGGCGGGCCGTGGCGGAGGGCTGCGGTTCCCTGGGAATCAAGGTACCCTTCGTGCGCGACACGGAGGAATACGAGCGGGCGCGGGAGATTGCCGTGGAGGTGGGACTCAGACCCCACGAAGATGTCAGTTTCGGCGCCTCCATCGAGACGCCGGCGGCGGTGCTGACGCTGGACCGGCTGCTGGCGGCGGGCGTGGATTTCTTCAGCGTCGGCGTCAACGACCTGACCATGTGCTGCCTGGGTGTCGACCGCGAGAGCGAGCGCGTCTCCGGCAGCTTCGACCCCAGCCATCCGGCGGTGCTGGAGCTGCTTCGGGAGATAATCGGCCGGGCGAAAGGCAAGGCCTTCGTGGCGGCGGCCGGCGACATCGCCCAGAGCCCCAAGCTGATGGAGCGGCTGGTGGAAATGGACTACGATGCCATCGGCGTTTCGCTACCCTACATGGGGACCGCGCGCACCAACGTGGCGAAGTGGGAGGAGGAGCTTGACGGGAGTCAGAGCTCGCCCTCGTAGGACAGGAGTTCGTCCGCCGCGTCCTCGATATAATCGGCCACGCGGCTGGTTGTCAGGATCAGCCTCCAGAAGATGATGGTGCTCCAGGTATCGAGCTGCAGCTCGGACGCCTGTTGCTGTATCTTGAACTCGATGTCGTCGACGCTTCTCTCCATGTCGCTGATGCGCGCCGCGTACTCGATGCGGCGCTCCGCGGGTTCGCCCAGGCAGTGTATCGCCTCGGCCAGCTCCGCCATGGCCGTCTGGCAGAGGGAGGCCATCTTCACCAGATCGCTCTTGTATCCGGGCGGCAGCAGCAGGTCGCGTACTATCAACAGGAAGTTGCCGGCGCGGTTGGCCGTGTCCGCTACGTCATCGGCGCAGTGGGTGAGGCGCCGGAACAGTTCGGAGGTGGGACCGGGAAGCTCCGGCGAAGCCAGTTCGCGCGTGATCTGCCTGCGGATGGAATCGGCCTCTTCCTCGAGGGCCGATAGTTCGTCCACGGATTGCTGCAGCGCCTCACGGTCGCCGCGCTGCCAGGCTTCACAGCTGTGTTTCAGGGAATGGACGGCCATCGCCACCTTCTGGCTGTGGGCGATGAGCAGACTGTGCAGCCTGTCGTTCACCTCAGTCCCTCCAGTTTGCCGTCAATGCTGACGCCGCCCTCGCGCTCGTCCACCTTGATGCTGGTGATGACGCGTGTCGCCCCGGCATCGAGTACCGCCTGGCGTGCGTCGGCGATGACGTCCATCAGCTGTCCGTAGTCGCCCTCGAGGGTGGTTCCCATGGCGCCCACTTCGTACTTGAGGCCCGAGCGCCTGACTACCGCGAGCGCTGCCTTGACATATGGACGCAGCGAGCCTTCGGCTATCGGTATCACGCTGAACTCAGCTACTGCCATCCCGCCTCCCTTGCAGAAAAAACTCCATATCTCTCCCGGTAATCGGATTTTGCCCGGCGGCGGGTCTGTTAAAACCATCACAGAAAAGCGGAGGCCCCGGTCAAACGCCGGGGCCCGCTCGACAGGTGCGTTCACGCTGTCAGGATATAGAATGCACAGGCGGCGGCGCTCTCAACTTCGGGTGCTTCCGTGGCCGCGCTGGTTGTCATCGCTCGCGCTTCGTCGTCCAATCTTCGGCGCAGCCGCCTATAATATAGGTTTCGGAAGTTCATCTGCAAACGTTAACCGGGACGGTCCGATGATTTATACTGCTAGTGCTGAAATCAGGCCGATGCTTGAGGAAAGTTGACCCATGGACAATTTTTTCATACCCGAGGGCGCGGGGGAAGTCCCGCTGTCTGGGGCCGGATGATCGCGCTCGCTGGAGACGCTCATCCGCGGTGTCTTCAGGAGCTACGGCTATGAAGAAGTGACAACGCCGGCGCTTGATGGCGGCGGCAAATGCGACCGGGAGCCGCCGCTCAGGCTCAGCTGGTTCGGTGATTCCCCCGGGCCAATCGAGCCCCGGAGCAGGCGCCGCAGGGAATTCTGTCAGGTGGGTCTGGAGCTTATCGGTGTCGATTCCCCCGCCATGGATGCGGAAGTGCTGGCAGTGCTCTGCCGGACTCTGGACGCATGCGGTCTTGAGGATTACGCCGTCAGTATCGGCGAGGCGACCTTCTTCAGCGGGCTGCTGGAAGTCATCGGTATCAGCGAGGCGGGCAGGGAAGCGATATCCAGCGCGATCATCGACCGGGACCTGGTGCGGCTGCATAAGGTCGTGGACGGGTTGGATATTGACGACGACGACCGGCGGGCGATCCTCGAGGCGGCGGCCCTGCGCGGGGGCTCGTATGTGTTGACCAGGGCCCGGGAGCTGTCTCGTGGCCCCGCCATGGAGGAATCCCTCAAGCGCCTGGCCAGGACCTGTTACCTGGTGACGCGCCACGGTTTTGCGCACCGCATCATTTTCGACATGGGCGCCTCCGGCGACATCGATCACGGCACTGGGCTTGCCTTCGAGGTGCTCTGCGAGGGCGTCGGTTGTCCGCTGGGCGCCGGTGGACGTTACGACGGCCCGCACGAAGGCTTCGGCGGCCGGGCGCCGGCTGTGGGATTCGCCATCGGGCTGGATTACCTGCTCTTCGCTCTGTCCGGCCGGGGGAATGATTGAGATTCCGGGCTGCCGAGCTTTGAAAATATGATAAAGTCACCGCTTCCAACAACTGAATTGACGCTTGCCGTCCCCCGGGGGTACCTGATGGGGCCGACGCTGGACCTGCTGGAAGAGGCGGGCTTCAATGTGGACGAGGTGCGGGCCGATGACCGCAAGCCGGTGTTCGAGGTGGGCGAGGGCCGCTCGATCATCACCGCTCCCCACCTGGATATCCCCGCCTATGTCGAATACGGCGCCGCCGACGCCGGCGTGGTGGGCAAGGAGTTGCTGCTGGAACAGGACCACAGCCTGTACGAGCTATTGGACCTGGGTTACGGCCGCCGCCACATCGTCTACGCCACGCAGGATAACGGCGCCCCGTCCGGAAATGGGATAAGGCGCGCCGGCGTGATGCGGGTCGCCAGCAGGTATCCTGAGGTCAGCCGCCGTTATTTCGAGGGCCGGGGGCGGCGGGTCGAGGTCATCGAGCTGCGCGGCCCCCTGGAGCAGGCGCCGCAGGCGGGACTGGCGGAGGGCATCGTCGACCTGACCGCCAGCAGCGGGAGCATGCGGCGGAACGGGCTGGTGGAAAGGGAAGAGATCGCCGTATGCTCGGCACGGCTGGTGGCCAACCGTGTATCATTCAAGCTCAAGGCGGAGATGATCGATAAGCTCGTCAGGCGCCTCGGTGAGATCACTGTAGCGTCGGGCGCTGAAGGTGTCTGAATGAAGATGGAAAGATACAATCTTACAGAGGAATCCATGGCGGGCCTGGTGGCGCGCCTGCGCGGAGAGCCGGGTGACGACCGGGCTCTCAGTGAAACAGTGGCCGACATCATCGCACGCGTGCGCGAGGGGGGAGACACGGCCCTGGTGGAATACACCGACCGCTTCGATTCGCCGGGATTCGCCGCGTCGCGCCTGAGGGTATCGGCCGACGAGATCGCAGCGGCCCGGGAGGGCGTCTCCGAAGCCCTGATGGCGGCTCTGAAACTGGCCGCCGAAAACATCCGTCTCTACCATCAGCACGAACTCAGGGGGGACTGGACCGCCCCCATGAGGCAGAACCAGATGCTGGGACAGAGGATGCTGCCGGTGCGCCGCGCCGGGCTCTATGTGCCGGGCGGCGGCGCCGAGTATCCATCCACGGTACTGATGAGCGTTATCCCGGCCCAGGTGGCCGAGGTGAAGCAGATCTTCATCTGCACACCGCCCGCCAGGGGCGGCGAAGTCTCCCGGGCGGTGCTGGCGGCGGCCGACATGCTGGGCATCGACGAGATTTACCGGGTGGGCGGCGCCCAGGCGGTGGCAGCCATGGCCTACGGGACGGAAACCATTGCAGCGGCCGATGTCATCTGCGGTCCCGGAAACATCTATGTGACAGAGGCTAAGCGCCAGGTCTTCGGCCGCGTCGGCATCGACAGCCTGGCGGGGCCCAGCGAGGTCCTGATCATCGCCGACGAGCAGGCGGATCCCTCGCTGATAGCGGCCGACCTGCTGGCGCAGGTGGAGCACGGCAGCGGCGCCATCGCGGTGCTGGTATGCTGGTCGAAGGAGCTGCTGGACAGGGTCTCCGCCGAAGTGGACAGGATGCGGCGGGAGCTGGGAATGGACGCCACCGTTCTGGACCAGGTCTCCCTGGTGATGGCCGAGGGCGGGGAGCCCCTGGACCTGGCTGTCAGGTTCAGCAACAGCTTCGCCCCGGAACACCTGCAGATCCACACACTGCAGCCGGAACAGGTGATCCACGAGATCACGGCCGCGGGGGCCGTCTTTCTCGGCGAGGATGTCTGCACCGCCTATGGAGACTACATCATCGGCACCAACCACATACTGCCCACGGCGGGCACCGCCAGGTACGATTCGGCGCTTTCCGTAGAGGATTTCCAGCGAAAAGTGGCTGTGATATCCTTGATTCCGGAGACCGTGAGGGAGCTGACTCCCTCGCTGGTGGAGATCGCCGGCACCGAGGGCCTCAAGGCCCACGCCCGCGCAGCCCAGCTACGCCAGCAGCGCTGCACCCTGCCGCCGGAGGAAGAGGAGTAGGGGAACGGGCCGGGATGCCTGTTCGTTAACTGAACGGAAGCAAACTGAACGGAAAGGAGCGGCACCGATGTCCAGAGAGGCAACCATCGAGCGCAAGACCGCCGAGACCGACATCGTCGTCAGGCTCAACATCGACGGCAAGGGCGACTCGAGCATCGACACGGGCGTCGGTTTCTTCGATCACATGCTGACCCTGTTCGCAAAGCACGGTCTTTTCGACCTTGAGATCAAGGCCAAAGGTGACCTTGAGGTAGACGGTCACCATACGGTAGAGGATGTGGGTATCTGTCTTGGCCAGGCCTTCGACAAGGCCCTGGGCGACAAGGAGGGCATCTCCCGCTACGGCTTCTATGTTCTGCCCATGAACGAGGCGCTGGCCACCATCTGCGCCGATATCTGCGGGCGCCCCTATCTGGCCTACAACATGGACCTGTCGGCCTCCCAGATAGGCGGCTTCGACACGGACCTGACACACGAGTTCTTCCAGGCCCTGGTGACCAACATGGGCCTGACCCTGCACGTGAGGCTGCTGGCGGGAACGAACCCTCATCACGTGATCGAGGCTGTGTTCAAGGGCTTCGGCAAGGCCATGGACCAGGCCACGACCATGGATCCGCGCATCGCCGGCGTGCAGTCCACGAAGGGTGTGCTCTGACAGATGTCCCTCTGCCGTCAGCTAAGGGGTGTGCTCTAACTGATAGCCGTCGTCGACTATGGAATGGGTAATCTCCGCAGCGTGGAGAAGGCCCTGGAGAAGGTGGGCGCCGAGGTCATCGTTACACGTGACCAGGACCAGGTACGCAGGGCCGACGCCCTGGTGCTACCCGGCGTCGGCGCCTTCGGTGACGCCATGCACAACCTGGCCAAACGCGGCCTCGTGGATGTTATCCGGGAGGAGACCCTGGGCGGCAAACCCTTCCTCGGCATCTGCCTTGGACTGGACCTGATCTTCGAGGAGAGCGACGAGCACGGCCTCAACCAGGGGCTGGGCCTGCTGCCGGGAAGGGTGGAGCTGCTGTCCACGGAACTCAAGATACCTCATATCGGCTGGAACGACGTCTCCAGACGCAAGCAGTCGCGCCTGCTGGCGGATGTTCCCGACGGTTCCTTCTTCTATTTCGTGCACTCCTACGCTGTAGTACCGGCGCGGGATTCCGATATACTATGTACTACCGATTACGGTTGCAGTTTCGTGTCCGCGGTGGAGCATGAGAATATCGCAGCCTTCCAGTTCCATCCGGAGAAGAGCAGCTCGCTGGGACTGTCCATTCTGAAGAATTTCGTGCAATGATCCTCTATCCGGCCATCGACATCCAGGGAGGGGAATGCGTCCGCCTCAGGCGCGGCGATTTCGCCGATGTCACGGTTTTCAGCTCCGACCCGGCCGCAAGGGCCAGGCAATGGGAGAAAGAGGGAGCCCGGGCGCTGCACGTGGTCGACCTGGACGGTGCCCGCGAGGGCAAACCCGTGAACATCGACACGGTGGAGCGGATTGCGGAGGCGGTCTCGATACCGGTCCAGTTCGGCGGCGGCATCCGGGAGATGGAGACGCTCAAACGGCTGGAGGGTGGACCCGTCGACAGGGTTATCCTCGGCACCAGCGCCCTCACGGACCAGGCCTTCCTGATGGATGCGGTCAAGCTGCTGGGGGAGCGCCTGGTGGTAAGCGTCGACGCGGAGCGCGGCATGGTCACCACCCATGGCTGGCAGGAACATACACTGGTGAGCGCAGTGCGCTTCACGACGTTCCTGCAGCAGGCCGGCATCAGGCATGTGCTCTACACGGATATCGACCGCGACGGCATGATGATGGGGATGAACCTGGAGGCGGTCCGGGAACTGGCTGAAGCGGTGGATATCGATATCATCGCCTCCGGCGGCATCTCCCACCTGGATGACCTGCGGCGACTCAAGGATCTGGACCTGCCCAACGTCAGCAGTGTCATCGTCGGCCGGGCCCTTTACGAGGGAAGCTTCACCGTGGCTGAGGCCAGGGAGATCCTCGACTAACCGGCATGTTGAGTAAGCGCATAATCCCCTGTCTTGATGTCCGCAACGGGCGTGTTGTCAAGGGCGTGCGTTTTGTCAACATCAGGGACGCCGGGGACCCGGTGGAGATGGCGTCCGCCTACGACCGCGAGGGTGCGGACGAGCTGATATTCCTCGACATTACCGCCTCCCATGAGCGCCGGGAGACGGTTGTCGAGCTCGCCGGCCGCTGCGCCGAGGAGTTGTTCATCCCCTTCACCATCGGCGGCGGCATGCGCGATGAGGCGGATTTCCGCAAGGTGCTGAAGGCCGGCGCCGACAAGATAGCAATCAACACGGCAGCGCTGGACAACCCGGACGTCATCAACCGCTGCGCCCGGCGCTTCGGCTCCCAGTGCGTGGTGGTGGCCATCGACGCCAAACTGGTGTCGGAGGAGGGGGAAGAGAAGCGCTGGGAGGCCTTCGTCCACGGTGGCCGCACTCCCACGGGCCGCGACGCCGTGAAGTGGGCGGTGGAGGCGGCCGAGCGCGGCGCCGGCGAGTTCATGCTTACCAGCATGGATACGGACGGCACCCGGGACGGTTACGACATCGACCTGACGAAGGCGATCACGGACGCGGTGGAGATACCGGTGATCGCCTCCGGCGGAGCCGGCAACCTGGACCACCTGGTGGAAGTGGTGCGCGACGCCGACGCCGACGCGGTGCTGGCGGCCAGCATCTTCCATTACGGCACCTATTCCATCCATGAGGCCAAGGAGTACATGGCCGCCGCAGGTATCCACATGCGGCTGTGATGCGGCCCGCCTGCGGGTACACGTCCCCCTTGATGTTGCATTGAATCCGTATCGCCTGCTAAACTCGTTTTCGGGTAGTATTATGTTCTTCTTTTAGTATCTCAGCCCCCCGGAAACGCGGTAAGGGCTTTCACCTGTCTGGAGGTAGAAAATGAGCGAAAAAGATTACCTGTTCACATCCGAGTCGGTGACCGAAGGTCATCCCGACAAGATAGCCGACCAGATATCCGACGGCGTCCTCGACGCCGTGATGAAGGAAGACCAGTTCGGCCGTGTCGCCTGCGAGACGCTGGTGACCACCGGCCTGGTGGTTGTCGGCGGCGAGATAACCACCGAGACCTACGTCGATATTCCCAAGCTGGTGCGCGAGACGGTGCTGGAAATCGGCTACACGCGCGCCAAGTACGGCTTCGACGGTGATACCTGCGGAGTGATCGTCGCCCTCGACGAGCAGTCCCCGGATATCGCCCAGGGTGTCAACCAGGCCTACGAGGTGCGCACCGACGCCGATGACGAGGACCCGCTGGACACGCAGGGCGCCGGCGACCAGGGGATGATGTTCGGTTACGCCTGCACCGAGACGGAAGAGCTGATGCCGATGCCGATCCTGCTGGCGCACAAGCTCAGCAAGCGCCTCTCGGAGGTGCGCAAGAGCGGCGTGCTGCCCTACCTGCGGCCGGACGGCAAGACCCAGGTGACGGTGCGCTACGAGGACGGCAAGCCCGTGGCCATCAAAACCGTGGTCATTTCCACCCAGCACAAGGACAACATCGACATTGAGACCCTGATCAAGCCGGACCTGATCGAACATGTGGTCGAGCCTATCTTGCCAAAGCGAATGTACAGCGCCGGCGAGACCGATATCCTGATCAACCCCACGGGCAAGTTCGTCATCGGCGGCCCCATGGGCGACTGCGGGCTCACGGGACGCAAGATCATCGTCGACACCTACGGCGGCGCCGCCCGCCACGGCGGCGGCTGCTTCTCGGGCAAGGACCCGACCAAGGTGGACCGCTCCGCGGCATACGCGGCGCGCTACGTGGCCAAGAACATGGTGGCGGCGGGACTGGCGGAGCGCTGCGAGATCCAGGTGGCCTACGCCATCGGCGTCGCCCATCCCGTCTCGATCATGGTGGAGTGCTTCGGCACCGAGAAGGTGCCGGTGGACAAGATAACCGGACTGGTCAGGGACAACTTCGACCTCAGACCGGCAGCCATCGTCCGCGACCTGGACCTGAGGCGTCCCATCTACCGCAAGACGGCGGCCTATGGCCACTTCGGGCGCCATGATCATGATTTTACCTGGGAGCGGACCGACAAGGCCGCGACCCTGCGCGAAGCGGCGGGCCTCAAGGGGGATGCGGTAGCCGGCGGCGAGGACTCGGCGCTGCACGCGGTGGAATAGACAGAGGCAGGAGCCAGGCGCAGCTATCCGTCCTGGGGAGTATAATGGTGCTGTCATGGACAGCACAGCCGCCACCATTCCCACGGGGATCGCCCGCGTTCTCATCCAGCTGAAGACGCGCTCGCTGGACCACCCCTTCGACTACTGCGTTCCCGGGGCGCTGGCCGGTGCGGTTCGCCCCGGCGCCGTGGTGCTGGTCCCCTTCGGCCGGCAGAAGGCTCTGGGTATTGTCAGCGGCCTCGCCGAAGATTCAGACGTGCCGGCCTCGAAACTGGTGGATATCGAGCAGGTGCTTGATTTCCCGCCGGTGCCCGAGGCGCTGATACGCCTCGCCTTGTGGATATCCGATTATTACTATTGTTCACCGGCCGTGGCCATGGGGCTGGTGTTGCCGCCCGGCGGCCTTCCCGGGCTGGAGCGGCAGGTGAGAGACGGGGAGCCGCGATATTCTCTGAAGGAACCGCAGATGAAGCCGAGGCTGGTGCAGTTCGCGCGGCTTGCGGCTGGTGTTGCCGGGACAAACGGTGAGGTGGATGCCGCTGCGGCAATGGAGCCTGCCGGCGCTGCGGATGTAAGCCCCGACGGCGACGGCAGTTCAGAGGCTCAACGGCGCGTGCGTGAGCTTCTGCATGACACGGAGGCCATGCCGGTGGCGGAGCTCTGCCGCCGGGCGGGCGTCAGCCGTTCACCGGTGCAGACGCTGGCGCGTCACGGTGAGCTGGAGCTGTTTGAGGCGGAACTGAAGCGCAGCGGCGCCAGGTATTACGGCCTGCCGCCGGAGACGGCCGCTGCGGAGCGATTGCAGCTGAACGCCGACCAGGAGAAGGCCCTGGCGGTGATCCGCAGCCGCATGGGGGAGGAAAGCGCGGAAAGGCGCAGCCGCCCGGTACTGCTCATGGGTGTGGCGGGCGCCGGCAAGACCGAGATCTACCTGCGCGCCATCGAGGAGGCCGTGGCGCTGGGGCGCCGCGCCATCGTTCTGGTTCCGGAGATATCCCTTACCCACCAGGCGGTGAAGCGTTTCCGCAGGCGCTTCGGCGAGCGGGTGGGCATACTGCACAGCGGGCTGGGGGCCGGGGAGCGTTACGACGAATACCGGCGCGTGCGCGACGGCTCTGTGGACGTCGTCATCGGACCGCGCTCGGCTCTGTTCGCCCCCCTGCCAGATCTGGGCCTGATAATCATCGACGAGGAGAACGACGGCTCCTACAAGCAGGAGAACGAACCGCGCTATGACGCGCGGCGGGTGGCCCTGGAGCGGGCGCGCATGGAGAGGGCGGCCCTCGTCTACGGCAGCGCCACACCCAGCCTGGAGAGCTATTATCGCATCAGCGACCGCTTTTACCTGCCGGAGCGCGCCACCGGCGCCTCCATGCCGCAGGTGGAGATCGTGGACATGCGCGGCGAGTCCGACATGGTCTTCAGCCGGCGGCTGCTGGAGGAACTGGACAGAACCCTTGCAGCGGGCGGCAAGAGTATCCTGCTGCTGAATCGCCGGGGCTACGCCGGTTACCTGCAATGCGGCCAGTGCGGACATATCTGGCAATGCCACAACTGCGACATCTCCCTGACGGTACACAGCCGTGACGGCAGGCTCAGCTGCCATCACTGCGGCTTCAGCATGCCCATGCCGGATATCTGCTCCGAGTGTGGTTCCCCCGAGCTGAGGCGCTGGGGCATCGGCACCGAGAGGCTTGAACGCGAACTCGGCAGGCGCTTCCCCGAGGCAAAGCTGTTCAGGCTGGATGCGGATACGGCGAGCGGCTACGGTGAGGGCCCGCGTATCCTGGAGCGGTTCGCCGGCGCCGAGCGGGCCGTCCTGCTGGGGACGCAGATGGTCGCCAAGGGACATCATTTCCCGGAAGTGACGCTGGCGGCGGTGATCAACGCCGACCTGGCGTTGCAGTTCCCCGAGTTCAGGGCGGAGGAACAGACCTTCGCTATCCTGCAACAGTTGTCCGGGCGCAGCGGCAGGGCCGAACTTCCGGGCAAGGTGCTTATCCAGACGTGGAACGCGGATATCGAATGTATTAGAATGGCGGCTGAGCAGGGAACGGACGCCTTCTACGAAGCGGAACTCGAACGCCGCCGCAGGCTGGGATATCCGCCATTCAAGCAGCTGATCAATATTGTCTGCCTGTCCGGTGACGGGAAGAAGGTTCAACCGGCGGCGTCTTTCCTCAAGGAAAAGCTCGAACCCGTTACGGACGGCGAACAGGTGCTGGGGCCTGCGGACCTCTTCCGGGTCCAGGGTTGGTCGCGCAGCCAGCTGTTGGTCAAGACCGACAGCGTCGAGCGGACGCTGGCGGCCTTCGGGCCGGTCATCGAGAGCTATCGTGGCCGCTACCGGTCGCGAGGTGTGAGGATAATCGTCGACGTGGACCCGCAATGGCTTTCATGAAATACACGGGAAATGGAGGCACGGTTGGCTGGTAATCGCAAGAGCAGGGCGGCGCTGGCGCAGATCAGGCAGTTCGGCGACCCGGTGCTGAAGGAGGAATCCCGGGAGGCGGAGGTGGACGACGAACTGCGGCAGCTGGCGGAGCGCATGGTGAAGATCATGCACGAGGCGGACGGCGTGGGGCTGGCGGCGCCGCAGATAGGCATCCTCAGGAAGATAATCGTCTTCCATATCGACGACAAGGATCATGTGCTGGTCAACCCGGAGATAACCTGGCGGTCGAGGGAGACCGTCACGGAAGCCGAGGGATGCCTGAGCCTGGCGAGCATGGCATGCGAGGTGGAGCGGGCCGCAAGGATAAAGGTGGAAGGGGAGGACCTGGACGGCAACAGGAAGGTCTATGAGCTTGAGGGCATCGAGGCGCGCATCCTTCAGCACGAGATAGACCACCTGCACGGATACATGGTGATCAACCGCACCAGCCGCCAGCAGCGCCGGGAGCTGATGGCGCGCCTGAGGGAGATGCAGATGGAATCCTAGTCGTTGCGTGAGTGGCGGTTGCGGGAAACAAGTTTTCGGAAAAAGAGGTTATCCGGCGCCTGGAGCAAACCATAGAAACATGAAGATAGCATTCGCAGGCACACCACATTTTGGAGCCCTGGTACTCGGGGCTCTGTTGCGTTCGCGCCACGAGCCGGCGCTGGTGTTCACCCAGCCGGACAGGCCGGCGGGGCGGGGCAGGCAGCGCCGCGAGTCGGCTGTGAAGCTGATGGCGGTGCAGGAGGGTTTGCGCGTCGAGCAGCCCGAGTCCATCAGTGTCCAGCCGGTAATCGACCTGCTTAGGCAGGAGGAGGTCGAGGCCCTGACCATCGCCGCCTACGGCCAGATTCTGAAGACGCCGCTGCTGGGCGAGTTGCCGATCATCAATGTCCACGCGTCGCTGTTGCCCAAGTATCGGGGGGCCTCACCGATAGAGCGGGCGATCATGGCAGGCGAGCGCGTCAGCGGTGTCACCATCATGGATGTGGTGGCGAAACTGGACGCGGGTGACGTCTACCTGCAGAGGCCGGTGGAGATAGAGGATGATGACGACGCCGGCAGTCTTTATGAAAAGCTCGGCGCCGCCGGCGGCGCGGCGCTGGTGGAGGTGCTGGACGCGCTGGACAGCAACGGTTTCGTTCCCCAGCCACAGCAGGAGATAGACGTCAGCTATGCCGAGAAGATCGGCCGCGATGACCTGATAATCGACTGGTCCCGGCAGGCCTGGGAGATCAACAACCAGGTGCGGGCGCTTTCGCCGCACATCGGCAGTTTTACCGGCGTGGACGGGCGGCTGCTGAAGGTCTGGAGGACGGCGGTGGCGGAGGGTGGCGACGGGCCGGGCACGGTCCGCATCGAGGGCGAGCGTCTGCTCGTCAGCTGCGGCAGCGGTTCTCTCGAGCTGCTGGAGGTGCAGCCCGAGGGCAGGCGCCGCATGAGCGCCGCCGAGTATCTGCACGGCCACCGGGAGCTGGTGGAGGGGAAGCGGCTGGGCTAGGCCTTTTGCTATAATCAGCTTGGACTTTGGCGGGGTTTGATGCTGCGCGCTTGTATCCCGTCTTTGGCTTCCCGGCAACGGGTTTAGTTCGGGGCGTAGCGCAGCCTGGCAGCGCGCTTGCTTTGGGAGCAAGAAGTCGGCGGTTCAAATCCGCCCGCCCCGACCAGGTTCGCGAGGTAGCGACGGCGGCATTTGGGTTTCAATGCGGATTTCAAACTTTGCGGGTGTAGCTCAGTTGGTAGAGCATCGGCCTTCCAAGCCGATTGTCGCGGGTTCGACCCCCGTCGCCCGCTCCATGTTTGGCCGGTCCAGTGCAGGTTTGAGTTTGTGGAAATCATGAACCTGGCGGACGGATAAGGGGAACTGAGCCGGCGGAAATATTTGTGGTGGATGTAGCTCAGCTGGCAGAGCTCCGGATTGTGGTTCCGGCGGTCGTGGGTTCAAGTCCCATCATCCACCCCAGAAATATACGGGGACGTGGTTTCCTTTGTTTCCTTTTGAACCGTAAAAGAGAAAAAACAGACAAAAGGAAACAAAGGAAACCACGTCCCCTCTCTGCGCCCGTAGCTCAACCGGATAGAGCAACGGACTTCTAATCCGTAGGTTGCAGGTTCGAGTCCTGCCGGGCGCGCCAGAAGAAACGCCCTAAGCGTAAAAAGGAAACAAAGGAAACCACGTCCCCGGGTCGTTGCAGGTTTAGCGGCCCCGGATTATTTGCCCGTCATGCGCATTATTCGCACCCCCAGCGCCTGCCACCAGGGGGCTGCATACCGCATCCGGGGGTGCTGCGCCTCCACGGCCCTGACGACCTGCCTGACGATGGAATCGGTGGATCTCTTTTCCATGATGCGAAAATAGCGCTTTTCTCCGGAGCGGATCTTTCCGATGATGGGATAGAAGTATGAACAATAGTCCATCCATTGATATTTCTTCTCCAGCATCTCCTGGTTGAAGCCCGTGCGGTAGGCGCCGGGCTCCACCAGCACGATGTTGACGGCGCTGCCCAGGCGCAGCAACTCACGGCGCAGCGTCTCGGCGCCGTTTTCCATGGCGAACTTGGTCATGGTATAGGGCGCCATGAAGGGCATGGTGATGCGGCCGGCGAGAGAGCTGATGAAGATGACCCTGCCGCAGTCACGCTGCAGCATCTCCGCAAGCACCAGTTGCGTCAGTTCCAGCGGCGAGAACAGGTTGACATCGAAGGCGCGGCGCACCCGCTTAAGGTCGATTTCCGCCAGCGATCCCGATTCCCCGAGGGCGGCGTTGTTGACCAGGACATCAACACCGCGTCCGAGCGCGCGGCGGCGGTCGCCAGCGTCGGTCACGTCCAGCTTGAAGGCTTCCAGGGGAAGTTCTTCCGAAGCGGCTGTCCGCGCCAGCCCCTCCGCCGCCGCACTCGTATGAGTAGTGGCTATCACCCTGTGGCCGCGTCGCGCCAGGGTGAGGGCGGCATCGCGGCCGATGCCGCGGCGGCAGCCCGTGATCAGTATGGTCTTTTTCCCCGAAGCGCCCATTACCTGATACTTCCACGCAGCGGCCATAAGAAAACAGGGACCGGAGAACTGCTTTTCGGAAGAGTTTGGTATTAGGGAATATCCGGGGAGGCTCAATAAACAGCGTTTCCCGGTAGCCACGCGGGTGGGGAGAGGTGATGACGGCGGGGGCAGGAACGCTCCGGGGCTGCAAACGGTTACCATGATCGGTGCTGCCCTGGTACTGTGTCTCCTCCTTCCCTTTTCCCGGCCGCCCACGCTGCTGCGGGGCCGGAAATCATATTGATAGTCCCGCTCGACCCGTCCGGCGCCGCCGCTGATGCCTCAAGCGGTGGCTCCTCCATCGCCGCCGACGGCCGTTACGTGGCCTTCGAATCTGACGCGGCGAATCTGGTTTTTCGTGATAGCAACGGCAAACGTGACGTCTTCCTGGCGCCTGTGGGCAGGCACTACTTTTTACCTGGTTTGACGACCTCTATTCCGATAACTGGGTGCTGGCGGCGAATCCTGCTGTAAATGCTGTCGATGCCTGGTTCAATCTTTCCATAGCCAGAGGTCCCTCTGGCCCAGGGGCGGCAGCTCCATCGAGGAAGTGCTGGGCATGGACACGGTGAGGCTGTCGGATTATTTCTACTGGACCTGGTATGACCAGCAGAGTCCCGGCTTTACGAACTGGGTACTGGTGTCCAACCCGAACATTCACGCTGTTTACTTGGATATCATCATATTCGGGACCGTGGGACTGTCCGCACTGCTGACGCCTGGAGAAAGCGTGACCACTACCTTCCCCGGCAGGAAGGGCGGCCCGGTGGAGGTGCTGGCCCGGGGTGACCGGATCGCCGGCGCGGTGCCTGCTGATGTGGTCGCCCCCCGGAGGGTGACCTTCGGACCCTCCTTCGGGGAGACCATCGGGTACCGGTCCGGTGATCTGAAGAGTAATTACCACTGGACCTGGTGCGACAATCAGACCCCGGGCATGACCAACTGGATACTGGTATACAATCCCAGCTCTGTTTCATCGATAACCTATACGGTCATCATCGGCGGTACCCCCGTGCCCGGCTACATCAACAGGCCACCGGAGCCGGAGACCGTGGAGACTCCCACCTTCCCGGGTATCATGGCCGGACCGGTGGAAATACACTCGCTCGGCGGCGTCATCGTGACCTCCCAGCGGGTCCTCTATAACGGCTATTTCAACGAGGTGTCGGATACGGAGCTGAACTGAGCAGCGCAACGATGCCACCGCGCAGGTATAATAGGGTTCAGAGCCAGTGGGTCCGGAAGCTTCAGGTGGACCCGGGAATCGCGGGCGTGGCGGAACTGGTAGACGCGCCAGCTTTAGGAGCTGGTGGGGCTGGTCCCTGTGGAGGTTCAAGTCCTCTCGCCCGCACCAGTTTCTGAACTTTGTGAACCAACGTCCCTTTCTGGTTTGGAGTTTGGGGGCAAACTCTTTAAAATCTAGGTTTCGGGCTCGGTTGCGGGCGCCGCGAAACAGACCACATATCCAATACCCTATTCTGGAGAGAGAAATTGGCTGACTTGAAGACCAGCGTCAAGAACCTGGAGGACGACAGCGTCGAGCTTGAAGTGGAGGTTCCCGGCGAGGAGGTCAAGGCTCGCGTCGACCAGACCATCAGTAAGATGGCCCGCGAGGTAAACATCCCCGGTTTCCGCAAGGGGAAGGTGCCCCGGCCGGTGATCTATTCGAATTTCGGCAAGGAAGCGATCATGGCCCAGGTGCTGCAGGACGCGCTGCCCGAATGGTACGAGGTGGCCGTCACCGAGGCGGAGATCAAGCCCATCGACCAGCCGGAGATGGACTTCGAGGCCATCGAGGACGAGGATGAGCCCTTCAGTTTCAAGGCGACGGTAAAGCTGCCGCCGCGCCCCCAGATGGGCAAATACACGGGACTCGAGGCCGAGAAGGAAGTGGTCGAGGTGGCGGCGGCTGAGGTGGATGAGCAGATCGAGCGTCTGCAGCTGAGCATGTCGAAGCTCGAGGTGATCGACCGTGAGACGGCGGAGAAGGGCGACTTCGCCCTGGTGGACTTCACCGGCTATATGGACGGTGAGCCCCTGGAAGGTGGCGCCGGCAGGGACCATATGCTCGAGCTGGGCAGCGGCAGCTTCATTCCCGGCTTCGAGGACGGGATTGAAGGAATGAAAAAGGGCCAGTCGAAAAAGCTTAAGCTGACCTTCCCCGATGACTACCAGCCGGAGCATCTCGCAGGCAGGGAAGTGGAGTTCAAGGTTGAGCTGAAGGAGCTCAAACAGCGGGTGCTGCCGGACCTGGACGATGAGTTCGCCGCCGAGGCCAGCGAGTTCGATACCATCGAGGAACTGCGCGAGGATATCGAGAGGAAGATCCGCGAGGCCCGCGAGGAGACCGCAGAAAACACATTCCGCCAGAAGCTGGTGGAGCTGGCGATGGATACGGCGGAGGTCGACATCCCGCCGGTGATGGTGGAGACGAAAGCGCGCGAGATGCGGGACGAACTGGAGCGCACTCTCGGCTCACAGGGAGCAACGCTGGACATGTACCTGCAGCAGACCGGCATGGATGAAGAAGCGATGATGGAGCGGCTGAAGCAGCAGGCGCAGGTATACGTCAAGCAGGAACTGGTGCTTGATACCATAGCTGATATCGAAGAGATCGAAGTCACGGAAGAGGATATCGAACAGGAGATACGAGACACGGCGGAGAAGATGGGCTACGATCCCGAGGCGTTGCTGGAGGGCGCCAAAGACGCCGGTCACGAGGCGATTGTCAGGCGTGACCTGATGCGCAGGCGGGCCGTAGACGTCCTGGTGGAGAGCGCCGTGCCCGTATTGAAGAAATCCGGAGAGTCTCCGGAAGGAGAAGGAGAAGAGGGGCAGAAGATAATCGAACCCGGCGAAGAGTGACAGGGCGGTGCCGGCATGAACAGCAGTGGTAGCAATAATCAACGAAACGACAGCGGGGTGCGTGATCAAATGCCATTAATTCCCATGGTCATCGAGCAGACCAGCCGCGGTGAGCGGTCCTTCGACATCTATTCGCGGCTCTTGAACGAGCGGATCATCTTCCTCGGCAGCGGCATCAACGAGGAGGTGGCCAATGTCGTCGTGGCCCAGCTGCTGCATCTGGAGTCCGATGATCCGGACAAGGACATCAACCTTTATATCAACTCGCCGGGCGGCTCGGTCTACGCAGGTCTGGCCATCTATGATACAATGCAGTTTATCAAGCCGGATGTGGTAACAACCTGCGTGGGAATTGCTATGAGCATGGGAGCGCTTATCCTGGCGGGAGGCGCAAAGGGCAAACGCTTCTGCCTGCCTAATGCCAAGATCCTCATCCACCAGCTGTCCGGCGGATTCCAGGGCCCTGCGGCCGATATCGAGATCCACGCCAAGGAAGCCCTGTCGCTGCGTCAACGCCTCGATGAGATCCTCGCACTCCATACGGGCCAGTCGCTGGAGAAGGTATCCAGCGACACGGACCGCGATTACTTCATGACGGCCCAGGAGGCGCTTGACTACGGTCTCATCGACAAGGTAATCGAACACAGGTCAACAGCAAAGGGAGAGTAACCATGGCACGGCCCACTGACGGCAACGAACAACTCCTCTGCAGTTTCTGCGGCAAGTCCCAGCGGCAGGTGAAGAAGCTGATTGCCGGGCCGGGCGTCTATATCTGCGACGAGTGCATCGACCTCTGCAACGAGATCATCGACGAGGAGCTTTCCGCTCCGCCCAGCCTCGACCTGGAGAACCTTCCCAAGCCTGACGAGATCTATGCGGCGCTCAATGAGTACGTTGTGGGGCAGGAGGAAGCCAAGCGCATCCTCTCGGTGGCGGTCTACAACCACTACAAGCGCGTGCAGATGTGCGAGGCCGACGATGAGGACGTGGAACTGCAGAAGTCCAATATCCTCCTGCTGGGCCCCACGGGCTGCGGCAAGACGCTGCTGGCCCAGACGCTCGCCAGGTTCCTGGATGTCCCCTTCGCCATCGCCGACGCCACGGCTCTCACCGAGGCCGGATACGTGGGCGAGGACGTGGAGAACATCCTGCTGAAGCTGATCCAGGCGGCGGATTTCGACGTCAAGAAGGCGGAGACCGGTATCATCTACATCGACGAAGTGGACAAGATAGCCCGTCGCGCCGACAACCCGTCAATCACCCGTGATGTCTCCGGTGAAGGCGTGCAGCAGGCGCTGCTGAAGATACTCGAGGGCACCGTGGCCAGCGTGCCGCCCCAGGGTGGACGCAAACATCCGCATCAGGAGTTCCTCAATATCGACACCACCAATATCCTCTTCATCTGCGGCGGCGCCTTCGCCCATCTGGACAAGGTGATCGAGAAGCGCATAGGCCACAAGGGCATGGGCTTCGGCGCCGAGGTGCAGAGCAGGATCGAGCGCGACGTGGGTACGGTGTTCTCGGAAGTGATGCCGGAGGACCTGCTGGAGTACGGCCTGATACCGGAATTCATCGGCCGCCTGCCGGTCATCAGCGCCATCCACAACCTGAACCGTGAGGACCTGGTGGAGATTCTGACCACCCCGAAGAACGCGCTGGTCAAGCAATACGAGCGGTTCTTCCGCTTCGACGACATCGAGCTGGTGTTCGGCCCCGATTCGCTGGCGGCCATCGCCGACAAGGCGATAAAGCTGGAGACCGGCGCCCGCGGCCTCAGGTCCATCATCGAGCAATCCCTGTTAAACGTGATGTTCGAGCTTCCGTCGCGCAGCGACGTACGCAAGTGCGTCGTCACCAAGGAGACGATCGAGAAGGAGATCGACCCCACCCTGGTGACGGAGGCGGAAAGAATACTGCCGGAGATTGACGAAGAATCAGCATAAACCAGCGAAGACCCTGCCGCTGCTGCCCACGAGAGAGCTCGTAGTATTCCCCCGGATGGTCACTCCCATCTTCGTGGGTCGTGAGAAATCGATCAAGGCGCTGGAACAGGCCTTTGCCGATAACACGCCCATCATCCTCTCCACCCAGAAGGAGCCGGGCATCGAGGACCCCACCAGCAAGGACATCGTGCGCGTGGGGACCATCGCCAAGGTTGTGCAGCTCTACAGGCTCCCCGACGGCACCATCAAGGCCCTCGTGGAAGGTCAGCAGCGGGTGAGGATCGAGCGCTTCACGGCCACCACGCCCCATTTCCAGGTCAGCTACTCCCTGCTTGAGACCATGAAGCCGGAGATGGCTGCAGAGCGCATAGATGCGCTCTCGCGGGCCGTCATCCGCGAGTTCATCCGCTACGTCGATTCCAGCCCCGGCATGCCGGACGAGATCGGCCATATCGTCGGCGCCGTCAATGAGCCAGGCGAGCTGGCCGACGCCGTTTCCGCGCATCTGCTGATCCCCTTCGAGCGCAAGCAGGAGCTGCTGGAGATCAGCAATACCGAGGAATGCCTGGGCGCCGTGCTGCAGATTCTGGTGGAAGAGAACGCGGTGCTGGACATCGAGAGGGACCTAAACGACAAGGTGCAGGAGAAGATAGAGAACACCCAGCGGCAGATCTTCCTCCACGAGAAGCTCAAGGTGATCAGAGACGAGCTGGTGGATTCGACGGAGGCGGAGGACGAGTCCGTCCAGGAATATTACCGCCTGCTGGAGGAGAAGACCATGTCGCCGGCGACGGTCGAGGCGGTGAAGAAGGAGATAAACAAGCTGAAGGCGGCATCGCCCATGTCTTCCGAGGTCTCGGTCATCAGGAACTACCTTGACAACGTCTTTGCCCTTCCCTGGGGGGATCTGGCCGAGAAGAGTGACTACGAACTGCCGGAGGTCGCCCGTCATCTGGAGCGCACACATTACAGCCTCAAGAAGGTGAAGGAGAGGGTGCTGGAGTTCCTGGCGGTGGGTAAGCTTCTGGGCAAGGACCAGCCCAACACGACACTCTGCTTCGTCGGTCCGCCGGGGGTGGGCAAGAGCTCCGTGGCCAAGGCCATCGCCGACGCCCTGGAGCGGCCCTTCGTGCGCATCTCCCTGGGCGGCGTGCGCGACGAGGCTGAGATCCGCGGTCACCGTCGCACCTACGTGGGGGCGATGCCGGGGCGCATCATCGATGCCATCTCCAAGGCCAAGGTGGACAACGCCGTTATCCTGCTGGACGAGATAGACAAGATGGACTCGGACTTCCGCGGCAACCCGGCGGCGGCGCTGATGGAGGTGCTGGACCCGATACAGAACCAGGAGTTCCGCGATAATTACCTGGAGCTTGACTATGACCTTTCGAAGATACTTTTCCTGACGACCGCCAACTACGACGACGGCATACCTGCTACTTTGTATGACCGGCTGGAGACCATCCATCTCTCCGGATATACATTCGAGGAGAAGGAGAAGATCGCCAGGCGGCACCTGATACCGCGGATCGCAGCGTCCACCGGGCTGAAGAAGAGCAACGTCGTCTTCAACCCCGCGGCCCTGCGGACGATCATCCGCTTCTACACCCGCGAGTCCGGTGTACGGGACCTGGAGCGCTGCATCAGCAAGATCTATCGCAAGGTGGCGCGCAAGTACCTGGAGGACGGCATCAAGCTGCCGGTGCGCATCACGGCGGCGGGCCTGGAGGAATACCTGGGGCCGGCGCCCTTCTCGGAGGAGCGCCTGGAGCGCAAGGCGCTGGTGGGAGCCAGCCTTGGTCTGGCCTACACGGCCGAGGGCGGCGAGGTCCTGACCATCGAGACGACAGTCTCCAGCGGCAAGGGCGACCTGGTGCTCACCGGCCAGCTCGGTGAGGTGATGCAGGAATCGGCCTCCACCGCCTGGGGCTACCTGCTGTCCAGGGTGGAGACCGACCCGGATTTCCGCAAACTGTTCAGAAAGAATGCGCCTGCCTTCGATTCGCAGGGGAACTGGGCCATGGCCGGCAAGGACCTGCGTCTGCACGTGCCCGAAGGTGGTATCCCCAAAGATGGACCCTCAGCGGGCATCGCTCTGGCGGCGTCCATGCTCTCTGCGGTCTCCGGCAGGGCCATCAGGCCGGCGATCGCCTGCAGCGGCGAGATCACCCTCCGGGGCAAGGTGCTGCGCGTTGGCGGCCTGCGCGAGAAATGCCTGGCTGCGCGACGAACGGGCGTCAAGACGGTTATCGTCCCCGCGGCCAACAAGGCCGACGTCAAGGAGATGCCGGCAATCATCCGCAAGGAGATCGAGTTCGTCTATGTCGATGACTTCAAGCAGGTGCTGGAGCGGCTCTTCGTGAACTGATTGTCAAATAAAATCATTGTTGTTGTGTCTATCCGATTTACTACCGGGTTTTATCGTGGTAGTATCATTATCTGAATAATGTCACCGGGTGAAGGGGAGCGAAATGGGAAAGACCCAATTTCAGTTGGGAAAAACGGCCGCGGCTTCGATAGCAGCGGTTTTGTTGATTCTGGTGATGGTTTCCGGGGTTTCCGCCGCCACCGGGGCCGTGAAGATACAGGACAACAGCACCGGCGGCGATTGCACCTCCGTGGGAGTCTGGAACCAGTACACGAAGACGTGTACGTTGACGACCGACATCACCTTCAGCAGCGGTAACGGCATCGAGATAGTCAGCAACGGTGTTACCCTGGACGGAGGCGGCCACGTCATAACCGGCAGCGGCGGCTTCGCCACCGGCGGCTCCCTCTCGGTCAAGAACGACGTCACCATCAGGAACCTGACGGTGAGGAACTTCGGTTACGGCATCTACCTGCTCGCCTCACATGGCAACACTATCACCGGTAACACCATTGAGAACAATGACGTAGGGCTGAAGCTGGTGTCGTCCAACAACAACGTCGTATACGGCAACAGTTTCATCGATAACAACACGCAGGCAACCGCTCAAGGTGGAACAGGAAACGTCTTCAACCTGCCTGCGCCTGCGGGCGGCAACTACTGGAGCGACTGGGCATCTCCGGATGCCGATAACGACGGCTTCGTTGATAACCCGTACACATTCACCGGGGGGACCGACAACCTGCCACTGGCCGGCGCCTCCTCATGCAACGCGGGAAAGCCGGCGCTGCAGCTTCGAGTGAGCGGAGCCTACTGGGCCAGCGCCGCCGACTATGGTTACGGGAGGCTTTCAGTCGAGTACGCACTCGATAACGCCGGCGCCGAAACGGCTTTCGACGCAACAATCACCGGTAGCAGCGGCAGCAACGGTGTACTGATCGATCCGCAACAGCAGCTGCCTGTGAACCTGGGAGACATCACGGCCGCCGGCACAGCGGGCTTCACCATAAAGTACATGGTGCCGCCGGGCGTAGCCGCGTTCCGCGCTGACATCGAGGCCTTGGCGGTAGATGAGTGCGGCAACAACTATTCATATCCATAAGACCGGTCGGAATCCCTGCCCGCGGCGAGTGTTACACGGGCCGTAAGTTCGATGAGCGCCAGATAGGCGGCCAGGATCAGGCCAAGGATCAAAACGTCCCGCAGCGAGGGCCATTGCGTCATCACGAGCACCAGCAGGACCACGAAGGTCCCTGAGAGTTGCAGCACGCGCCTGTGAAGCGTGATCCAGGAGAACAGGGGGCCGAGCGTACTGTTGGTGGCGATTCCTTCCGACCACCGGCGGATGGCGGCGCGCGCGCGAACCATAAAGCCGGCGGGCCAGACCAGCCAGGAGACGGCGGCGGTGACGAAGCCCAGCAGGAACAGCCAGCGGGCTGCTGTAATCGGGGTGCGCAGCAGCGTATCGTAAAGTACCGCCACCACGTCCGCGGAGCCGCCGCCGGCAGTGCTTGAATCAAGCAGCGAAGACCTGGCTATGGTCAGCAGCAACAGCAGCAGCGCCATGGAGAGCGAGAGGCCGATACTGATGAAGAGCACCATCCGGCGCCGGTCCGGCGCCAGCCAGACAGCGCCGGACCAGGAAGCGAGTATCAGCAGCGGCAGCATCCAGGTGAGCCGTTCCAGGGTGCCGACAGCATCCTGTATCTCCGCCAGCTGTTGCGATTGAAACAGCGTGTATTCAAGGTCGACCCTGTTCGTTGACATGTCGTCGAACAGGTCCACCCCGGCATCGGACAGGCTCAGTTTGACATCAGCCAGCGCCGGGTTCAGGTCGAGCGAGACCCTGCCGTTTTCGGATTGGACTATGCCGCCTTCACCCAGCACAACACCGGTGATAGCGGCGTGGGACACGCGGTTGGCCTCCACCCAGAGCCTGTTGAAGCCATCGGACTTGATGAAGTCCTTGATGATCTCCTGCGTATAGGCCTCGATGCGGCCGTTGAGCGGCCCGGCTAGGAAGGAGGCCTCCTGCGGCAGCGCCTCGCTGATGCTCTGTTCGACGTCGACCGACTGGAAGAGTTCGTATGTGAGCCTTTGGGATACGGCTTCGGCGACCGTATCGTCGCGGCTTAAGGGAGCCACCGTCTCCACGTACCTGTCCGTGTCCCGTATCTGGATGTTGAGCCAGATGGCCGTCAGCGCCAGCGGCGCCAGCAACGAAGCCAGCACCACCAGCAGCATGGAGGTCACCTGCCGCCACCGGGGCTTTGCCGCTTCGGTCTTGTTCATGGGATATACCGCCTTGCGTACGTGCTAGTCCGATGCTTTTTCCCCGGGATCGTCCCCGGGGATGGAATCCAGCGGCATCATCAGGTTGGCGATCCAGACAGTATCATCACTGGATTCAAGTATCAGGCCCTTGACGATGATGGTCATCGGTATGGCCAGTAGCGCGCCCATGGGCCCGAGCACCCAGGCCCAGAAGAACAGTGACAGCATTATCACGACCGGAGAGAGGTCAAGACCTTCCCCCATCACCCGTGGTTTGATCACGTTGTCGATCAGGGTGTTCACAATCAGGAAAGCGCCGACAATGATGAGGGCCGAGGTCCAGCCGCTTTCCAGCAGCGCCATGATTGTCGGCGGCATCAGGGAGATGACGAAGCCGACGTAGGGGATGAAGCTCATGATGAAGGTGAGGATCCCCCAGAGGCCGGCGAAATCGACACCCATGACATACATGATCACGGTCATCACGATGGCGTTGAAGGCGCCCAGCCAGACCGTCATGGAAATATATGACCGGAGCGAGTCGCTGACATGGAACAACCTGTCGGGCATGCCCCGCCCGATATCCAGGGTCTTCCTCACTTTGGCTGGGAAATCTATCGCTTCCATCAACATGTAGGTTACCAGCAGCAGCATGAAGAACCAGGAGGAGAGGATATTGACCACGGAAGAGGCGATCTGGGCGCCGATGTAAATGAGGTTCTCGGAGCTGAAGAACTCGGCGTTCTTCAGCTCACCTAGATCGATGCCGTAATCTTCGAGGAACGAGTACAGATTATCCTGAATCCCCTGAAGCTGTTCCTGGTAGGTGGGGAGCGTCTCGATTACATTCTGCATGGAGACTGTGACCATGATGATCAGTGACATGATGACCAGAACCACCAGTATGATTACGAGCAGTAGCGCGATTCCCCGTGGGACGCCCTTTTTTATCAGCCAATTCAATATCGGCGTCATACTGACGGCAAGCACCAACGCCAGCGCGATGCTGTTGATGATGTCGGCGGCCGCCTTCATGCCAAGGATCACAACGATAACCGCCGCAATCACCAACACGGTGCGTGCACCGTGGCTGAATCCGGACTGCTCACTCATTGACACGGTCTCCTCCTCGTAAGGTTGTCGGCGCTTTTAGCAATTATTGTTCCATAAGGCGCTTGTTAAACATCTTCATGGGGTATATTTGTTTCGCAGGGGTTTTATTCCTTTACCGAAACCGTGTCCGCCGCCGGCCGCGTGGACGTTTCAGCCGTGGCAGCGTTTGAATTTGCGTCCACTGCCGCAGGGACAGGGATCGTTACGGCCGGCGCGGACAAAAGCGGCTTCGAGCTCTGCCTGCTCGCGCCGGTACTGCTGGACGATCCCGGCAGGCTCCCTGTCCTGTTCGAGCAGCCCGGCCATGGTCTTCATCGGTTCGTCGATATGGCGGAAGAATCCCAGGTAGGCGGCGCAAAGGTAATTGAGGCCGGACTCACCTTTTGCGGTGCTGGTGAAGCGGTTCCTGGGACAGCCGCCGCGGCAGGCGAAACCTACATCGCAGAGCCTGCATTGCTGCGACAGCCTGTCGTACTTGTCGCGTCCGAAGCGCCGTTGCCGCTCGGAACCCGCCAGCTCGGACATGGGTGTTTCCATGATATTCCCCAGCAGGTACCCGGGTTCGACGTAATGGTCGCAGGAGTAGAGGTCACCGTTGTGTTCCAGCGCCAGGGCGTCGCCGCAGGTGGGAGCGAAGATGCAGAGTCCGGCGGGAGCGCCGGCCCAGGCGGCGAGCGCCGCGTCGAAGAGCTGCACAAAGACCTCGCCCACGTCGTTCCGCACCCATTCATCAAAGATGCTGCAGAGGAAGGAACCGTATTCCTCCGGCCTGACAGAGCGCTTCGTGACCGAGTCGCCCTCCTGAAAACCCGTGTCGTTGTCCCGCTCGACAATCGGTATGAACTGGATGAAGCGAGCCTCGGCCTCATCACGGAAGAAGCGGTAGACATCCAGGGGGCGGCCTGCGTTGGCGCGGTGGACGGTGGCGAGTATATTGAAGTCGACGCCGTGTTTTTTCAGCAGGTCCAGTCCCACCATCACCTTTTCAAAAGTCGGCTTGCCGCGCCTGTCGCGGCGGTACTTGTCATGGAGTTTCCGCGGCCCGTCAAGGCTGAGCCCGACCAGGAACCTGTTCTCCCTGAAGAAACTGCACCATTCGTCGTTCAAGGTCGTGCCGTTGGTCTGGATCGTATGCTGTATCTGCATACCCGGCTTTCTGTATTTTTCCGCCAGTTCGACGGAACGGCGGAAGAAATCGATTCCCATCAGCGTCGGCTCGCCACCCTGCCATGCGATAGTGGCCATGGGTACCTGCTGCGACTCGATGTACTGCCGGATATATTCTTCCAGCACCGCATCGGACATGCGCAGGTCGCTGCCGGGATAGAGCCTGTCCTTGGAGAGGAAGAAGCAGTAATCGCACGCCAGGTTGCACCTGGCGCCCGCAGGCTTGGCGAGCAGGTGGAACGAGGAAGGCGGGGAGTTCACCGGTGCACGCTCCGGAAGGTCTTCTTGCCGCCGGCCAGGGTGGAGAGATGTTCGAAGCCGTGCAGGCGCAGGATGCGGTAGGCCAGGTAGCTGCGGATGCCCACCAGGCAGTAGAGGAACAGGGGCCTGCCCTGCTGCAGCCCGCGGATCTCGTCGAGGCGGGAGCGGATCTCATGCAGGGGAACATTGACGGCACCCTCGATATGCCATGCTCTGAACTCCTTTTTCGTACGGACGTCGAGCAGGAGGCCGCCGGCGGTTTTCCCCGGGTAGTCCTCCGCGTACCAGAACTCCACGTCGCCCCGCAGGTCGTTGGCAGCGACGAAGCCGGCATAGTTAACCGGGTCCCTGGCGGAGCCGTAGGGGGGCGCGTATGCCAGCTCCAGTTCCCTCATGTCGTAGACTGTGATATCGCCACGGATGGCGGTAGCCAGGATGTCGATGCGCTTGTCGACGCCGTCGCGCCCGACGATCTGGGCTCCCAGTACCTTGCCCAGCCCGGGGCCGTAGAGCAGCTTCATGTGCATCTGTGACGTGCCGGGGTAATAGGAAGCGTGTCCGTAAGGGTGCAGGTAGATCTTCCTGTAAGGGATATTGAGTTTTTTCAGCAGCTTCTCCGAGGCCCCGGTGCAGGCGGCGGTCATCTCGAAGACCTTGAGTATGGACGTGCCCTGGGTGGAGCCATAGGTGCTGTCGCGTCCCATGACGTGATTGGCGACGATGCGTCCCTGGCGGTTGGCCGGTCCGGCGAGCGGTATCAGCGAAGGTTCGCCGGTCACCGTATGGCTGACTTCGACCATGTCGCCGGCGGCATAGATATCCGGGTCGGATGTTCGCATGTGCCTGTCCACGCGCAGGCCGCCGCTGATGCCCGTTTCCAGCCCGGCATTAAGGGCCATGTCGGTCTCGGGGCGGACACCGATGGCGAGCAACGCCATGTCGGCTTCCAGCTTTTCCCCGTTGTTGAGCGCGACTCTGATGCCGCCGGCTCCGTCGGTAAACGACTCGGCGATGGTATCAAGATGCAGGCGGATACCTTTATCTTCAAGGTGACACTCGAGCTCGCGGGCCATCTCCGCGTCCAGGGACGGCATCAGCTGGCGCTGCATCTCCACCAGGTCGATATGCATGCCGCGCCTGCTGAGAGCCTCCACCATCTCCAGGCCGATGTAATTGGCGCCGATAACGACAGCCCGGCGGGCGCCGGCATCGACAATCGCCTTGATGGTGTCCATGTCGGGGATGTTGCGCAGGGTGAAGAGGCGCGGGTGGTCTATGCCCGGCAACGGCGGAGTGACAGGAGCAGCGCCTTGACAGAGCACCAGCTTGTCATAGCTCTCCTGGTATATCCTGTCACCGACGTAGTCGTGGATTGTCAGCAGCTTCCTGTCCCGGTCGATGGAAACGGCTTCATTGCCTGTGCGCACGTCGATATTGAAGGTCTGTCTGAGATAATCCGGCGTCACTACAAGCAGGTCGTCGTGCTTGCTGATCTCGCCGCCGATGTGATAGGGAAGGCCACAGTTGGCGAAAGACACATGCTCGCCGCGCTCAAGCAGGACGATGTCAGCCACCTCGCTGAGACGCCGGGCGCGCACCGCCGCGGAGGCTCCGGCGGCGACGCCGCCGACGATCACAAGTTTTATCCTTTCCCGGGGAGAGTTCATCGCTTTTGTTAGGTTATCTGATTTCGGGGAAAACTTCCTCCGGGAAGGATTCTGCAGTGCGGGAATGAATAAGCGCTCACGGACTGATAACGGTTCCGGCCCCGGCAATGCTTCATGGAACCTGCCGGGCAGCTTCCATGATGGGCATATTGAAAGGAGGCAGGCATGGCAACAGAAGCAATGGACACCACGGCCGACTCACAGGTCCCCTGGTGGCTGGTGTTGATCGAGGGCATCGCCCTGCTGCTTTTGGGCATCATGTTGTTGATAAATACGAGTGAGGCAACGCTGGTTCTGATGATTTTCATCGGCGTCTACTGGATGGTCGCGGGCATATTCAGGATCATCCACGTCTTCGTCGACTCACGGCTCTGGGGATGGAACCTGCTGGTAGGTCTGGTGGGTATCGCCGCCGGCCTGATCGTGGTCCAGTATCCGCTCTGGAGTACGACGGTGGTGCTGAAGACTCTGATCATCATCCTCGGTTTCATGGGCATCTTCTTCGGCATAGGCAACCTGGTTACCGGCATACAGGTCAGGAGCTGGGGGACATCGATACTGGGTGTTTTCAGCCTCATTCTCGGCATCGTGCTGCTGGCTAACATCTGGCTGTTCTCGTTCTCGCTGCCCTACGCGCTGGGTATCATCGCCGTCGTCGGCGGTTTATCCGCCATCGTCTCCGCCGTACAGCTGCGGTCGTAGGCGGGACGGCGGCCGAAGTTGTGAAAGACGGACTGATTCAAGGGCTGCGCGTGAGTTGCCTGTTCCGGTAAACCTCCGGATGCATGGGAATGTATCCTCGAAGGCCCTTGCTTGTGGTCCTGATTTCGGTGTTCATCTGTTACCTGGTTGTTGCATTCGATGAAGCTCAACAATCGTCCAGACTGTAAACGAGTCACAGGTTATGCGGCAGATGCGGCCTGGCTACTCTGCGCGTCGGGTGTTGTTTGACCTTCTTGCGCTCCGGAGCCCTGGAGTCCAGGTTGGCGATACGTTTTAGATACAGCTTCACGAATGGCGTGGTGGTGATGCCGTGGGCGAATACGCTCATGACCACTGTCACCATCACAACATCCCGGATACGCCCGAGGCCGGAAAGGGCGGGAGATTCCTGGAGCACGATGGTGCCGAGCACGATGGAAGCCAGGCCGCGGGGGCCGAACCAGCCCATGAACAGGACGCTGCCGAAGTGCAGCCTGCTGCCGATGAGCGAGATGGCAACGGGAATCATGCGTACCAGCGTCAGGCTCAGCGCCGCGTAGAGAATGGTGTCAGCCGCCAGCGCTCCCAGCTCGTCGATGACGATGGCGCCGAAGATGAAGAAGACGACCATGTTGAGCAGCTGGCCGCCGGTCTCGCTGAAAATGACAACGTTCTCCATCAGGCGTTCCTTGATCAGGCTTCTGGTGACCAGGGCTGTCATCAGGCCTCCCACAAAAGCCGCGATATAGCCGTTCCCTTCCAGGAGTGTCGCCAGCAGCCAGGCTATCAATGCCAGCGCCGGGAAGGTGAGCCACTGGAAAGTCTTGGTCATCAGCTTCCTGTGCATGGCGTGTCCCACCAGCCAGCCGCCCGCGAGACCGACGAACATGCCGACCAGCAGGCCGATGCCCAGCTCACGCAGGGCGTATGTTGTCCAGAAGCTGGCGGATGCCGTGCCCTCTCCGGCTTCGGCCAGGGCGATGAACATGAACAGTATGGGGGTGGAGATGCCGTCATTGAGGCCTGACTCCACATTGAGCGCCTGGCGGATGCGCATCGGTACGCGCGGATTGTTCACCAGCGCCTGGCCGAGGCCGGCGTCGGTGGGGGAGAGCAGGGTGCCGATGATGGCGGCCTCGAACAGGTTCAGGTTCGTGAACATCAGTACCGCCAGGCCGGCGCCGGCGGCGATGGTGAGAGGCAGGCCGATGCCCAGCAACCGCAGCGGGAGCGATTCGTTTTCCCTGAGCGATGTGATGTTGATGCGGGTGGCGTCGGTGAAGAGCGTTAGTACCAGGGCGGCCTCGCCTGCCAGCAGGAAGAGTTCGTTCTCGACTCTCAGGTTGACCATGCCGAAGAAGCCGGCGCCGAGAAGCATGCCCAGGGCCACGAAGGCCATCTGCGGTGTTATCGAGTTCAGCTCCAGCCGCCGTGAGAGCAGGCCGTAGACCAGAATGATGACCGCGAATGCCAGTATCCCTAATTCCAAGAGATCACACCTGGCCGGGTCGCCTAGAGTCCAAGCAGCTGTTTCTTTTTGGCTTCGAACTCCTCCTGCGTCAGGATGCCCTTGTCGCGCAGCTCACCCAGCTTCTCCAGCTCGCCCAGGTAGGCGGGTTCTTCCTCTCCGCCTGTTACCGGCGGCTGCGGCTGCTGTTGCGGCGCCGGTGGCGGCGGACCGGCCTGGTTCGGCATCGCTCCACGCCTGCGCATGCGTCTGCGGGTACGACGCCGGGCGCCGCCCCGTCCTGCTGGTCCCAGAGATGGCATCATATACCTCCGATTTGACTATGTTTATAAAGGCCGTTCCTGCTGTTTGTCAGGACAGCCCTGCTTGTCAGGAATAGCTGCTCTGCCGGCTGTTGGCATAGCCGCTGCTGCCGTATGCCGCAAGGTCGAAGAGGAAACCCAGTATCACCAGCAACCAACTCCAGACGGTGAGCCCCGCGGGGTCATAGACCAGCACGTAGAAGAGCGTGGTGAACGGCAGGAAAATGAGACCCAGCGTCGGCAGTAAAAACCCCTCAAGGGCCCGGCCGACCAGGTCAGTGAAAAGCCAGACGAGAATGAAGGCGAAGCGCGGTGAGACGACCGCCACCAGCGCCAGTAGACATCCGCAGCCCACAGCAGTCCTCCTTTTCCGGTGTCAGACGGTCTCTGTTCCCGCTTTCTCGAGTTCGGCGGCGCCGGCGCCGCCGACGAGGATGGCTCCCGGCCCGTTGATGAGCCCGATAACGCCATCGGCAAGGGCGCCGATGGCAGCACCCTTGCCGCCGCCCATATCTCCGGTCTCCTCGATGTGCAGCTTGTTATGATCGTCACGCCGGAGCACAGCCGAATCCTCGATGCCGATAAGACCATCCCATTTCGCTGGTTTCAACCTCGACAGTGCTTCGTCCGCGGAGTTCTCGTCATCGAAGACAGCGATGACGGCTTCAATCGGTGCCTCGCTCATGGTGTTCCTTTCTCGGACCCTGCTTTAGTGTTCAATTGATTCTTGTGGTATTGCGTATACCCGTGCGGCGTGAAATGAAACTCGCGCTGTATGGAACGAAACTCAGTGGCTGAAGTGAGAGCCGCTCTGCTTGGGCTTGTGCTCCGGGTGTTTCAGGAACCAGTTGATGTGCCTCTCGAAGTCGGAGAGCAGCAGGTCCGCAAGGTCGCGGTTGAAGCCTTCCTTGATCACGATGCGCAGGGCGGCGATGTGTTCACAGTTCTTCGGGAATGTATAGGCCGGAACCTGCCAGCCCCGGTCCCTCAGGCGCTCGGACAGGTCGAATACCGTGTAGTTGGTCCTGGTCTTTGCCGCATCGGCCATGCGCAGGGCGAAGACGGGGATGTCACTGCCGTCGGTTATCAGCTCGATGAGTTCATGGTTCCGGTCCAGCGCGTCGGACAGGTAGAGGGCCACATCCCGGCAGGCCTGGTGTATACGCCGGTAGCCGTCTTTCCCCAACCTGAGGAAGTTGAAGTACTGGGCCACCACCTGGTTGCCCGGGCGGGAGAAGTTGAGCGAAAAGGTCGGCATCTCGCCGCCCAGGTAGTTGACTTTGAATACCAGTTCTTCCGGCAGGGCGTCTCGGTTACGCCAGATGATCCAGCCGACGCCCGGATAGACCAGGCCGTACTTGTGGCCCGAAGCGTTGATGGACTGCACGCGTGGCACGCGGAAGTCCCACTCCAGCTCCGGCTGCAGAAAGGGGGCGACGAAACCACCGCTGGCGCCGTCCACGTGGATGGGGATGTCCAGGCCCTTCTCTTCCTGCAGCCGGTCCAGGGCGTCACTAATCTGCTTTACCGGCTCGTAGCTGCCGTCAAAGGTGCTGCCCATGATCACCATCACGCCGATGGTGTTCTCGTCGCAGAGTTCGATGGCCTCCTCAACCCCCAGGTGGTAGCGGCCTTCCTCCATGGGGACGAAGCGCGGTTCGATGTCCCAGTAGACGCAGAACTTCTCCCAGCAGATCTGGACATTGATGCCCATGACCATGTTGGGCCTGTCGGCAGGCTTGCCCTCGGCCTCGCGGCGCTTGCGCCATTTCCTCAGCAGCGACATCCCTCCCAGCATCGCCGCCTCGCTGGAGCCGATGGTGGACGTGCCCACCGCCTCCTCGCCGTCCGGGGAGTTCCAGAGGCGGGCGATGATATTGACGCAGCGGGCCTCGATGCTGGCGGTCTGCGGGTATTCATCCTTGTCGATCATGTTCTTGTCGAAGGTCTCGGCCATCAGCCGCGCCGCCTCCGGCTCCATCCAGGTGGTGACGAAGGTCGCCAGGTTGAGGCGGGCGTTGCCGTCCAGCATCAGCTCGTCGTGGATGATGTTGTAGGCGGTCTGGGGCAGCATCTCGCCCTCGGGCATCTCGTACTTGGAGATGGACTCCTGGATGGCGATGCGGGCATAGACGGGGGCGAGCAGCGACTCCTCGGCCTGCAGCTCCTCACGACTCTTCTTGGCATACATATAGTTGCTCCTTCGGTGCTCGGCAGTTGACCGACAAGGCTGACTTTAAATACCCGTCAGAGGCGTGCGCCAAACTGCGGGCAGCTGCAGATAATGAAAGGCTCCCCGGGGCGAAAGCCGCCGGAGAGCCATACAGAAACACGCGATGCTTTTTGCCGCTATTCCGCTTCCGTGTATTCAGCTACCACTCTCGTGTTCTTCTCGATCCTGAAGATCACCATGATGATCTCCAGCCAGATCCTGGCCATCAGCACGTAGATGATGAAGATGATCGGCGCTATCACCAGCGTCACCAGCCCGCCGATGATGCTTTGGATGAACGAGGTGATCACGAGGAACAGCGCGAAGAGACCGGCCAGCACTATTGCCAATATATAGAGTATCTTGATGACACTCATGGTCACGAACTGGTTGAAGGACAGGTCGAACAGGGCTGACAATGAGCCGTCATTCATATCCTGGTTCATGGGTTACCTCCTTTCACTTGTAGTAGTTTTTCAAAGGTTGCGGTTGCGCCGGCCGGAGGTCAGATCCCATACAGGCCGATGGGCGCACCCTGATCGAAATCCAGGGACTGCCTGTCTCCCTGGAACCAGACAACATCGACGTCTACCTTTCTGCCGAGGTCAGCCTCGAGGGCGGAGGCGAGGATCTTGATGTCGGGCGGTTTCTCAAGGCTTATCAGCAGGATGTTGACGCTGTGGTCGTCAACCTTCATGTTCTCGACCCGGTAGGGTCCGTCCCCCAGCCAGTTGTCGACAACCTCGGTCGCGGATGATGTCAATTGCGCCTCATAGACAGCCCGTTTTACGGCTTCGAAGAGCGGTATTGATATCAGGAAGACAGCCACGGCCGCCACGACCAGTCCGGCCAAGAGCTTTCGACCCAGTTCATCGATGCGGCCCTTGGGCACGAACCCGGTGGCAAGGAATACCAGGCTTGCCATCAGGATGATGCTGAAGAGGTTTGTCAGGAAAAGGAGCAGCGCACCCAGCGCCAGGCTCATGCTGCCGTAGGCAAGGACGACGCCGACGGAAGACAGCGGCGGAATCAGCGCCACTGCGATGGCAACTCCAGGGAGCGAGGCGCTGACATCCTCCCGTACCGTGGCGAAGGCGCCGGCGCCGCCGGCGGCCAGGGCGATGAACAGGTCGGCGAGGCCCGGAGTTGTCCGCGAAATCACCTCGTCCGGCAAGGTGTCGAAAAGCACTGCCGGCATCATGGCCGCAATCAGGTAGGCAAGGCCGATGGAGAAACCGATGGCCGTGATTATCAGCAGCATGGTGGTGCGCATGCGTTTGGGCCAGACCATCACCAGGGCGGCCGAGAAGCCCATTATCGGGGTCATCAGGGGGGCCAGCAGCATGGCGCCGATAACGACGGCGGTGGAGTTTGTGAGCAGGCCGAACGTGGCGATTATCACTGACAGCAGCAGCAATATCCAGAAGCGGGCCAGCCGGTTGTGGTCCTTGCCGTAGAAAAGGGTATTGATCAGGCGCCGTCTCTCCTCCGGCTCCAGATCTGAATGAGCAAGCCGCCCCAGCAGCGTTTTTCTGATGGCCCCGGTTGTGTCCATGTTTCCTTTGCCTGTTTGCCCGTATGCTTCGCCACTGGTGCTGAAAATACCTTCACTCCGGTTGTCCGGCCCCCACGTATAAAGGATAAGCTTTGCCGATGGAACATTTGAAAACCATGTGTGTAAGTGATTCAATATGGATAAATGTAATCTATATAGTCATATCCGGAGCCGTTCATCCGGATTGCTATAGCATTGATGCGGGAGACACGGGGAAATAGATACCCGGAGTACGATAAATTATCTTCGGGGGGCTGCGATAGCGCTGGTGATGCTGGCCCATTTCGGCGGCTTCTATAACGGTTTCTACAGCGACAACCGCCTGGGCGTCTTCGTGAACGCCGTATCCATCTTCTTCGTGGTCAGCGGCTTCGGCATCTACCATACGCTGGAGAAGAATTTCACCCGTTACGGCATCAATTACCGGACCGTATTCAGCTTCTTCGTGCGCCGTTATGCCAAGATCCTGCCCATCTACTGGCTGGCACTCGCCCTTTACATCTACATCGAGCCCGAGTGGTATTCGCTGGACGGCTTCAGCCTGATGACCATCGACAAGCTCTTCCTGATACCGCTGAAGCCGGCGCCGGGCATCATGTGGTTTTTCACCTCGCTGTTCCATTGTTACCTGTGGGCGCCGTTCCTCTACCTGGTCATCCGCAAGCTGCAGCCGCGGTCGTTCCTGATGACCCTGCTCGGCGTGATGATGCTTTTCCTGCCCGTAAGCTACTGGTTCGTAAACCTCCATAATGAATATCTTCCTTATATGTATGAGTATTTCTATAGGGACTTCTTTCTGGCCAATATCCTCATTTTTGCGCTGGGGATGCTGATACCGCCCCTGATTGCCTCATATCCCGGGAAGTTCAGGAACGGTTACGCCGCCCTTGTCTCGCTGGCCGGATACCTGCTGTTTGCCGTACTCACCCGGTTTCCATCGGACCAGTCTTTCAAGACGATACCGTTCATGCTCTTCAACTTCAGCCTGTGCCTTTATGCCGTCTCCATCAGGCCGCCGCTGCCGTTCAGCAGGTTCGTCGGGCTCCTGGGCAAGTATTCACTGACGCTTTTCCTGTTCCATTCTGCGTACTTCGAGTTGCTGAAGTATCTGGGAATCCTCAGGATCCACTACCTGATGGGCGCTCTGATGACTCTGCTGTTCTTCCCGGTCTTCATCGCATGCTGCATCATCATTCAGAAGTTCTTCATGCGCGGCTACAGGGCGTTCATCAGCTGGTATGAGTCGAACTTCGGCGTCCGCCGGGTGGCCACGGACTGAAAGAGGAGCGGGCCCGCCCGACTTCTCTTGTGATAGAATTGCAGCGGCCGCAACCGGCGGCGCCTGGAAAATGCAGCAAATCCGCGAAAAATTAAAGAAAAATACCCGTTATTCCCCGGTGGATATCGAATCCCGCTGGATGGACGGCTGGCTGGATGCCGGCCTTTTCTCGCCCGCCGAGGACCCGGGGAGGGATTCCTACTGCATCGTGCTGCCCCCACCCAATGTCACCGGCTCCCTGCACATGGGCCATGCGCTCAACGCCTCCATCCAGGATCTGCTGATCCGGCTCAACCGCATGCGGGGAAAGGACACGCTCTGGGTCTGCGGCACCGATCATGCCGGCATCGCCACCCAGAACCAGGTGGAGAAGCAGCTGGCCCGGGAGGGACTGGACCGCCATGAACTGGGGCGCGAGGAGTTCGAGCGGCGCGTCTGGCAGTGGCGCGACCAGTACGGCTCCACAATCATCAACCAGCTGAAGCGCCTGGGCTGCGCCCTGGATTACGCGGGCGAACGCTTTACCCTGGATGAGGGCTACGTGCGCGCCGTCCACCGGGTATTCGTCGCCCTCTACGAGAAAGGTTACATCTATCGTGACGAGTATATGGTCAACTGGTGCACGCGCTGCCATACGGCCCTGTCTGACCTGGAAGTAGAGCACAGGGAGGACGAGGACAAGTTCTACTATGTCCGCTATCCGGTCATCGGCGAGGACGCCCATCTGACTATCGCCACGGCGCGTCCCGAGACCATGCTGGGGGACACGGCGGTGGCGGTCAACCCCAACGACGACCGCTACGCCGATTTTATCGGCAAGAGCGTGATGCTGCCGCTGGTGGAGCGGGAGCTGCCGGTGATCGCAGATACTTATGTAGACATGGACTTCGGTACCGGCGCCCTGAAGATAACGCCCGCCCACGATCCCAACGACTTCGAGCTGGGCAAGAAGCACGGCCTGCAGGAGATAAACGTCTTCACCCCGGATGGCAAGATAAACGAACAGGGGGGCAAGTTCGCCGGCCTGACCATGGAGGAGGCCCGCGGGCAGATAGTCCACCGCCTGGAGCGGGACGGCTACCTGGAGAAAACCGAGCCCTACAAGCATTCGGTGGGCACCTGTTACCGCTGCGATACGGTGATAGAGCCCTACATCTCCCTGCAGTGGTTCATGCGCATGGACTCGCTGGCGCGGCCCGCCATCGAGGTGGTGGAGGACGGCAGGGTGAAGTTCCACCCGCAGCGCTGGGCCGGGGTCTACCTGGACTGGATGCGCTCCATCCGGCCCTGGTGCATCTCACGCCAGCTCTGGTGGGGCCACCGGCTGCCGGTATGGTATTGCGAGGAGTGTGACGAGGTGGTAGTTCGCGAGGAGGCGCCTGCGACCTGCCCGAGGTGCGGCTCGGCAGAGCTGAGGCAGGAGGAGGATGTGCTCGATACCTGGTTCAGCTCGGCCCTCTGGCCCTTTGCCACCCTGGGCTGGCCCGAGAACACGGAGAGGCTGAGGCAGTTCTATCCCACGGACGCGCTGGTGACGGCGCGCGACATCATCTTCCTCTGGGTGGCGCGCATGGTGATGATGGGGATGGAGTTCCCCGGGGACATCCCCTACAGCGACGTCATCATCAACCCCACCATCATGGCCAAGGACGGCCGGCGCATGAGCAAGTCCCTGGGCACCGGAGTCGATCCGCTGGAACTGGTTGAGAGCTACGGCGCCGACGCCACCCGCTACGGCCTGCTGAACATGGCCAGCACCCAGGACGTGCGCTTCGCCGACGAGCGCATCGAGATGAGCCGCAACTTCTGCAACAAGATCTTCAATGCGGCGCGTTTCGTGCTGCTGGGTGTGGAGCAGGTGGAGCCGGCCCCCTCGAACGCCACGCTGGCGGACCGCTGGATCGAGAGCCGGCTGCAGGCGGCCGCCGCCGAGGTCAACCGCCGCCTGGACGACTATGATTTCGCCGAGGCCACGAGGGTGCTCTACCGTTTCGTCTGGAATGAGTTCTGCGACTGGTACGTGGAGATTGCCAAGCTGCGGCTGTACGGCGACGATGAGGGGGAGAAACGCCAGGTCTCGGCCCACCTGCTGCACCTGCTGGATAACATATTGCGCCTGCTGCATCCGTTCATCCCCTTCCTCAGCGAGGAGCTGGCGTCCATGCTCCCGGGGGAGCGCGGTTTCCTGATCGAGAGCGTTTACCCGGCCGGCGATGATGCGCGTCGCGACGCCGGCGCGGAGGCGGAGATGGAGCAGTTGATGGAGACGGTGGTGTCCGTGAGGACCCTGCGCAACGAGCTCCGGGTGCCGCCGCGCAAGCAGGCGGCAGCCGTTCTGGTCACTGAAGACGATCGCGTCAGGCTGATACTGGAGGCGAATGCGGGCCTGCTGGAATCGCTCTCGGCTACGCAACTGGTGGAGAGCGTTGCCGACGAGGGCGATGCCACCGCCGCGGACGGGAAATCGGCCGTGGCCCTGGTCCCCGGCGGCAAGTTGCTGATACCGCTCGAGGGCCTGATCGACATCGAACAGGAACGGCAGCGCCTGGAGACGGCGATCACCAGGAAAAAGCAGGAACTCTCCCGTTCGCAGGGAAAGTTGGGAAATGAGAAATTCGTGGAAAAGGCGCCCGCCGAGCTGGTGGAGCAGGAGCGGGAAAAGCTGCGTGCCCATGAACGGGAACTGGGGGAGCTGGAGCAGCAGTTCCGGCGTTATTTCGGCTGATATATGAGCGATACGGACCTTTACAAATACCTGGAGGATTTGGACCGGCTGGGCATGCGGCCGGGTCTGGCGCGCATCAACAAGCTGCTGAAGGCATTGAAGAACCCGCAGAAGCGCATCAAGGCTATCCATGTGGTGGGCACCAACGGCAAGTCATCCACTGCGCGCATGCTGGCGGCCATCCTCTCGGCTCAGGGGTTGAAAGCCGGAGCCTACCTTTCGCCGCACCTGGTCTCCTTCACAGAACGCTACATCATCAACGGCCGCGAGATATCCGATTCCCGTTTCGAGGCGTTGCTGGAGGAAGTGCGGGAGAAGGCCGAGGAGGTCAACAAGCGGGCCCGCAGCAGCGGTCCCCTGACCCAGTTCGAGATACTGACGGCGCTGGGCATCCTCTATTTCGCACGCCAGAAGGTCAACGTGGCGGTGATGGAGGCAGGCCTGGGCGGGCGCTACGACGCCACCAACGTCTTCGCCAAGACCCACGTGCAGGTGCTGACCAACATCGAGCTGGAGCATACGGATCTGCTGGGCAAGAACGTGCGCTCAATCGTCAAGGAGAAGATGGCGGTGGTGCCGGAGAAGGGCAACGTGGTTCTTGGCGCCCTCTCTGACGAGGCGCTCAAGGAAGCGGTAAAGATCTGCAAGCGCAAGAAGGCCCGCTACAAGGTCTTCGAAGAGGATTATTCCCTGCTCAAGGGCAGGGGAGAGAAGCGTTTCGACGTCTGGACCGCCAAGGGCCACTATTCCGACCTGAAACTGTCCCTGCTGGGACAGTACCAGCGCACCAACTGCGCCGTCGCCATCCAGGCGGCCGAGCTGTTCACGCGCAAGCCACTGGACGAAAAGAAGCTCAAGCGTTCGCTGCCGCGCATCATGATACCGGCGCGCATGGAGATCATCTCGGAGAAGCCGATGGTCATCCTCGACGGCGCCCATAATCCTAGCAGCATCGCCGAGCTGCTGAAGTCGCTGAAGCAGATGACGGAAGGCAGGCGCGTCATCGGCGTGGCCTCCATACTCAAGGACAAGGACGCGTCGGCGATGCTTGAACAGCTGCTGGATTTTTGTGATATCTTATTCGTCACCGAGAACTCGAATAGACGTTCCATGTCGGCCCAGAAGCTTTCCAGGCTTCCCGTCGTGGAGGAGAGTTCGGTGCAGACATTCGTCGCCAGGGAGAGCCAGTCGGCGCTGGAGAGCGCCTTCAAGCTGGCATCCATCCGTGACGTGATCCTGATAACGGGTTCGATCTACCTGCTGGCTGATATCAAGAAACGGATGGCGTGACATGCATTACATAATCGCTCAGACGGAGGTGTCGAACGAAGCGGAGAGCTTCTTCGATTCCCCCTGGTGGGAGTTCACGACGCTGATCACCAAGGCTGTGCTGGTGGCCCTGTGGCTGGCGCTGGTCTACTGGACCTACAAGGACGCCAAGCGCCGCATCAGCGACCCGCTGATGATCGGCATCGCCGTGGCGACTTCGTTTATCTTCCCCTACCTGGGAACGCTCTTTTACGTGATATTGCGGCCGCCGGAGTATCTTGAGGATGTGGTGGAGCGCGAGCTGGAGATCCAGGCGCGCAAACTGGAGGTGGCGACGAACACGCCCAGGTGTCCTTCCTGCCAGATGCCCGTGAGGGATGACTATCTTGTCTGTCCCAACTGCCGCCAGAACCTGAAGGTGGCCTGCAAGAGCTGTGGCAAGCCCATCGACCCCGCCTGGAGAGCATGCCCTTTCTGTGGCGTCGACGCGGGCGCGGCGCAGGCCAGGGGCGAAGAAGAGGAAATGTTCACTTAAACTGGAGGGATCGTGGAGAGGACTTTCGTGCTGGTGAAGCCCGGAGCCGTATCCCGGGGCCTGGTGGGTGAGGTCGTAGCGCGTTTCGAGCGCCGCGGCTTCTGCATGCGCGCCATGAAGATGCTGCTGGTGGATACGGAGCTGGCGGCCGAGCATTACGCCGAACACCGTGAAAAGGACTTTTTCGGTGAGCTGGTGGGTTCCATCACCTCCGGCCCGGTGGTGGCCATGGTGCTTGAGGGCCCGGAGGCCATCTCGGTGGTGCGCAAGATGATGGGCGCCACCAATCCGCTGGCGGCGGAGCCGGGGACCATCCGCGGCGATTTCGCCACGGAGATAGTCAACAACATCGTCCATGGTTCCGACGGCCCCGAGAGCGCCGCCCGCGAGATAGCGCTGTATTTCAACGAGGAAGAGATCGTCTGACAGCGGGGGCGCCTTGTACCTGGCCTCCAAGTCCCCGCAACGCAAGCATCTGCTCGAAGCCCTGGGAGTCGATTTCGAGATCGTGGTGCCCGATTACGACGAGGTAGACAGGCCGGGGGCATCGCCGGTCGAGCTGGTGGAGCGCCACAGCCTGGGCAAGGCCCGCTCGGCAACCCGGGGTCTTGAGCCGCTCCCCTCCGGCAGGTCCGTCCTCGGCGTTGATACCATGGTAGTGATGGAAGGCAAGACCGCAGTAGGCAAGGCGGAGGACGAGACGGAGGCCGCGGAATATCTCAGGAAGCTGTCTGGAAAAATCCACCATGTCTACAGCGGGCTGACGCTCATCTGGAGTGGCAGAGGCGGGGAAGGCGGGGCAGCGGGATCCGGAGAAGAAGCGGATGAGAGCGGCGTACACCACGAGCGCACCGGCCACTCGGTCACCGAGGTGCGTTTTTCCCGTATTTCCGAGAAAGAGATTGAACGC
>JAJRYJ010000112.1 GCA_024275795.1 Actinomycetes bacterium | reverse complement strand
TCGGCGCCGGACCGGCGGGCATCTTCGCCGCGCTGGAGCTGATGCGCCGCGACGACTGGAGCGTGCTGCTGCTGGAGAAGGGCCTGGATCTGGGCAAGCGCAAGTGCCCGGTGCGCGACGAGCACCCGGTGGGCTGCGAGATAGGTTGCAGGCCCTGCAACATCACCTGCGGCTGGGGCGGCTCCGGCGCCTTCAGCGACGGCAAACTCACCCTCTCGCCCGAGGTGGGCGGCTGGCTCTCCCAGTACGTGGGCACCGAGGAGCTGGCGCGGCTGATCGATTACGTGGACGGCATCTATATCGAGTTCGGCGCACCGGAGCGCGTCCACGGCACCGACCATGACCGCATCGAGGCCATCCGCCAGCGGGCGATGCAGGACGGACTGAGGCTGGTGGACGCCCCCATCCGCCACATGGGGACGGACCGCTGCCCGGCCGTCCTCCAGGCCATGCGTGACGAGATCGAGGGCCGCGTCGAGGTGTCCACCCGCACGACGGTGCGCCGCATCCTGGTGGAGGACGGCCGGGCAGCGGGGGTGAAGCTGAAGGACGGCAGCGTGGTCAAGGCCCGCGTGGTCATCGTCGCCCCGGGCCGTGAGGGCTCCTCCTGGCTGGTGGACGAGGCCGCGGGGCTGGGGCTGGAGACCGTCAACAACGCCGTCGACATCGGCATCCGCGTGGAGGTCCCCGCCATCGTCATGCAGCCGCTCACCGACGTGCTCTACGAGTCGAAACTGCTTTATTACTCCAGGAGCTTCGAGGACGAGGTGCGCACCTTCTGCATGAACCCCAACGGCTACGTATCCCGCGAGGCCTACGGCGACGTCTACACGGTCAACGGACACAGTTACAGCGACCGCGAGTCGGGCAACACCAACTTCGCCCTGCTGGTGAGCACGCGCTTCACCGAGCCCTTCAAGGAGCCTATCACCTACGGCCGCTCCATCGCCCGGCTGGCCAACCTGCTGGGCAAGGGCATCCTCATCCAGCGCCTGGGGGACCTGCAGATCGGCCAGCGCACCACGGAGGAGCGCCTGGAACGCAGCACCGTGGAGCCGACGCTGAAGAGCTGCACCCCCGGCGACATTTCCTTCGTGCTGCCCTACCGGCACCTGCGCGACATCATGGATATGCTGGAGGCCATGGACAAGCTGGTGCCCGGCGTCAACTCCCGCGACACGCTGCTCTACGGCGTGGAGGTGAAGTTCTACTCGGCGCGGCTGCAGCTGAGCGACGAGCTGGAGACACGGGTGGAGAACCTCTTCGCCGTCGGCGACGGCGCCGGAGTCACCCGCGGCCTGGTGCAGGCGTCCGCCTCGGGCGTCATCGCCGCCCGCGCCGCAGCTGCGAGACTATGACAGCGCCTGCTTCCCCGTTTTTCCGTTCACGCACCCCCTTTCCCGATATTCTTCGAAATCCACAGCCGCCGAGTGATATTATTGCATTCGTGAAGCACGAACCGTGGAGCAGGAACCGTGAACCACGGCTTCGTGAATCGGACAACGGCAGCGACGGAGCAGGAGCAAAATGCCAGCAACAGTAGTAGTAGGAACCCAGTGGGGCGACGAGGGCAAGGGCCGCGTCATCGACAACCTGGCGGAGCAGAGCCGGATGGTGGTGCGCTTCCAGGGCGGCAACAACGCCGGCCACACCATCGTCAACGAGGACGGCGAGTTCAAATTCCACCTGCTTCCCTCGGGAATCCTCTATCCCCATGTGACCGCCATGATCGGCAACGGCGTCGTCATCTCGCCGCGGGTGCTCTGCGAGGAGATAGACGGCCTCAAGGAGCGCGGTTATCCGGTGGACAACCTGCGCATCTCCGGCAACGCTCACCTGATCATGCCCTACCATATATTGATGGACGCCGCCAACGAGACCATGCTGGGGCGGCGCAAGATCGGCACCACCAGGCGCGGCATCGGCCCCGCCTACACGGACAAGGCGGCGCGCCTGGGCATCCGCGTGCAGGACCTCTCGGACAAGAAGATACTCAGGCAGAAACTGGACACGGCCATCAGCGTCAAGAATGACCTGCTGGAGAAGGTCTACAACAATCCCGGCGTCGACCCCTTCGAGGTGATGGAGCAGTACGCCGAGTACGCCGACCGGCTCTCGCCCTACATCGCCGACACGTCGCTGCTGATCGACAAGGCGCTCAGGCGCGGCGAGCAGGTGCTCTTCGAGGGGGCCCAGGGAACGCTGCTGGACATCGACCACGGCACCTATCCCTTCGTCACCTCCTCCAACCCCATCGCCGGGGCCGCCTGCGTCGGCGCCGGCATCGGCCCCACGCGCATCGACGAGGTCATCGGCGTCTGCAAGGCCTATACCACGCGCGTGGGCGAGGGTCCCTTCCCCACGGAGCTTTCCGACGAGATCGGCGAGCACCTGGTCAGGAAGGGCGGCGAGTTCGGCACCACCACCGGGCGCCAGCGCCGCTGCGGCTGGCTGGACCTGGTGCTGCTGCGCTACGCGGTGCGCCTCAACGGGCTCACGGGCCTGGCCATCACCAAGCTGGACGTGCTCTCGGGGCTGGACAACATCCAGGTCTGCTCCATGTACGAGCATGAATATAACGGCAACAAGGACAACTACGTGGACTTCCCGCCGCACCAGTCCATCTTCTACCACTGCGCGCCGGTCTACGAGACCATGCCCGGCTGGCAGGACGACATCAGCGGCGCCCGCAAGCTCTCGGACCTGCCCTCGGAGGCGCGCAACTACCTGGAGCTGATAGAGGAGGAGGCGGGCGTCCCCATCAAGAGCATCAGCGTCGGTCCGGGAAGGGACGAGACTGTAGAGGTCTGACACGGGCGACCAGCCACCAGGAGAGCGCCAGACGGCAACCGCGACCGGCCCCGCCGCGTTCACGCCCCCCAGCGCCAGACTGGCCTGGACGGCCCTGGCGGTCACCTGTCTGGCAATCTTCCTTGCGGCACTGGACCAGACCGCCGTCTCGGCGCTGCTGCCGGTCATCATCGAGGATTTCGAGGGGGCCTTCTCGCCCACGTCCGTGGAACGGGCCGGCTGGATAATCACCGCCTACCTGGTGGGCTACACGGTGGTGATGCCGGTGATGGGCCGCATCTCGGACCTTTTCGGCCACCGCCGCGTCTTCAACGCCTCCATGCTCATCTTCATCCTGGGTTCGGTGCTCTGCGCCCTCAGCCCCAGCTTCAACGCCCTGGCGGCGGCGCGGGCGCTGCAGGCGGTGGGCGGCGGCGCCATAGTCCCCATCGCCATGGGCATGGTGGGCTACAGCTTCAGTCTCAGGCGCCAGGCCATGGCCATCGGCATCCTGGTGGCCGCG
>JAJRYJ010000008.1 GCA_024275795.1 Actinomycetes bacterium | reverse complement strand
GGTGATCGTGGCCAGCGTCTCCTGCATCTACGGCCTGGGCTCGCCGCAAGAGTACCTGCGCAAGGTGGTGTTCCTGAAGGTCGGCGACGAGCCGGGGCCCGAGAGCGTCACCCGGCGGCTGGTGGATATCATGTACAGCCGTGCCGACTACGATCTCACCCGCGGGCGCTTCCGCCTGCGCGGCGACGTGCTGGACATCCATCCCGCCTACGAGGAGACGCTGCTGCGCGTTTCGTTCTTCGGCGACGAGGTGGAGCGCATCCAGCGCCTGGAGCCGGTTTCCGGCGAGGTGCTGGAAGAGCTGGACCGGGTGGTCGTCTACCCGGCCACCCACTTCGTGACCTCGCCGGAGACCATCGAGCGGGCCCTGGGTGAAATAGAAAGGGAGCTGAAGGAGCGCCTGGAGTGGCTGCGCAGCCACGGCAAGGAGCTGGAAGCGCACCGCCTGCTGATGCGCACCCGTTACGACATGGAGATGCTGCGGGAGACCGGCTATTGCACCGGTATCGAGAACTACTCGCGCATCCTCGACGGGCGGGCGCCGGGGGAGCCGCCGCACACGCTGCTCGATTATTTCCCCGACGATTTCCTGGTCTTCCTGGACGAGTCGCACAATACCATCCCCCAGATCGGCGGCATGTTCAACGGTGACCGTTCCCGCAAGCAGACGCTGGTGGATTACGGCTTCCGCCTGCCATCGGCCCTCGACAACCGCCCCCTGCGCTTCGAGGAATTCCTGGAGCGGGTGCCACAGATGATCTGCGTCAGCGCCACGCCCGGCCCCTGGGAGCTGGAGCACAGCAGCCGGGTGGTGGAACAGGTGATCCGGCCCACGGGCCTGGTGGACCCGGAAGTGGAGGTACGGCCCACGGAGCACCAGGTGGACGACCTGATGGAGGAGATCCGCCGGCGCGCCGAGGCGGGGGAGCGGGTGCTGGTGACCACGCTGACGAAGAAGATGGCCGAGGATCTCACCGACTACCTGCTGGAGGCGGGCCACCGCGTGCGCTACCTGCACTCCGACATCGATACCCTGGAGCGCGTGGCCCTGGTGCGGGACCTGCGGCTGGGGGAGTACGACGTGTTGGTGGGGGTGAACCTGCTGCGCGAGGGGCTGGACCTGCCCGAGGTGACCCTGGTGGCGATCCTCGATGCCGATAAGGAAGGCTTCCTGCGCGGGGAGATCGCCCTGATCCAGACCATCGGCCGCGCCGCCCGCAACGTCCGCGGCAAGGTGATCATGTACGCCGACAAGATGACCGGCGCCATGCGCAGGGCCATCGACGAGACCAACCGCCGCCGCCGCCTGCAGATCGCCTACAACGAGGAACACGGGATCGAGCCGCGCACCATCATCAAGGGAGTCTCCGACATGAGTGCCATGCTGGGGGAGGCGACGGTGCCGTACCGGACGGAACGGGTGCGCAAGGCGGCCGCGAAGATGAGCGAGGCCGAGATCGACGCCGCCATCGCCGCCCTGGAAGAGGAGATGTTCGCCGCCGCGGAGGAGCTGAAGTTCGAATACGCTGCCGAGCTGCGGGACAGGATCAAGGAGCTGGCATCGCGGCGGCGTGGCGGTGCAGGTTGACCGCCGTGAACGCGTCGTCTCCTGCCGGGCGGCGGCCCCGCCGGGCTGTTTGCAGCCGCGGAGGGGTTGCGTGTATGGTTGCGGGCGGGCAGCGGCTCGAGGCGGGGGAGAGGCAATGAGCGACAATATAGTTATTCGCGGCGCCCGCGAGCACAACCTGAAGGACATCTCGCTGGAGCTGCCGCGCAACCGGATGATCGTCATCACCGGGCTCTCCGGCTCCGGCAAGAGCTCGCTCGCCTTCGATACCATCTACGCCGAGGGACAGCGCCGCTACGTGGAGTCGCTGTCGGCGTACGCCCGCCAGTTCCTGGGACAGATGCAGAAGCCGGACGTGGACAGCATCGAGGGCCTGTCGCCGGCCATCTCCATCGACCAGCGGGTGCTGAGCCGGAACCCGCGCTCCACGGTGGGCACGGTCACGGAGATCTACGACTACCTGCGCCTGCTCTTCGCCCGCATCGGCCGTCCCCACTGCCCCGAGTGCGGCCGGCCCATCGCCGCCCAGTCGCACCAGCAGATCGTGGATCACATCCTGGAGCTGCCCCCGGGGACGCGTTTCCTGCTGTCGGCCCCCCTGGTGCGGGGGCGCAAGGGCGAGTACCAGGAGCTGCTGGAGAGGGTCCGCCGTGACGGCTTCACCCGCGTGCGCATCGACGGCGAGGTGCACCTGCTGGAAGAGGAGATATCCCTGGACAAGAACGTGCGCCACGATATCGACGTCATCGTGGACCGCCTGGTGCTCAAGGAAGGAATCCGCCGCCGCCTGGCCGACTCGGTGGAGACGGCGGCGGCGCTCTCGGGCGGCCTGGTGAAGATCGAGACCGAGTCCGGGGAGACCGAGACCCTCAGCGAGCGTTTCGCCTGTCCCGACTGCGGCGTGAGCCTGGCGGAGCTGGCGCCGCGCATCTTCTCCTTCAACAGCCCTTACGGCGCCTGCGAGCGCTGTACCGGCCTGGGCGTGCAGGAGGAGATCGATATCGACCGCCTCTTTCCCGACAAGTCGGTGAGCTTGCGCCAGGCGCGGCGCCTGCCCTGGAGTACCGGCTTCCGGCACGTAGTCAAGTGGATGTCCCGCTACTACGACATCGACCTGGATACGCCCATCGAGAAGCTCGACCCCGAACAGCTCAACCTGATCCTCTACGGCCCCGACGCCACCGAGAGCTACGAGCGCCGGGGCCTGCGCTCGCGACGGAGTTACATGCTCAACGGCATCATTCCCAACCTGGAGCGGCGCTACCGGGAAACTGACTCCGCCTCCATGCGCGAGTGGATTCACCGGCTGATGACCGTGCGTCCCTGCCCCGCCTGCGGCGGCGCCCGCCTGAAGCCCGAGAGC
>JAJRYJ010000111.1 GCA_024275795.1 Actinomycetes bacterium | reverse complement strand
CGAGGACGTGCCGGGGTTCCTCTCCCACGTGACCGTCATCGAGGCGCTGCCCGTATTCCCCACGCTGTCGGAGGCGCTGAAGATCGTGGCGCTGTCCTTCACCCGCGATATCGACCACCTGAGCTGCTGCATCTGAGCTGCGGGCTGGCCGGCCGCCGTTTCGGCGCGGCCGAATCCGCCGCAGGGCGCACTACAGTCGTCCGACCAGCACCCGCGTATATCGCAACGCCCCATGGGTGCTGCGCACCTGCCGGAAGCCGGCGCGCCGGAACAGGGGCAGGATGCCCCGGGTCTCCGTGGGTACTATCTCCATCAGCAGCCAGCCGCCGGGCCTGAGCCACCGCGGGCTCTCGTCGATGGCGCGCCGCACCAGCAGCAGTCCGTCGCGCGAGCCGTCGGTAAGTGTATGGGACGGCTCGAATCCCCTGATCTCTTCCGGGAGGTCCGCCACTTCGCTCCGGGGGACATAGGGTGGATGGATGGTCACAACGTCGACACCACCATGCAGCCGCGCCGGCAGGCCGGCGAACATGTCGCTCTTCCTGAAGGTGATGTTTTCCAGACCCAGCGCCGCCGCGTTCCGGCGCGCCTGGCCCAGCGACCTGCTGCATACATCCAGGCCCCAGACGCTTGCCTGCGATACCGCCCTGGCGGTTGATAACGCTATGGGACCGACGCCCGTGGCCAGGTCCACGTGGACCGGTTCATGACGGCCGTGCAGCCGACGTATAGCCTGGGCCGCCAGGAACTCGCTGGTGCCGCGGGGGATGAACATGCCCGGGCGGACGCCCAGCCTCATATCCCTGAATTCCACGTAGCCGACGATATGGCTGACCGGCTCGCCGGTCTCGCGCCGCCCCACCAGCCTGCGGAAGCTACGCGCCACATCGGTCGGCACCTCGTCTTCCCATTCGAAATCGCGCCCCCAGGCATGCTCCAGCAGCTCCCAGGCCTCGTCTTCCTCGCTCCCCTGGTCTCCGAAACGCTCGTTGGCGGCGACAAGCGCGCCCTGCGCCTCTCCGATGAGTCTCTCGACGTTCATCGGCCGCAGATCAGCTGACGCCCGCACTTTTACCGGACGCCCGGAAATAACGCCGCTGGAACCAGAAGGCCACGTTGACCAGGCCGATCATCACCGGCACCTCCACCAGCGGCCCCACGACGCCGGCGAAAGCGACCCCGGAACTGATGCCGAACACCGCCACCGAGACGGCGATGGCCAGCTCGAAGTTGTTGCTGGCAGCGGTGAAGGCCAGGGTGGTGGACTTGCTGTAGTCCGCCCCCACGCGCTTTCCCATGAAGAACGAGACCACGAACATCAGCACGAAATATATGCCCAGGGGGACGGCTATCAGCAGCACGTCCTGCGGTATCTGCACTATCAGGTTGCCCTTGAGACTGAACATCACCACGATGGTGAACAGCAGCGCCATCAGCGTCAGGGGACTGATGCGCGGCACCACCTCCGCCTCGTAACGCGCCCGCCCCATGGTCTTGACACCCACCAGCCGCGTCAGCGCCCCGGCGATGAAGGGGATGCCCAGGTAGATGAAGACGCTGCGGGCTATCTGGGCGATGCCGATGTCCACCACGGTTCCCTCGACGCCGAAGAGCGGCGGCAGCACCGTGATGAAGAACCAGGCGTAGACGCTGTAGAAGAGCACCTGGAAGACGCTGTTTAACGCCACCAGGCCGGCGGCGTACTCGCGGTCCCCTTTCGCCAGCTCGTTCCAGACGATGACCATGGCGATGCAGCGGGCAAGGCCGATGAGTATCACCCCGACCATGTACTCCGGGTAATTGTGCAGGAAGATGATGGCCAGCAGGAACATCAGCGTCGGGCCGATTATCCAGTTCTGGAAGAGCGAGAGGCCGAGGATGCGCCAGTTGGTGAACACCTCGCCCATGTCCTCGTAGCGCACCTTGGCGAAGGGCGGATACATCATCAGTATCAGGCCGATGGCGATGGGGATGTTGGTGGTGCCCACGGAAAAGGAGTCGATGAACCCCTCCATGCCCGGGATGAAATAACCCAGCGCCACGCCGAAAGCCATGGCCAGGAATATCCAAAGGGTCAGATAGGTATCAAGGAAGGAAAGTCTGCGTGTCTTCATCGTCCTCACGTCACCGTAAGCCCCCGGGGCCCTGGCAGGCCGCCCGCCGCTCCGCCTGTGCTTTTGCCGACAGGTGACGCCTGAGCCGCTGTCCGTCCGTGCGCGCCTGGGGGAGCGCCGCCAGGTTCTTCCGCAGCAGTTCGATGGTTTCGGCGCGCAGGCCGCTGCCGCCGGCGGCCAGACGGTAATTCATCCAGACGCCCTGGCGCCGGTCGCTGACCAGCCCGGCGTTGCGCAGGTAGGCCAGGTGGCGCGAGACGGTGGACTGGGGCAGCTCCAGGATGGCCATCAGGTCGCAGACGCAGAGTTCCCCTTCCAGCAGCAGCCCCATGATACGCAGGCGCGTCTCGTCGGAGAGGGCTTTGAAGATTTGAGCCGCCTGGTTCATATTTCTAATATATCCGCATAGACGGATATATTCAAGCCCACCGGCGCTTCGGTGATCAACGGCGCCGCTCGATCTCAGTGCCCGAAGAAGCCCCGGCCCAGCGAATCCGGGTACATGTACAGGACGACGCCGTTGTCCCGGCAGAACCGCCTGACCTCGTCGTCGCGAATGGAGCCGCTGGTGGCGAGGATGGCCTTGACGCCGGCGGCCACCAGTTCCCCGGGGCCATCCACGAAGGGAAAGAAGCTGTCACTATAGGCCACCGACCTGTTTGTGTCGTGTCCGGCGTCGCGGGCGCGCATCACCGCCAGCTTGCAGCCGCCCACCCGGTCCTGCTGGCCGACGCCGTTGCCGATGAGCATGCCACCGTTCACCAGGGTCACAGTGTTACTGTTGGATGTTGAACCGATGGCCCAGGCCAACAGCATGTCCTCGCGCACGGCGTCGTCCGCCTCGCCGTTGCGCTCCACATCATCGGAATCCAGATCCGGCACGAAGGTATAGTTGGGCTGCGCCAGGAAACCGCCGCGTACGTAACGGAAACGCCGGGCGCTGTCCAGCGAGCCGCGGTTCAGTTCCTCCAGGGCCGGGTTGGCCAGCAGGCGGCACTTGTCTCCCTTGCGCTGCAGCAGCTCCCGGGCCCTGTCCGTGAATCCGGGCGCGACGATGCCGTCCAGCAGCCTGCGTCCCCCCTCCTCCATCTTGTGAGTCATCAGCACGTTGGCGATATCCTCGTCGACCTTGCGGTTCAGCAGCACCAGGCCGCCGAAGACCGCCCGCAGGTCCCCTTCCAGGGCGAGCATCGAGGCTATCATCGCCGTGTCGTCGACGCCGGCGCCGCAGGGGTTGCCATGCTTGCAGGCGATGGCGATGGCCGGCACGCCACCACTGTTGACGTCGAAGCCGGCGGCCACGTGCGTCGCCGTCTGCAGCAGCCGGTCCAGGTCGCAGAGGTTATTGTAGCTGGGGGCCGTGCCCTGCACCACCTGGAACCTGTCCAGGGCCAGCGGGTCGTCGCTGCCGCCGCCGTAGAGCGCCGCCGGCGTCTGGTGGCCGTTCTCGCCGTACTTGCACTGGAGCACCGGTTCCTGTGAATCCAAATCGATACTGGTCATCTCGCCTCTCCCGTCGTTCGTCTTTGCGTTATGCATCCCTCGCTGTCCGATTATATAACGCCAGAAGCCATGACGGCTCCAGTGCCGGCACAGTCAGCGTGACCGGTGCGGTTACCGTGCACGAATACGCGGGTTTTATTCTTTATGACGAACCGGGGCTCGGCCCCGGAAAGGCGAAATCGGCGCCACAGGCATCGGCGGTTGAGATGTAGGTGACGGAATTGAAGGTGGCGACGCCGGCCGGCACCATGTACCTGAGAGTCAGCGTCACGCGGGCGCCCGGCCCCAGGTCGAGCGGCAGGGGAAGCTGCGGCAGCAGGATGACACCGTTGGTGTTGATGGAGGTATCGACCCTGACGTCGAATGCACCCTCTGTCCCATTGTTCGTGAGTCCGTAATCAACGGAGAGGATGCCGTTCTGGTAATCGCCGATGTCGGCCCAGTAGGCATCAGCGAACCGCCATCCCAGGGCCGGCTTCTCGCCGCTGCATGCCGGCGGCCCTGAAGGTACGAGCGACGCCGGGTCAACGAAGACGTAGCCCTGCGCCTTGATGCCCGCCACGGCCGCCTTAAGCAGGGCGATATCGCGCTCCGAATGGAAGAAGAAACTGGCGAAACCGTCGCGGATGGCAAGGTTCCTGCCGGCACGGTCCACTATCCCGGCAGGCTCCAGGTAGCCCGATTCCAGGTAGCCCAGGTTCTCCGGTATCACGGTGGCGCCATAGATGGAGCTGTTGATGACGTAGGGGAAGAAGGTGTCGCCGAAGCGCTCGTAGGAGACGCCGAAATCGTCAGCGAAGACCTGCCGGTCCAACTCCGAAGCCACGTAGTGCGGTGTCTCCCAGATGGCAGGCGCCGGCAGGCCGGCGTCGCTGAAGAGCGCCAGACCGCTGTCGATCCTTCCCTGTACCCACTGCAGCGAATCCTCCGGCACCGGCGAGACCTGGTGGATACGTCCCTGGGAGTCCATCTGCGAGATATAGAACTCCGAGTCCATGCCGGAGACGGCGTTATAGGCGTTGGCGACGGTCCCGTACTGGTGCGTGTAGCCATGCATCACGATGGTGCCGCCCTTCGATACCGCATATTCAAGGGCGCTGACCAGCTCGGGGCGGTCCGCAAGGTCCACGGTCATCGGCGGCCCCCAGGCTCCCAGGGGATCCGTGAACCGCGGTATCACCGCCAGGCTGAAGGGCACACCCTCCGAGTACAGATAGTCGGCGATGGCCCTTATCCTCGCCGGGTCCTCCGTGGGGTCCACATCCTCGATGCGTACCAGCGCCCGATGCTGTTCCCCGTGCTCCATGCCGGTCATCTCATGCAGCAGCTCGCAGAAGACCAGGTACTGGCTGTTCTCGGCTATCCACTGCATGGGATCGTCGGCCACGTAGAAGAAGTTGCCGCTGCGGACCATATACGGTTCGGTTACGGTTCCGTCGGAAACCGTAGCGAGCGCCTGGGCGGAACCGCCATCGAGCAGGCTCACGCGTCCATAATTGTCCGAGAGCCAGCTGAAGTCAATCCCGTTGAAAGACACATCGCTGAAACCGGCCGTATCGTCGTTGACCTGGAAGCGGATGCCATAACGGTCCTCAAAAGCCTGCTGATATGGACCCCAGCCCAGCTTCCAGAGGTTGTAGTTGATCCAGACGACCCTGCTGCCGGTGGCGAGCACGTCATCCAGAAAAGCGGCGGGCAGGTCGTGGTCCCAGGTGTTGCCGATGTAAAAGGTCACCCTGTGCGCGTCGATGTCGCCGGCGGCGTAGCTGTCGACGTCCTTGATCTCGTAGGACAGGTCGAAATGGCCCAGCAGGCTGGCAAGCCGCAGCTGCGTCGGCGGATTCACACCACCCGGCTCCACGGTATCAACCAGTATCAGCGCCTTTTCCTCGTAGGCGGAGGCCGTTCCCTGCGCGGTCACCACGAATGCGATCGCCAACAGGCAAAAGGCCGCAACTTTTTTCAGCAGTCCCATATGAATTCCCTGACAGCGCCGTTCTGCCCGAGTGCCGACCGTTGCTGGCACAGTTATTATTTTACAACATAAACAATTTTTGTTAAACACCGGTAATGTCCACTGGCCACCGCCGGCGGCGGCGGATATGAGCCGACGCAGGTCTAACGGCATGGGGAGCGAATATCTCCGCAACCCGGACGAGTTCCAGGATGGGCTTACCGTCCGTCCCCTGCGCCACCCGTTCGTTATTGCAGACCGGATTACCGGAGAACATCATCAGCGACAAGCCCGAGACATTCCAGGAGAAGGTATTACATTTCGTGACCCGCAACTGGCTGTTCGTCACGATGACAGCCGTATTGCTGATCATCGCCCTGGTGATATCCGTCGATGCCGCGGTCAACCGGGCCGAGAAGGACGAGCACCAGCAGGCCCTGGAACCATTCTATACGCCACCGGTCCCCGCGGCGGCTGAGGCCCCCGGCAGGATCGTCCGCAGTGAACCCCTGGACGTGGCCGTGCCCGCCGATGGGCAGGGATACCGCATCCTCTACCTGAGTGAACGCTCCGACGGCAGCCGTTTAGCCGTCTCCGGCATGGTGTTCATTCCCGCCGGCGACCCTCCGGAAGGCGGCCGCCCCGTGGTAGCCTGGGCCCACCCTACCGTGGGCATGGGAGACGAATGCGCCCCTTCACGAGCCGAGAACCCGCTCTCCGGCATGAGCTGGCTGGAGGAGATGTTGAAACGCGGCTGGGTGGTCACAGCGACGGACTATGCAGGCCTGGGGACCCCCGGCACAGAGCACTACCTTGTGGGGCGCGACGAGGCCCGCGACGTGATCAACTCGGTGCGTGCCGCCCGGAACATCGAGACGGCCTCCGCGAGTAACAACTTCGCTGTCTGGGGTCATTCACAGGGAGGACATGCCGCCCTCTTCGCCACTCTCGAAGCCGCAAGCTATGCTCCCGAACTCAACCTGGTCGCCACCGCTGCGGCGGCGCCGGCTGCGGAGCTTGGTGCCTTGATGTCGGAGCAATACAAGTCAGAAGTCGGCTGGGTCATCGGCCCGGAGGTGCTCGTCTCCTGGCCCGAAGTCTACACGGGCCTCTCCCGCGAGGATGTAGCCACTTCCTCCGGCCTGAAGAAGTACGAGGGAATCGCCGATGAATGCGTCATCAGCGCCGGTGAGAGCGCCCTGGTCCGCAGCGAGCTCAGGGAGGACTTCTTCAAACTGGATCCGATGACCCTGCAGGGCTGGTTCGATGCCGCCACCAGCGAGACTCCGGCGATGCCCGGAGGGACGAAGCCGTTGCTTGTCATCCAGGGGCTGGAGGACAAGGTAGTCCTGCCGGAGACCACGGCCCTGTTTATCCAGAACACCTGCAAGGCCGGGGTCGACCTTACCATACTCTGGCTCGGCGGCACCGGCCACATGCAGGCCGCCAGGGTCGGCGGCCCGGCGGCCGTTTCATGGCTGGACGACCGCTTCCACGGAAAGCCCACGAGCCCCACCTGCGACCAGCCGCTGCCGGTGGAGCCGGCGCAACCACCCCGCGCCCCCGCCGCTTCCTGACCGCCTGCCTCACCAGAGCAACCAGACACCGCTCTCCATTTTCCGCCGGCTGCCCGGATGAAGAATCATGATGGCATCACCCTCTTGAATGTGAAGGTGCCGAGCGGCGCCACAGCGATATTATCGGCCAGAATGCCGCCGGTGATGGCCGTTATGGGCTCGGCGGGTTCTGTCGGGGAATCGGGCGCCTCATAGGTGGCGCCGCTGTCCGTACCGGCGTCGTATGGATACAGCTCTACCACCAGGTTATCGATCCAGCCATCTTCGTCCCGGAGGCTGAGCGTGTCGACGCCGACGAACCAGTCAGGGCTGGGCGCTATCATCGACACCAGGGTCACGAACTGGTACTCCTCGTCCACCAGCAAGGTGAGGCTGACGCTGCCCGGGGAGCTGTCGATACCGTCTCCCGAGAGCTTGACGAAGGCTGTTCCCTTGCTGACGGCCTCATCGATCTCCCGGCCCAGGGGATCCTTGTTTCCCGTCTCCGCCATGTTGCGGATGCCGGGTGATGCCGGCAGGCCCTCCTGCCAGAAGCTGACATGCTCGTTGTGCACGGCGCCGATCAGGCCTGAAAAATGAGCGTCATCGGGAAAATCCTGAGGATGCGTCTGTTCACTCCAGGAGGCATCGAAGGTAACCGTGTAGGTCGCTGCACCGGCAGCCGCCTCACCGGTTGTCGCCGTCCCGGCGCCGCCGGCAGTCGTCCGCTCCTCATCACCGCAGCCCGCCATCAGCCAGAGGATAAGAACCAATACAGGAATTATCAGGGTGATACACCTGCTGCGCCTCATCTCAACCTCCTGTCTTTTCGGCGAGGACGACCTCCACGGGAAGTTCCGACATGGTCATCAGTTCATCGTCGACCACATGAAAGCCCGCATCCTCCAGGGCCTTCCTCGCGTAGATGGGCCGGCAATCGAAGAGGCTGGGGATATTGCGGTGGGCCCACTTATAGAGCTTCATCACGGTGCCTTCAGTTCCACAGGCAGACATGGAAACCACGACCATGCGGCCGCCGGGCTTCAGTACGCGCAGGCATTGGCCGAGCACCACGGGAATCCCGGGATTATCGAACAGTTCCAGGGTGAAGCTCATGAAGACCGCATCGAGGGAGTCTTCATCATAGGGAAGCTCCATGGCGTCACCACGTATCAGTTCCACCCGGTCTTCCAGGCCCGCCTCCGATACGCGGGCCGTGGCCACTCCCAGCATGCCGTCCGAGATATCGATGCCGTAGACCCTGCCTTCCCCGCCGACCCGCCGCGCCAGGGCGACGATCACGTGGCCGGTGCCGTAGCCTATCTCCAGCACCCTCTCTCCGGGCTGTACATCCAGCAGGCGCAGCCCCTCGCTGCGATAACGTTTCTCGCTCTGACCGCCGACCATGTCGTACCAGCGGCTCAGCCTGTTGTAGCTGTCGCGCGCCTGCTCGCGGCTGCGGTTCACCCTGAGGATATCCTGCTGATCCATTTGCAATGAAGGGATTCTCCTTCCTTATGTTTCGGCTACATCTCAGCTGCCGACCAACCGATAGATACTACCCTCAAGTGAGACAACGTACACCTCGCCGTCGCGGTCCTCGCCGAAGGAGCTGATCGCCGGCACGTGGGCGACCAGCTGGTTCGAGACCACCCCGCCGCCGCGGTAGACCAGGCCCCAGATGTTGCCGGTGCCGTAGTCGCCATAGAAGTAGACTCCATCGAGCGCGGGGAATTCCCGGCCACGGTAGACATAACCGCCGATTACAGAGAATCCCTGTTCGCGTCCATAATCCAGCACGGGGCCGATGAAATCCTCCGCGGGGAGGCCGTCCGGATTCTCATACTCGATGCTGCCCTCGAAATAATCCCAGCCGTAGTTTCCGCCCTCGACCACCAGATCCACCTCTTCCCTGTCCGACTGGCCCACGTCGCCTGCCCAGAGGTCGCCGGTGGCCCGGTCGAAAGAGAAACGATAGGGGTTACGGAAGCCGTAGGCCCACACCTCGACGGGTACTTCAGCCGCCCTTGCAGGTACTTCGACCGGCCCGTCCGTCCCCGACTCCGGCGTACCGGCAATGGAGCCTGCATCCAACCTCAGGATCGAGCCCAGCAGCGTTGACGGATCCTGGGCGTTGCCGTAAGGATCACCCCCGCCTCCCCCGTCCCCCAGCCCCAGGTAGAGATAGCCGTCGGGCCCGAAGGCGATGGTGCCGCCGTTGTGATTGGCGAAGGGTTGCTCCACCTCCAGCAGGACCTCTTCCGAATCGGCGCCCTCGCCGGCCCGGAAACGCGACAGCAGGCTGCGGCGCGGCTCCGCCGCCGAATAGTAGACATAGAAGCTGCGGTTTTCCGGAAAACCGGGATCGAAGGCAAGCCCCAGCAGCCCCTCCTCGCCGCCCGAGTTGACCCGGTCCCTGATATCCAGCAGCACTTCAAACCCGGTGACGCTTTCGGTATTTTCTAAGGTCTTGATCACGCCGGACTGTTCGACCACGGCTAGCTTCCCGGCGCCGGCGCCGTCGTCTTCGCCCTCCGGGACCCAGGTAAGGTAGACGGGGGCATCGAGGCTGAGTCCGGGGAAGGCCTCGACCGCCTCCACAGTAGAGGCATCGAAGGCAGTTTCGGCGTCCACCCCGGTAGCCGTTCCCACCCCATTCCCCGTGGAAGAACCCCCACCATCGGCGCACGAAAAAGCTGCCGGCGCGGCCAGCAGCAGGATTCCCAGCATGGACATGGACAGTATACGTCTCATCAGGACCGGTCTCCCCCGGCAGGATACCTTCTCTATTCCCCGGCGGCCCCGTCCCTGAACCTCACCTCGAAGGCGCTGGTGATACGGCTGAGGTGCACGAAGAAGGTCGACAGCAGCAGCGTCATGGCGAACATCTCCAGGAATTCCTCCAGGGACTTGGAAAAATGATCGACGAAGTCTCCGCCCAGCGCCGTATTCTCCTTGATGATGGTGTAGACATTGAGAGAATTGCCTGGTTCGAGCCCCTCGATGAAATCTAGCCCCACCGCCACCACGAAACATGTAAGCGCCACCAGCATCTTGATGCGCGCGCGGTTGTCTTCCAGCTGTTCCCAGAGGAAATTGAACATGAAGAGGCCGAGGGCGGCGAAGACCGGCATCAGCAGGAACTGCCACGGGTAGCTGGGAAAGGCGTCCAGCACCCTGCCGAGCCCCGTGGGCGGAGCCCCTTCTTCGGCCCCGACGGCGGCCTGGAACGTGGAGCCCAGGCGTTCATGGATCTGCGAGGCGTCGTCCGCCGCCATCACCATGAAGAAGATCGCCAGCACCAGCCAGCCGACGACGATGCGTTTGCGCGTGCCGGCGCTTCGATGCAACACATAGATGAGGAAAAGCGTCAACGAAGCGAACAGCGTCTGCGTCGACATGAACCACGTGCCCAGCCCGTCCTCGCGGGCGATGTTGGAGAGCCTGCGGATGGCGCCGATGTCTATCCATTTGGAATAGTTGATGGTGGCGTCGATGATGACCAGGAAGATCTCGAAGCCGATGAGGAAGATGAGCATATTGCGGTTGAAGCGCACGGCATCGACGCCGATGGAGGGCAGGCGCCCATCACTGTCATGCCGCATCTTTGCGCTTACTGCGCTACTCTCCAACTTTGCCTCCCGCGTTGAAGTTCCCTGCGGGCGTGATGTCATTCTCCCCAGACATTCCCGCATGCGTTCCTTCCAAGACTCCGCTCCGTATATATACTCCGGAAAACCTCAATCCCTTTCCCGTCAGGGCAGGTCGTTGTAATCCTCAAGCCTGTCCATCTGCTCCTGCTTGGTCCGGTCCAGCTGTTCCTGGATATCCGACGCCTCCTGCGCCTTGTCGATGGCGCCGACCGGATCGAGCGTGTTCGGCTCCCAGGATTCGAGGGGCTGGTCGGTGTCGCCACCGTTGAAGTCGATGCGGTCCGCGAGAAATACAAGCAGGGCGATGCTGACAACGAGCACCGTGATCATGAAAATAATCCTGTTCATCTGCGCACCTCCCACTGAACCCATCGGCGGGAAGACGCCTGTCCATGAACGGGAAAGGAGGAATCACGAGGGGCGCTTGCGAGCCCGGCGGCGGCTGCAGCGTGCTTCAGGAGGTGAGGATATCGATGGCCTCGGTGAGGCCCTCCTTGACGCCGAAGATCTCAACTTTGTCCCCCAGCTCCAGCACCGTGTCGCCGCGGGGAATCATGATATCCTCGCCGCGGCGGACACTGACCAGGATGCAGTCCTCCGGCAGGGGCAGGTCGCTGATGCGCTTGCCGATGCTCTCTGCTCCCGAAGGGATGGTTATGCGGTAATGGCGGGCGCTGCTCCTGCGGACCTCCTCCTCCGGTACATCCTCTCCCAGCAGTATCTTGCGCACGCCGGGCATGCAGACCTCTTCGGCGAAGATGGTCAGCTGCTCGCCGCTATGCAGTACGGTGTGCCCCTGCACCACGATCAGCTTGCGGCCGCGGCGCACAGCGACGATGCGGCAGCCCTCCGGCAGGTCGAGGTCGCTCACCTGGCGGCCTACAGCCTCGGATTCGGGTGAGATCTCCAGGTGGAGGAACTTGGCGCTGTCCAGCTTGGTCTGGCGCTGCGCATCCTCCTTGTGCTGCTGCCGGGCGCGCTTGAGGATGGCGCGGTTATAGGCGCGGATGATGTCGGCGCGCCTGACGGCGCCCACCAGCCGGCGCGAACCCTCCTTCTCCACCACGGGCAGGCGGCCGATATCCCTGGGAGCCAGCCGGTTGAGCGCCATCCACATGGGCTCGTAAGGATAGGCCATCAGCAGCCCTTCGGAGGTCATGATATCGGACACGGTCCTGCCCTCGATCGACGCTTCCGACTGGAAGCGCTCCAGGTCCTGGATGCTGACGATACCTACCAGGTCGCCCTTGTCGTCGACGACCGGAAAGCCATGGTGATGGCTGGCGGCGAACTCATCACTCAGTTCCTCGAGGGTCATGTCCGGGCTGACCACGTCCACGTCCACGCTCATGGCCTCGCCGACGGTAACCGCCTGCATCACATCGATATCCTGCCCCTGCTGCAGCCGGACGCCGCGGCGGCTGAGCTTCATGGTATAGATGGACTCGGGGGTGATCATCCTGATGGTCATCACGCTGACCACCGTCGCCAGCATCAGCGGCAATATCACATGGTAGTCGCCGGTCATCTAGAAAAGTATCAGTATCGCCGTCGCCGGCGCGTGGGCGGCACCGCCGAACAGCGCCGCCATCCCCACCAGGGCATAGGTCCCCGGGGGCGCCGTGATGCCGGGGAAGAAGTAGTTGACGACCTGGCCGAAGGCCTCGCCCAGCATCGCCCCCATGAACAGGGAGGGCGCGAAAACGCCGCCGGAGCCGCCGGAGCCCAGTGTCAGGTTGGTTGCCAGTATCTTCACGAACAACAGCGCAAAGGCTATCTGGAAGGTGAGCCCGCTGACCAGCGCCAGGTCGATGGTCTCGTAGCCGACGCCGAAGACCGCGGGAAAATCATCGATCTTGAAGCTGAGGATGCCGACCACGCCCAACACGGCGCCGCCGATCATCGGTTTCAGATATCCGGGGATGGGGAAACGCTCCCAGCCGTCCTCGAACAGGTAGAGGGTGCGGGCGAACAGGTAGGCTCCCAGGGCCGCCAGCAGGCCCAGGAGGGTATAGAGCAGCAGCTCCCAGGGGCTTACCAGCACGTATTCGGGCACTGTGAACACCGTGGTGTCGCCCGAGAAGGCCTGGGATATCACGGAGGCGGTGACCGCCGAGATGACCACCGCCGCGAAATAGACCGTATGCAGCCGGCCGAGGATGACTTCAAGGGCGAAGAGGGCGCCGCCGATGGGAGCGTTGAAGGTGGCGGCGATGCCTCCGGCGGCGCCGCAGGCCACCAGGTTCCGCACCCGCTCATCTGAGAGCTTGAGCATCTGGCCGACGGTGGAGCCGAAGCCGGAGCCGATCTGGGCGATGGGCCCCTCCTGTCCCACGGAACCGCCGGTGCCGATGCAGATGGACGATGCCAGCGCCTTCAGCACTACGACCCGGTGCCGCATACGCCCCGCCCTGAGCGCCACCGCCTCCATTACCTCGGGCACACCGTGCCCCTTGGCCTCAAGGGGATACTTGTAGATCAGCGGCCCGATGATCAGTCCGCCGATAGCGGGGATAATAACCAGATAATACGGGTAGGAAAGGTATGCGGCCACATGCTCGTAGGATATGCTGTGGACGGCTCCGATCAGCCAGCGGAAGAACACCGCGCCGAGGCCGGCGCCGACGCCGACTATCAGCGCCGTCACCATGATCATTCCCGATTCGGGTATGTCCCGCTTGTCCAGCCACTGGGGGATGTGTCGGCGCCAACGGTCCGATAGGAACCTTTCGCCCTGGCGGGGGGAGGGTTCTGCAGATGCCATTAATGCTCCATGCGTTCTTGCCTGCTGTCAGTTGATTGGGCCGTTTATCGCCTGCCGCAGCCACAGGATGGCTGCCGGAGGCTTCAGGCCGCTGATAAGTGTATCACGGAAAACAGGGATTTCCCCACTGCAGCTTGAACTTACGCAATGGGGCTTCCCGGTAACCATCAAACGGGAACCGGGGGCATGTGTCACTGAAAAACAAAGGCAGGCGAGGGAACAATGACATCGGATACCCTGATCAGGCTAGAATCCGTCAACAAGGACTACCAGATGGGCGAGGTCACCGTCCACGCCCTGCGCGGCATGGACCTGGAGGTGCCGGAGGGCGCGTTCACCGTGCTGCTGGGCCCGTCCGGCTGCGGCAAGACGACGACGCTCAATCTCATCGGAGGCCTGGATGACCCCACCAGCGGCAAGGTGGTCATCGAGGGGGAGGATATCAGCAGCTATAACGAGCGGCAGATAACCGAGTACCGGCGCGACTCCGTCGGCTTCATCTTCCAGTTCTTCAACCTGATTCCAACCCTCAATGCCCGCGAGAACGTGGAGTTCGCCCTGGCGCTGCACAAGAACCACGGCGATGTCGGCGAAAAAGCCCTGGGCCTGCTGGAGATGGTGGGCCTCAGGGAGCGGGCGGACCATTTTCCCTCTCAGCTCTCCGGCGGCGAGCAGCAGCGGGTTGCCATCGCCCGGGCGCTTGCCAACAACTCGCGCATCATCCTCTGCGACGAACCCACCGGCAACCTGGACATCGGTACCGGACAGCAGGTGCTGAGAGTGCTGCACGACATGAGCCGCGAGCGCGGGGTCACCGTCATCCTGGTCACCCATAACACGGCCATCGCCCCCATGGCGGACCGGGTCGTGCACATTCGCAACGGCGCCGTCGAGGATATCGACATCAACCCGGAGCCTTCGGACCCGGACGAACTCAACTGGTAGGACATGGTCAGAAAACTGCTGTTAAAAAGCGCTCGTGACATCAGGGTTTCCAAGGCCCAGACCATCGCCCTGATCGTCATCGTCGCCATGGGTATCGCCAGCTTCTTGGCGCTGCTGGGCGCCTACCGCGATCTCAGCACTTCCTATAACCATACTTATGACCGCCTCGATTTCGCCGATGCCAGCTTCTCGCTGCAGCGCGGCGACGCCGCTGCCGTGGGGGCGGTGAAGAGCATCGATGGCGTCAAGGCGGCCAGCGGGCGTCTGATCGTAGACACCGCCTATGCCCTCGAGGGGGACGAGGCCGGCGACGCGTTGATCCGCTCGCGGATGATCAGCATGCCCGCGGATCACCGCCCCGACGTGAACAACATCCTCATCCAGGAGGGCGACTACTTCCAGGAGGGACACCCGCGCCAGGTGATCGTCGAGACCGGCTTCGCCGGCAAGCACGACATCCACCCGGGCGATACGGTGACGCCGATTATCGACGGGAAGGCCGTCGAACTGCAGGTGGTGGGCGTCGCCGCCAGCCCCGAATACCTGATCGTCAGCCCCGGCAAGCAGGATATCATCCCCTCGCCGCGCACCTTCGCCGTACTCTTCCTGCCCGAGGGCGAACTGCAGGAGCTGACAGATAACAAGGGAGTCATCAACGATATCGCCGTGACCTTCGAGCCGGGGGCCGACGGAGAAGCTGTCACCACCGCCATCGCGGCGCAGCTGGAATCCTACGGCGTCAAGGACATCACCCCCCGCGAGGATCAGCCGTCCTACGCCGCCCTGAAGCTGGACCTGGACGGATACCGTGAGATCGCGGTGCTGATGCCGGGGCTGATACTGCTGGTGGCCGCCGCTTCGGTATATGTGATGCTCAGCCGCCACGTACGCGCCCAGCAGCAGCAGATCGGCGTGATGAAGGCCATCGGCTACAGCAACCGCGCCATCATCTTCCATTACCTGGCCGTCGCCCTGTTCATCGGCCTGCTTGGCTCCATCCTCGGCTCCATCGGCGGCCAGCCCCTGGAGCGCTGGATCACCGGCTTCTACGCCGGCGAGCTGGGCATCCCCCTGGTGCAGACCAGCTTCTACCCGGACCTGGTGCTGGCGGGCGTCTTGCTTAGCCTGGCCGTGACGGCGCTGGCGGGCCTGGGGCCGGCGCTGGGGGTCACGCGCATGGCGCCCGCCCAGGCGATGCACTTCGACCCCGCCTCGGCCAGGGTCAAGGGCCGCGCCACACTGATCGAGCGCGTGTTGCCGGTGCCCTTCTGGATGAAGATTTCGCTGCGCAATGTCTTCCGCGTAAAGCGCCGCTCCCTCTCCACGGGCCTGGGCATCATCTTCGCCTTCATGCTGCTGCTGATGTCCTGGGGGATGATCGATTCCATGTCCTACATGGTGGACAACAATTTCAACGAGGTGGAGCGCTGGGACATGACCGCCGGCTTCAACACCCCGCAGATCCGGGAAACGCTCGACGAGATATCCTCGTGGCAGGGGGTCACCCGGGTTGAGCCGTTCCTGCAGATGCCGGTAGTGGTGAGCTCCCGCGGTGTGCAGAAGAACATTCTGCTGAATGCGCTCTCCCGTGATCAGACGCTGCACAAGCTCGCGCTGGAGAGCGATATTTCACAGCGGCAGGCGCTGGCGGACGGCAAGCTGGTGCTGACGACGGCCATCGCCGAGTCCTTGGGCGTGAAGGCAGGCGACCAGGTGGATCTTACCACTCCCCGGGGTTCGCGCACGCTGGAGATATCAAGCCTCACCAACGAGCTGATGGGCTCGGTGGGCTACATCTCACTGGAACAGGCGAACAAGTGGACCGGCGTGCCGGAAGCCCTCTTCAACGGCGTCTACCTGACGGCCGACGAGGCGGCCATGCCCACGGTCAGGGCCGACCTCAACCACCTGCCGGACGTGGCGGGCGTGCAGCTGAAGACGGGCATCAAGAGCGACTGGCAATCGATGCTGGGTATCTTCTACGCCTTCATGGGCGTGATCATGGCCTTCGCCGTCGCCATGTCCTTCGCCCTGCTGTTCAATACCATGACCGTCAACGTGCTGGAGCAGCAACGGGAGCTGGCGACCATGCGCTCCGTGGGCGCCAGCCACCGGCGCATCGGCGCGCTGATGACCACCGAGAACATCATCCTCTGGGCGCTGACACTGATTCCGGGCCTGCTGATGGGCTACTGGGTGGCGCTGCAGATGGGCAAGGCCTTCGAGTCCGACCTCTTCACCTTCGATATCATCATCAACCCCTCCAGCTACGCAATCACAGCAGTGGGGATACTGCTGACGATGGTGCTGGCGTCGCTGCCAGCCATCCGCCGCATCAACCGCCTCAACCTGGCCGAAGCCACCAAGAACCTCGATTGAGGCTTGAGGGACGTTGGTTCACAAAGTTCAATAACTCTGCCCGATGCCGATGATACGATCATAGAGCATTGAGGAAGGACACCCGTGTCCAGGTACGTAAACGACATCAAGACCGCGAAACAGCCTGATACCGTCATGGAGATCGTTACATCTTTCATGCGCCGCGAGGGTTTCGAGCTGGTCGACTACGAGGAGGGTAAGGCATGGAAGAAGGGCCACGGCTTCATCGCCCCGCAGTACATACGGGCGGAGGCGGCCGTCGGCACCGTCCACATCGAGGCCTGGATCAGGTTCGCGCTGCTACCCGGCGTATACATGGGCGAGATGGGCACGGAGGGATCCTTCGGCGCCTTGCCCAAGAGCCGCCTGCGGGCCAGGCTGGGGCAGTTGGAGGAGTTGTTGCGCGACTGACCAGCATGAGCGCGTCACGTGTCCGTGTGCCTAAGAGCATTCAAGGCAAAGGCGAGTTATTGAACTTTGTGAACCTACGTCCCTCATGGATGACGCGCTGGGGGAAGGGAATCTCGATGCCCTCGGCGTCGAAGGCCAGCTTCAGCCGCTTTCTCAGCTCGCCCGCGACCTTCAACTGCTCGCCGGGCGCCGTATCCCCTGTCACCTTGATAACCACCGATGAATCCGCCAGGTCCTCGACGCGGGTGAACTCGGGCGGCGTAATCACCTCATCCTTCCAGTCCGGGTCCTCGGCCAGCTCGCGCCCGACGCGGTTGACCACCTCCGCAGCCTTTTCGATATCAGCCCCGTAGGAGATGCCGATGTCCAGGTTGACCCGCGAGTAACTCTTGGAGCGGTTGGAGACGATCTTTATCTCACCGTGAGGGATGTGGTGCACGACGCCGTCCAGATCCCGGATGGTCGTCTTGCGCAGGCTGATATCCTCGACCACGCCGTATACGGGCTCCACGTAGATGGTGTCGCCGACCCGGTACTGGTTCTCGATGATGATAAAGGCCCCGGTGATCAGGTCGTGAATCAGGTATTGCCCTCCGAAGCCGAGAGCCAGCCCCCCCACTCCCGCCGCCGCCAGCATCGGCGCCACCGGCAGCCCCGCCTCCGTGAGGATCATCAGGAGAGCCACAATCCAGAGGACGATTCCGTATAGTCCCTCGAATATCCTGATCAGCGTATCCTGGCGCTTGGCCTCGACGTCCGTATCCTTGGGCAGCAGGGCGTCCAGCTTCACCAGCCTGCGAACGGATCTGCCGATCAGCCGCTTGCCGATCAGGTGCAGCACGATGGTGGCCACCAGGATCACCAGGATGGCAAGCGCATGCTCGTCCAGCCAGAGGACGATCGAGTCCAGCGTGTTTTCGAGCCATTGGGGCATCTCAGATGGGACTATAACAAAACGCCGGTAGACTATCGACGCATGACGCAGAAGAGGGCTAGCGGCTGCGGCTTGCGGTCGTTGCCGGGGAAACTGCTCTCGCTGATGGAAAGAATCTCGAAGGCGCCCGCAAACCGCCGCCTGATCTCGTCCGGGTGCAGCCGGAAAGGGCCTTCCTTGCGCTTCTCCCTGTAGCTGAAGCACTTGAGCAGGAGATAGCCGCCCGCCCCGACCAGGGTGGAGACGTTCTCAACGTAAACATCCCGCTTCTCCGGCGGGAATATATGGAAGCAGCCGCGGTCGATGACCAGGTCGAACGATGCCTCCAGCCGGTTCCGCAGGATGTCGTTCCGCCGGAAATCGATCTTCAGGCCCGACTCACGCGCCAGCGTCGCAGCCTTTTCAACAGCAGTAGCGGATACGTCCGTGGCGGTCACCATGAAGCCTCTCTGCGCCAGGGCCATGGCCTGCGTGCCGGGACCCGTGCAGAGGTCAAGGACGCTGCCGCCGCTTATGCCCAGCTCAGCCAGGGCTTCCCTGAAATCCGGATCCAGTTCCGGATAGTACCAGGACATCGTCTCGACGTCCTCGTCCCGGTACATGCGCTCCCAGCGGTCCGGATCGTCGCCTTCAGAGCCGCCCATGTTTCTACTCCTTCGCAGCGACAGGTTTTATGGAAAGGGAATTGATGCAGTAGCGTTTGCCGCCGGGCTCGGGGCCATCGTCGAAAACGTGGCCCAGGTGGCAACCACAACGGGCGCAGGTCACCTCCGTGCGGGACATGCCCAGCGATCTGTCCCGATGATACTCGACGCTCTCATCGCCTACGGGTTCCCCGAAGCTGGGCCAGCCGCTGCCGGATACAAACTTGGAACGGGAACGGAAGAGCGCATGCCCGCAACAGGAACATACATAAAGGGTGTCCGCCTGCAGAATCGAGCAGTCGCCCGAGTGCGGCCTCTCGGTGCCCTTCCTCCTGCAGACGTCGTATTGCTCGGGCGTCAGCAGCCGACGCCACTCCGCATCGCTCTTGACGACCTTTTTCATCCGGGTGCGCCTGCCGGTCCGCCCCGCGGATCCATCGCTCCCATCGCTATTCCAGCGCCCTGGCGACCCTCCCGAGGCGTTCGCCGGCCTCGGCGGCCACCTGGCCCAATACCTCGCTGCCTGCCAGGTCCCCCATCTGCAACATCAGTTCCGGCTTGACGATACGCACGATGGCTCCGCCGGAGGACGCCTCTTCCACCGTGACGTTACAGGGAAGCATCAGGCCTATCTCCGAGGTATTGGAGAGCGCCCTGTGGGCAAGCTTTGGGTTGCAGGCTCCGAGTATCACATAAGGACGGAAGTCCTCACCGATCTTCTCCCGGAAAGCCTCCTTTACGTCAATCCTCGTCAGGACGCCGAACCCCTCTGCCTTCAGCGCCTCAACCACCTGCTCGACAGCCTCCTCATAGGGCACATCCAAGTGGACCTCCGTGCCGATACTGTCAGTAAGCATCACCGCTTCCTCCTCTCCTGAAAATCGATTCACTATCCATACATGCCGCCTGGTTTTTTTGACGCAGACCGATGTCTGATGGATTCAGATAGAAAAACAGGGGCTTCCGGATGGTATCGCTCAGGGCGCCATGCCCGAGATGATGACGTGACGGTCACCGAGCTCCTCGACTTCGAAATCCCCCAAACCGGCCCTGTCTAATTGTTTACGAATCTCCTCTACTTTAAACGCGGCCAGCAGGGAATTATAGAAGTCGCGCCGGAGTATCTCCGGTTCCTTGCCCGTGTATCTGTCCACCAGCTTGCGCGCTACCGCCGGGCTGTCGGGGCGCCTCAGGTCCATGATGAATACGGGAGCGCCCGGAGCCGCCAGCCTGGCGACCTCGCTCCACATCACCCGGGGGTCTCGCAGGTGGTGCAGCAGGCTGTTGCTGATGATCACATCATACGCTTCCCTGGGCAGGACAGCCCCGGGGAAGAAACCCTCGATGAGCTGGACGCAACCAGCCAGGGACGGCTCATCCCCCAGCAGCCGGCGGCCATGCCTGAGCATGGCGACGGAGCCGTCGACGCCGTGGACCAGGCAGCCGGGAAAGGCCCTGGCGAAACGGAAGCTGATATCTCCGGGGCCGCAGCCCAAGTCGAGCACGTAGACGCCCGGCTCAACGTCCCCGAAGCGCGCCCTGAAATGATTGATGTAATCGCTGTGTGGGTCTTCGAAATCCGCCTGGGCGTAGGCAAGCGCCTGGGCGTCATCATCCATCAGTTCCGGTTCGCGTTTCCTCTCCATGGTATATAGCTTACCAGCCCGCTCAAGCCTCGGATGCAGCCAGGCCGCCAGCAGGCGCCCGTCCGCGTCCGCCGGTTGACTGTGCCTCTGTCTGATGACTGTTGCCATCGCGCCTGCGCTCCCGCTTCAGGGCCTCCAGGTATTTACAGGCCATAGGTTCCTTATACTTTAAGGGCCCCCGATGACCTTCTCACGACGGCCCTCTCCTGATTGGCTTTCCTCCGATAGTTTTCCCATATCTGATGGTTTTTCCCATGATTACCTTATGGGTGGTACATCGCAGGTAACTTTTCCACAAGGCTCAATCATGCTCAGGCGGGTATGCTGACTATCTTCGCCGGCTCCACCGTTTAGCCTTGCGGGGGCCGGGGATAATAGCGGGTAACAGTGTTAGAATTAGCCATTCGGCGGTGCGTCACCCTTCCCCGGAAAACCAGGACCAGGAGCCGCTCCTTGCAGGAGAACCGATCGATACCCGGACGATCGCGACCCGATACCGGTCAGGCCGCGGAATCACCTGCCGGGGCCTGCACACGCCAGGTGGACACGGTCTGCGGCATCTGTCCCGCCGGCTGCTGGGTGACCGCTACACTCGAGGACGGCCGCCTCACCGGCGTGCGCGCCCAGGAAGGCCACCCCCTGGGCATGATCTGCAAGCTGGGGCAGCACTCCCCGGAGATGGTCTACTCGCCCCACCGCCTGCGTCATCCGCTGCGGCGCACGGGGAAGAAGGGCAGCTACGATTTCGAGCGCATCGGCTGGGACGAGGCCATGGAAAACATCGCCGCGCGCCTGCAGTCGATCAAGGACGAGCACGGCCCCGAGGCCACGGCCATCTACACGGGCCGCGGCAGCTTCGACCTTGCCCTCTGTGACGTCTACCAGCCGGCGGACACGGCGGTCTCGTCCGCCTCCAGCGTGCTCTTCCCCTTCGGCTCTCCCAACACCTTCGGCGTCGGCGCCCTCTGCTACGTCTCCTTCGCCATGATCGCCCCCCACGTGACCATGGGCGGCATGCTGATAAACATGGACTCGGACCTGGAGAACGCGGAACTGATCGTGGTCTGGGGCGCCAACCCCGCCACCGATTCGCCCCCCATGGCCCATTACCAGATACTGGCGGCGCGCGAGCGCGGCGCCGAGGTGGTGGTCATCGATCCCCGCAGGAACGGCACCTGCCGGGCGGCGGGCGGCGAATGG
>JAJRYJ010000110.1 GCA_024275795.1 Actinomycetes bacterium | reverse complement strand
TGATGCCCAGCTTCTCCATCACGACCGGCCCGGGCGCCGATGCGCCGAAGCGGTCGATGCCGATGGAGACGCCCTCGCTGCCGACGTAACGGCACCAGCCCTGCGTGATGCCCGCCTCGAGGGAGACGCGGGCCCTGACCGCGGGAGGCAGCACCGCTTCGCGGTAAGCGTCGTCCTGCTCCTCGAACAGCTCCCAGCAGGGCATGCTGACCACACGCACGGAGACATTCTTCCCCTTGAGCTCTTCCTGGGCCTCGATGGCCGTGTGCACTTCCGAGCCGGTGGCGATGATGATGGCGTCGACGCCCTCCGATACGTCGCCGGCCGCCAGGCCGGGGGCTTCGGATACGATGTAGGCGCCGCGGCAGACGCCCTCGGCGGTGGCCGGGTTGTCCATCACGGGCAGCTTCTGGCGCGACAGGACCAGGGCGACGGGCATGCCGCGCGTGCAGGCGCCGATGGCGGCGCGCCAGGCCTCGGCGGTCTCGGTGGCGTCGGCGGGCCTGAGCACCATCAGGTTGGGGATGGCCCTCAGCGCCATCAGGTGCTCCACGGGCTGATGCGTGGGGCCGTCCTCGCCCAGGCCGACGCTGTCGTGGGTGAACACCCAGATGGCCGGCGCCTCCTGCAGCGCGCCCACCCTGATTGCACCGCGCATGTAGTCGGAAAAGATGAGGAAGGTGCCGCCGTAGGCGATGATGCCGCCGTGACGGGACATGCCGTTGATGATGCCGCCCATGGCGTGTTCGCGCACGCCGAAATGGATGTTGCGGCCGCACTTCTTCCCCGGTTCGAAGACGTCGTAATCGTTGATGAAAGTGTTGTTGGAGGGGGCCAGGTCCGCGGAGCCGCCGATGAGGTTCAGCAGGTCCGAGGCGATGCCGTTTATCACCTTGCCTGAGGCAGAACGGGTGGCCATGGGGCCGTCATCCGGCATGAATTCGGGCATGCCCTGGTCCCAATGCTCGGGGACGTTGCCGTCCATCACGGTCTCGAACATGGCGGCCGCATCTCCGTGTTCCCTTGAATAATCCTTATACAGCTTCTTCCATTCCTGGTTGAGCGCCTGGCCGCGCCTGCCCGCCGCGCGCATGTGCTCGCCGACATCGTCGGGGACCAGGAACGTCGGCTCCAGGGGCCAGCCCAGGGCTTCCTTGGTGAGCTTGACCTCCTCCTCACCCAGGGGGGCGCCGTGGGAGGAGGCGTCATCCTGCTTGTGGGGGCTGCCGTAGCCGATGTGGGTGCGCACGCAGATGATGGACGGCCTGGTGGTCTCGGCGCGCGCCTCCTCGATGGCCACCTCGATGGCCACCAGGTCGTTGCCGTCATCCACCTGCAGCACCTGCCAGTCCTGGGCCTCGAAGCGCAGGCGCCGGTCCTCGGTAAAGGTGAGGTCGGTGCTGCCCTCGATGGAGATATGGTTGTCGTCGTAAAGGTAGATGAGCTTGCCCAGCCCCAGGTGTCCGGCGAGTCCGGCGGCCTCGGCGGAGATGCCCTCCATCAGGTCGCCGTCGCTGACGATAGCGTAGGTGTAGTGGTCGATGAGCCTGTGGTTGGGGGAGTTGAACAGGCCGCCGAGGTAGCACTCGGCCATGGCCATGCCGACGCCGTTGGCGAAGCCCTGCCCGAGGGGGCCGGTGGTGACCTCGATGCCCGGCGCCAGGCCATACTCCGGATGGCCGGCGGTCCTGCTTCCCCACTGGCGGAAGTCCTTGAGGTCGTCCAGCGAGAGGTCATAGCCGGTCAGATGCAGCAGAGAATAGAGCAGCATCGACCCGTGGCCGGCGGAGAGGATGAAGCGGTCGCGGTTGGGCCAGGCCGGCTCCGTCGGATCGAAATTGAGGAACTTCGTCCACAGCACATAGGCCATGGGCGCCG
>JAJRYJ010000109.1 GCA_024275795.1 Actinomycetes bacterium | reverse complement strand
GCCTCTCCCAGGGGATGTTCCGAACCCCGCTCGGCGGCGGCGGCGATGGCCAGCGCCTCCTGCTCGCTCCAGCCGTCGCAGATGATATCGGTGACGGAAGGCTCACCGCGGGTCAGGGTGCCGGTCTTGTCCAGCACCACCGTGTCTACTTTGTGAGCCGTCTCCAGGGCATCGCCGCCCTTGATCAGCACACCCTCCTCCGCCCCCTTGCCCGTGCCCACCATAATGGCGGTGGGCGTCGCCAGGCCCAGGGCACAGGGGCAGGCGATGATCAGCACCGCCACGAAATTGAGCAGGGCATGGGTGAACGGCGGCTCCGGGCCGAGGAACAGCCAGATAAAGAAAGTCAGCGTGGCGATGGTGAAGACCACCGGCACGAAATAACTGGCGATCACATCCGCCATGCGGGCGATGGGAGGCTTGGAGCCCTGGGCGTCCTGCACCAGGCGGATGATGTTGGCCAGGGCCGTATCCCTGCCGACCCGCGTGGCCTCGAACCTGAAGCCTCCCAGCTTGTTGATGGTGGCGCCGATGACCTCGTCTCCGGGCCCCTTGCTCACAGGCATGCTCTCGCCGGTGATCATGGACTCGTCGATGCTGGACTCGCCCTCGACGATGACGCCGTCCGCCGGCAGGCTCTCACCCGGCCTGACGACGATGATATCTCCCGCCAGTACCTGCTCGACGGGGATGTCGACCTCGGCGCCGCCGCGGACTACCCGGGCCGTCCTGGGACGCAGGCCCATCAGCTTCTTGATCGCCTCGGATGTCTGCCCCTTGGCGCGGGCCTCCAGCATGCGGCCGAAGAGGATGAGCGTGATGATCACCGCGGCCGTATCGAAATAGACTGGGGCGCCCAGGCCGCGCGCCGCGAAGAAATCCGGAAAGAGCACGGCGGCGACGCTGTAGAAATAGGCTGCCGAGGAACCGACCGCCACCAGCGTGTTCATGTTGGTGGTCCGGTGTCGCGCGGCGGCGATGGCGCCGGTGTAAAACTGCGACCCTACCCAGAACTGCACCGGCGTCGCCAGCGCCCAGAGCACGTAGGGGTTGCTGAGGGGCCCCAGTTCGCCGAACCACTCGAAGCTGCCGATGAATACCAGCGCCGAGAGCACGGCGCCGACGATGACCTTGGTCTTGAGCTTGCGATAGGCGCGCCGCCGCTCCCGGGCCTCCACGTCCTCGTCCTCACCCTGCTCCTCGCCGCCGGTGGCCAGCACCTGGTATCCGGCGCCCTCAATGACGCTGTTTATCTCGGTCCCGGTTAGCGCCCCGGCCGCGAATTCCACCGTGGCCCGCTCCGTCGCCAGGTTGACGGACGCCTTGATGACGCCGTCCAGTCCCGCCAGCGCCTTCTCGACCCGCTCCACGCAGGAGGCGCAGGTCATGTCGCCCACCGGTATCGTCACCTTCTCGACGATCACCGAATAACCACTGGACTCGATGGCCTCCACCAGTTGCCCCGGCGAGATCCCGCCCGGAAGATACTCGATGCTGGCCCGCTCCGTCGCCAGGTTGACCTCGGCTCCGAGCACGCCCGGGAGCTCGCGCAGGGAGCGCGCTACCCGCTCCACGCAGGAGGCGCAGGTCATGCCGGAGACCGGCAGGGTAAGCTTTCTCGATTTTTCGCTCATCGTCCGTCCCTATCGCAGTTACCGCACATCGTCCGTACCTTTCAGTCACATATAGTCTAATTCCTCTTTTCCAGCGTTGTTAACCACGAGGCCGGCGCCATGGCGCAGTCTGCCCGCCGCCACAGACCTGCACGACCGGGCCCGAAACCTGTATCATGCTCACATGATTGTCGAAGCAAAGTCCCTGCATAAACGCTTCCGGGACGTGGTTGCCGTAGAGTCCCTCGACTTCCAGGTCCAGGCCGGGGAATGCTACGGCCTGGTGGGACCCAACGGCGCCGGCAAGACAACGACCATGAAGATGGTCTACTGCCTCAACCGTCCCACTTCCGGGGAGCTGAGGGTCTTCGGCCTCGACGTCAACCGCGAGCAGCGCCGCATCAAGGCCAGGCTCGGCGTGGTGCCGCAGGAGAACAACCTGGACCCGGACCTCTCCACCTGCCGCAACCTGCAGGTCTACGCCCGCTACTTCGGCATGGCAAAACAGGAGAGCCTGGAGAAGTGCCGCGAGCTGCTCGAGTTCATGGAACTGGGCGACCGGGCCGGCAGCCCCATACCCGCCCTCTCCGGCGGCATGAAGCGGCGGCTGGTGATCGCCAGGGCGCTGGTCAACAGCCCCGATCTGCTCATCCTCGACGAGCCGACCACGGGGCTGGACCCGCAGGTGCGGCACCTGATCTGGGACCGGCTGCTGGACCTCAAGGAACATGGTATAACCCTCATCCTCACCACCCATTACATGGAGGAGGCCCAGAAGCTCTGCGACCGGGTGATGATCATGGACCGCTCGCGGGCCGTGGACGAGGGCAGCCCGGTCCGGCTCATCCGGCAACACGTGTCACCCTACGTGCTGGAGCTGCGGGCCGACCGCTCGCTGGCCGCCGACATCCAGGCGCGCTTCCGCGGCCTCGAACACCAGACGAGTGGACAGAACCTCTATTTCTACGGGGACTCGCCGTCGGAGTTCGATGACCTGCTGTCCACCTATCCGGACATGGAGCGGCTGCTGAGGCCGTCCTCCCTGGAGGACGTCTTCCTCAAGCTGACCGGAAGGGAGATACGCCGGTGAGCGAAGGCATCATCTCGATAACGCCGGCCTTCGCGCGCGTCTGGAAGCGCAACGCCCAGGTATACCTGACCCTGTGGAAGTTCAACATCTTCCCGGCCCTTGCGGAGCCGGTGCTGTTCATCTTCGTCTTCGGGCTGGGCATCGGCTCCTACATCGATGAGATGGAGGGCGTTCCCTACCTGGACTTCGTCGCGCCGGGCATCCTGGCCATCGCCGCCATCATGCAGGCCACCTTCGAATGCACCTATGGCTCCTACTTCCGCATGCGCATGCAGAACACCTTCGAAGGCATCATCTCCACGCCCATCAGCGCCGGCGAGGTAGGCATGGCGGAGATCGTCTGGGGCGCCACTCGGGGGCTGGTGACCTCGTCGCTGGTGCTGCTGCTGATGGTGGCCATCGGCGTCTTCGACAGCTGGACCACCCTGCTGCTGCCGCTGATAACCTTCCTCGCCGCCTTCAACTTCGCTGCCATCGGCATCATCGTCACCAGCCGCATCGCCCAGATGGAGTATTTCCATTTTTATTTCGCCGGCTTCGTGCTGCCCGCCCAGTTCCTCTGCGGCACATTCTTCCCCGTGTCACGCTTCCCCGACGCGGTGCAGGTGATCGCCTGGATTATCCCCCTGACCAGCTTTGTTGATATCATGCGCTCGCTGACCCTGGACAGGGTGTCGGCTTCACTGGCGCCGGAGCTGCTGTGGGCGCTGGGCTCGACGCTGGTGCTCACCGAGATAGCGGTCAGGAGCATGCACCGCCGCCTGGTGGAATAGATCGGCCACCGAAGGGGGAATATAGAACATCATGGACCTCGAACACCCATATCTGGATGAACTGGTGGACTTCCACGGGCATCTCTGTCCGGGCCTGGCCATCGGCTACCGGGCGACGCTGGCAGGCCTGGAGCGGCTGAGGGGAAGCCGCGCCCGCGATGAGGAGCTGGTGGCTATCGTCGAGAACGACAGCTGCAGCGTCGACGCGGTGCAGTTCCTGGCGGGGGCCACCTTCGGCAAGGGCAATCTCATCTTCAGGGACTGGGGCAAGCAGGTGTTCACCTTCGCGCGCCGCGACAGCGGCGACGCCGTGCGCGTGGCCCTGCGCGTTTCCGCACTCGAGCAGGGCGCCGGCCCCTCCGGGGACAGCGCCGGTTCCGCGGGGAACAGCGGTCCCGGGGACATGGATGAGAAGCAGCGGCGGGCTGATTACATCCTGAACGCTCCCGTGGATGAGCTCTTCGATATCAGGGAATCGAGCATCGAGCTGCCGCCGATGGCGCGAATACACAAGTCAGTCACCTGTGACCGCTGCGGCGAGCCGGTGATGAAGACGCGTATCACCGAGATCGGCGGCGGCAGATATTGCCCCGACTGCGCCGGGTCCGTCCAGGCGTAAGCCGATGTTCACGGTCATCCTGCCGACATATAACGAACGCGAGAACCTGGAGAACTTCGTCACGGCCCTGCAGCATGTCTTCGCGGCCCACGAACTGCAGGGGCGCATCCTGGTGGTGGACGACAACTCCCCCGACGGTACCGGCGAGATAGCCGATGGCCTGGCGGAGCGTTACGGCAACCTGTCCGTCCTGCATCGTCCCGGGAAACAGGGCCTGGGGCCGGCCTACATCGCCGGCTTCAAACAGGCCCTGAAAACCGACACGCGCTACATCTTCGAGATGGACAGCGACTTCTCCCATAACCCCGCCTATGTACCCGCGTTCCTGAAGGCGGTCGAGGATGCGGACCTGGTGCTGGGCTCACGCTACGTGCCGGGGGGAAAGGTGGAGAACTGGGGCGCGGTGCGGCGGATGATCAGCCGCGGCGGCGGCATCTATGCCCGCTGCATACTGGGCGTCCCGGTAAACGACCTCACGGGGGGCCTCAAGTGCTTCCGCCGCGAGGTGCTCGAATCGGTCGATCTGGACAGCGTCTCCTCGCACGGATATGGCTTCCAGATCGAGGTCACCTACCGGGCCATACAGAAGGGTTTCCGGGTCAAGGAGATACCGATCACCTTCTCGGACCGCCTGGAGGGCCAGTCGAAGATGTCGAACCGCATCGTGCTGGAGGCGGCGGTGCTGGTATGGAAGCTGCGGTTCAGGTCAACCTGAGGCAGGCTGATGCTTCTCCAGCGCCTTGCCGACGGCGGCGCTCAGTTCATCCGGCGTAAACGGCTTGACCACGAACTCGCGGGCGCCCAGCCGGTCCGACTGGGTAGCCATGTCGAAGGTGCCGAGCCCGGTGATGACCACGGTGGAGATGTCGAGGCTCGTGCTCTTGATGACCTCAAGCAGCTCCAGGCCCGACATGTCGGGCATCATGATATCGGTCACGACCACCGCGAACTCGTTCTCGCTGACCTCGTGCAGGGCCTCGCGGCCGTTGCTGGCGGTGGTGACTTCGTAACCTTCGGACTCGAGTATCTGCGTGCAGACGTCGCGGATCACTTCCTCGTCATCGACAACCAGAACATTCATGTTGGACATCTTGGTTACCCCCTGCTCCCGCTCATGCGACATGCTTTATATCACTGGTAATATTCGCTGTCGGCAGTTTTATCGTGAATGTTGAGCCTTCGCCCAGTTCGCTGACCACGTCGATGCTGCCGCCGTGTTCCTCGACTATCCTGCGCGAAATGGACAGGCCGAGCCCCGTGCCCTCCCCCGGTCCCTTGCTGGTGAAGAAGGGGTCGAAGACCCGGTCCATCATCTCCGGCGGGATGCCCTTGCCCGTATCCGCGAAAGACACCTCCACCCAGGGCCGCCGCCCGTCCGGTTTGACCGCCTTGATGCCGATGGTCAGCAGGCCGCCTTCCGGCATGGCGTGGATGGCGTTGTTGAGGATATTGACGAAGATCTGCTTCATCTGGTTGACATCGACGCGTACTGCTGGTATATCTTCCTCATAGTTATGCCTGATCTCGACGTTCGCCAGCTCCGCCTGCTTCCTCAGCAGCGCCAGCGTATTTTCCATGATCTCTCTGATGGAGACCTTCCTCGTGTTGAGGCTTTCCTGCCGCGAGAAGTCCAGCAGGTTGCGGACGATATCCCTGGCCCTCATGGTCTCGTTCTCGATTATCTGCAGGTTCTCCGCCTTCGGGTCCTCTTCCCCCACCTGGCGGGAGAGCAGGGCGGCATGCCCGAGGACGCCCGTGAGCGGGTTGTTGATCTCATGGGCGATATTGGCGGCAAGCTCGCCGATGGCCGCCAGCTTGGTCGACTGGATGAGCTGCTCCTGCAGCTGGTGTTGTTCGTCCACCTTCTGCTCCAGCATGGCCATCATGTTGTTGAAGGCCTCGCCGAGTTCCGTCAGCCTGTCAGGCCGGGCGAGGCGGAAGACCTCGCACTTCTCGCACTGGCCGAACTTCTGGGCGAACACCCCCTGGACCTCGCCGCCGCAATGGGTGCCGGCCACCTGCCAGCACCGGAGGTTCTCCGACTTGAAGGAGGGACAGCCGACCTCCTGGCAATTCTTGATCTCCCAGCACTTTACCAGGTGATGATTGCGAGACCTTACGGAGAAGCTGCGCTCCTGTTCGGCGACAGCTATCAGGTTGCTGAGCTCATCCGTCGCCAGCGCCAGCTCCCGGTTGCGCTCCGCCAGTTCCCGCGCCTTGTTGCGTGAATCCTCAAACAGCAGGGCGTTCTCCATGGCCATGGCTATCTGGGACGAAACCACCCGCATCAGGTCGATGTCCGCCCGCGAGAAATGGCTGACCTCGTCGCTGGCGAGGCCGAGGACGCCCACCAGCCTGCCGCTGTACTGCATGGGGATGACCGCCACGGAGGCGATGCTGTCGTCACAGGCGACGGCGGCCGTCTCCTGCGGGTCGTCGTCGCGGTTTATCAATATGGGGGACCGCTGTTCCGCGGCCTCCCCCAGCACTGTCTCACCCAGCTTGACGCGGTGGGACTGCTTGTCGCTCACCCCCGGTCCCTTGAAGGCGCGTAGCTCCAGCTCGGAGTTGAGCCCGTCGAACAGGTAGACGCAGGCCCTCTCGACGCGCATCAACGCCGCCACCTGATCCAGGGCCGAACCCAGCACCTGGTCCAGGTCCAGGGACTGGCCCACGGCGGTGGCTACCGCGTTCAGCGCCGCCAGCTCGCGGTTGCGTTCCACCACGTGCTGCTCCAGCTTCTTGCGTTCGGTGACATCGCGGGCGACGCCCACCTGGGCCGATACGCGCCGCTCGTCACTATATGAGGTGCTCGAAATCTCGATGAACCTGTTCTCACCCGTGTCGTGTATTACCTCCAGCTCGTAGGGGGGCACGTCTATGCCCCTGAGCACGCTCTCGAAGCTGTTGACGGCGCGGGCCACCGAACCGGGGGCCACCAGCTCGATGAACTGGCGCCCCACCAGGGTGGAGGGCTCGCAGCCGAGGATATCGCTGCAGTTGCCGCCCACGAACTGGAAGCGGCCATCGGAGCCGATGACGAAGATGAGGTCGTTGACGCTGTTCATGATGTTCTCGTTGAAGCTCATCAGGTCCAGCAACTGCTTGTTGCGGGCCTCCATCTCCAGCTCCAGCCGCTTCGAGTAATCGTCGAGGCGGTAGCCGGCGACGACCCTGTGGGCAAGGAAGGCGACCAGGGGAAAGATGAGCAACAGCGAGGCGATGAACAGGTGTTCGGAGATGTTGGCCTGCAGGAGGGCCATGGGATCACCGGGATCGGTCGACAGTTCAATACCGAAATAGACCAGGTTGATCAGAAGCCCCAGGCTGGCGATCACGTAGACGGGCCAGCGCAATCGTTCGCGCCTGAACTTGACCGCCTCCAATGCATCAGCATTGAGTATACCCGGTAGCATCTACCCTCCCCACCCCTTCGTTTCCATGTGCACGGCCAAGCAACCAGCAAAAACCGCACGTATAAGCGCTATCGGAAGCCGATATCAAACCTTTAGGAGCCACGCCCTGCCGGCCCGCGGCGGGCGCCTTTCCCTTGACTGGAGGTGCGGTGGTGGGTTAGATTCTTCCTGGAGGCCGAAGCCTCCGGTTAGAGGAGCCGCAGGCTCTGCACCAAACGAATAGCTTGAATCCGACCTCGAAGGTCCCATCGAGCCTGCCCGGCTCTGAGGATTTTCGAGGTTTTTTTATCGGCGCCCCCGCGGGCGGAAGGATGTGATGGGAATGAATGCACCAGTGATAGCGGTGATCGACGGCATGGGAGGCAACATCGGCCACCAGATCGTCAGCCAGCTCCGCCGGGAGCTCCCGGAAAACCTGGAGATAATCGCCTTCGGCACCAATTCCGCCGCCACGGCGAACATGATGCGGGCGCGCGCCAGCCGGGGGGCTACAGGCGAGAACGCCATCCGCGTATCCATCGGCCAGGCTGACGTGATACTGGCGCCGGCGGCGGCTGTCATCGCCAACTCATACCTGGGGGAGCTGACGCCGGGGATGGCCGAGGCGATAGCCACCGCCGAAGCGGAAAAGATACTGCTGCCCATGGGCCAGCCCGGCATCAGTTTCGTGGCGACGGCGCGGATGCCGCTGCCGCACCTGATGGAGGAGGCGCTGGCCAGGCTCAGGCAGTTGCTGCAACTGGAAGAGGAGGTGGATGAGGATGTGTGAACTGACGGTTTACCTCCTTGAGGAGGACCAGGAGGAGAAGCTCATGGAGGACGTAGCCACCATCACCCCGGAGGGTGAGCGGCTGGTGCTGACGGATCTGCTGGGACAGCAGCAGATAGTGGAGGCCAGGATCAAGGAGCTCCGGCTCCTGGAGCACAAGGTATACCTCACGCGCTGAGATCCGGGCGCTGAGTGAGAAAAAAGGAACTCCGGGCCACGAAGGCCCGCATGCCACCGGCAGGCGGCGCAACGTACAAGTGGTCTGATGGTTTCCGCTCCAGTGGAGAGAAACCGGAAAGGAGTCAGAAAGTGCATATTCCCGATGGTTATATAAGCCCCCAGACCGCCGGCGGCCTCTGGGCGATCATGGTGCCCATCTGGTACACGGCCGGTTACAAGGTGAAGAAGACCTTAAGCGCCCGGCAGGCGCCGCTGGTCGCCATCGCGGCGGCCTTCGCGTTCGTGATCATGATGTTCAACATCCCGCTGCCGGGAGGCACCACCGGCCACGCCGTGGGCGGCACCATCATCGCCATCATCATCGGGCCCTGGGCGGCGGTGATCGCCATCTCGGTCGCCCTGGCCATCCAGGCCCTGTTCTTCGGCGACGGCGGCATCCTCGAGCTGGGAGCCAACTGCTTCAACATCGGCTTCATTCTGCCTGTGACCGGTTATTACATATATAAGCTCCTCTCCCGCGGCTCCGCAGACGGGTCGACGCGGCGCCTGTTCGCCGCCGGCATCGGCGCCTACGCGGGGTTGAACCTGGCAGCGCTGGTGACCGCCCTCGAGTTCGGGTTACAGGGTGAACTCTTTACGGCGGCCGACGGCTCGGCGCTGTATTCCCCCTACGGGATCTCCGTCGCCGTGCCTGCCATGATGATCCCCCACCTGGCGGTGGCCGGCGTGGTCGAGGCGGTAATCACGGCGCTGATCCTCGCCTACCTTGCGCGCAGCAACCCCGCCACATTGCACAGCTACGATGAGGCCAGGGCGGCGGCATCGGGGCGCTTCGAACTGAAGCCCCTGCTCGTCGGCATGGCGCTGCTGCTGGTATGCGTGCCGCTGGGCCTGCTGGCGACGGGTACGGCCTGGGGCGAATGGGGCGCGCAGGAGATAGAGGCGGATGTGGGTTACACGCCCGAAGGGATGGAAAGATATTCAGGCCTCTGGGGCGGCGTTCTTCCCGATTATGCCTTTCCGGAGGCCGATGAGGCCGATGCCGGAGGGGAGCCCGCCGGGTTTGTCTCCGTCGCGGGCGTCCGTGAATCGGCGCCCGCCTACCTGATCTCCGGGGTCGTCGGGCTCTCCCTGGTGGGAGGGGCCGCCTGGCTCTCGGCAAGGCTGTTGACGCGGAAAAAGGAGCGACATGGCTGATGATGCGACCCTGCCGGGCTGGCTGACCAGCGACAGGCAGGGGGGGCGGCGGACCTGGGCGGATGGCGCTGTGCGGAAACAGAGCGCCATCTCCAGGACGCTGCTGGGCCTCTCGGGGCTGGTGCGTGACAGCGTCTTCTCGGAGCGGATAGCCGGGCGGGCGGGGCTGCTCCAGGGCATCGATCCACGCATCAAGCTGGTGGGAATGGTCCTGCTGCTGCTGGCGGCGTCCCTGCTGAGGACCTGGTACCTGCTGTTGCCCCTGTACGCGGTCGCGCTGGTGATGGCGGCGGCCTCGCGCATCTCTCTCTGGTTCTTTATCAAGCGGGTCTGGCTGTTCGTGCCCCTGTTCGCCGCCGTCATAGTCCTTCCCAGCATCTTCAACATCGTCCGCCCGGGCGACCCGCTCTGGGTCATCCACGACTTCGGGCGCGAGGTGACACTGGGACCGTGGTCCCCGGGCTCCTACCTGGCTATCACCTACCAGGGGGTCAAAGGCGCGGCGCTGCTCATCCTCAGGGTCGTCACCTCCGTCTCCCTCGGTGTGCTGCTGGCGCTCACCACCCGCTGGGTCGACCTGCTGAAGGCGCTCAGGGTTTTCTTTGTTCCGCGCATCTTCGTGCTCATCCTCTCCATGACCTACCGTTATATCTTCCTGCTGCTATCCATGGCCGGGGACATCTTCACGGCGCGGACCAGCAGGATGGTCGGGCCTTCCGACGCCCGCGGAGACCGGCGCTTCATGGCTTCCAGCATGGGCATGCTCCTGGGCAAGTCGCACGCCCTGAGCGATGAGGTCTACAGCGCCATGGTCAGCCGCGGCTTCAACGGCGAGCCGGTCACATCCCATTCCTTCAGGACGCAGGCGGCGGACTGGTTGTGGCTGGCCTCGCTGGTCATGGTCCCGGCGCTGCTCCTGGGCGGTGACCGGCTCATTGGCTGAGGCTCCGTCCGACAGCAACGCCGGGGCTCCCGTCTTCGCCGTCGACGCCGTGAGTTACAGCTACCGCGAAGCCGAGGCGCTTGCGGGCGTCAGCCTCACCATCGAAAGCGGTGAGCGGGTCGTCCTGCTGGGAGCCAACGGCTCCGGTAAATCGACGCTGCTGAAGATGCTGGACGGGCTGATATTCCCGGATACGGGGCGCATCCATGCCATGGGCCGCGAATTGACCAAGGATGCCCTCGGGGACGATGGCTTCTCCCGGGAGTTCCGCCGCAGGGTGGGATTCGTCTTCCAGAACTCGGAGGCCCAGCTGTTCTCCCCCAGCGTGCGCGAGGAGATCGCCTTCGGACCCCTGCACCTGGGGCTTCCCCTCGAGGAGGTGGAACGGCGTGTTGAGGACACGCTGCATATCATGGGGCTGGAGCAGCTGGCGGAGAGGGCGCCCTATAACCTGAGCGGCGGTGAGAAGAAGAAGGTTGCCCTGGCCTCGGTGCTGGCAATCAGCCCGGATGTCTTCCTGTTCGACGAGCCCACTGCGGGGCTGGACCCCAAGACCCAGAGTTTCCTCGAGCGCCTGATACTGGACCTCTCGGAAGCGGGCAAGACCATCATCACCGCCACACAGGATCTGCGGCTGGCGGCGGAGACGGCCGACCGCGTCATCGTCCTCGGCGAGGACCACAGGCTGGCGGGGACCGGCCCGGCCGCGGAGATACTTGACGACCGCGGACTGCTGCTGCGCTCCAACCTCATCCACGACCATGCCCACAGGCATGAGGAGCGCGGCCTGGAGCACGAGCATCCCCACAGCCACCTGGCGGACCACGGCCACGAACACGGCGAAGGGTCCAGGGAAAACTAGGGCGCCCGGCCGTTGTCCTCAGGCGGTGCTCCTGACCTCGAAGCCGGCGAGGCCTTCGGGCTTTTCGCCGCTGACGTCCAGAACCGTGTCCACGTGTGCATGGGGCGGCCCCTGGCGGCACCACTGAAGCATGCGCTCGACCGCCTGCGCCTCTCCCTCGAAAACCGCCTCGACCCTGCCGTCCATGCGGTTGCGCACCCAGCCGCTGAGGCCGAGCCGGCGGGCCTCCTCCGCGGCGGACATGCGGAAGAAGACGCCCTGTACTCGGCCGGATATATATACATGAGCGCGTTTGGCCATAACGGCTCCCGGATGCTGGATTTAAGCCAATACCCTGAGGCCCTTGTACTTCTGGCGCTTGAGGCGGCGCACACGGTAGGCGAGCCATACCATGAATATCAGGAACAGGTACCCCGCAGGCGGCGCCAGCATCATCAGCGCCGAAAGCAGCAGAACGGAGATATCAAGGACGGGCCCCGGGTCCTTGCCCTCGTTGAGCTGCAGGGTACCCCGGTGCACATAGACTCCCAGCAGCGCCAGCAGCGCGCCCAGCAGCAGGCCGGCCCAGTACCAGGGCTCCCGGATCTCGGCGGCGGCGGCGGCCGCCATCAGCAGCCCGCCGGCGGCCACGGCGGCGGGCAGGCGCAGGGCCCGCTCCAGCTTCGCCAGCGAGGAGACCCGCGTGAAGAATACCTCCAGCAGCGCCAGCACCAGCAGCACCACGATCGCCGCATCGCTCATCAGGAAATCCAGGGGGGTGTCCGTCACCGAGAAACCCCACAACCAGTCGAGCCGCGCCATCAGCATGAACACGGCCAGCGGCAGGCAAGCCCTCACACCCGCCAGCGTGGCCAGGCCCACCCCTGCCCCGACAGCGAAAAAAACCTCCATCGTCCCTCCATTCATATCGGACAGTCATATAGGACAGTCACAAGCGCCATCGAATTCTATCACACCCCTTTATTGCTATAGGATGGGGGCGAGTCTAGAATCAGATGCCATGGCACGGATAGATTTCGACAAGTACGAGGGTTTCTACGCCAGGCGCACCCAGGGGCTGCGCTCGTCGGTGATGCGCGACCTGATGGCGATCACGGCCCGGCCGGAGATCATCTCCCTCGCCGGGGGTCTTCCCAACACGGAGAGCTTCCCCGTCAAGACCCTGGTGAAGATCACCCACGACGTGGCCACGGAGGACAGCGCCGCCGCCCTGCAGTATGGGCCCACCGAGGGTTTCGAGGAGACCAAGCGCAACATCGCCCGCGTGATGGAGGCGGAGAACACCCTGGTGGACACCGAGGACATCATCATCACCACCGGTGGCCAGCAGGGCATCGACCTGACGACGCGGACCCTTGTGGACCCGGGGGACGCCGTCATCGCCGAGGCGCCCACCTATCCGGGCGCCATCCCGTCGTTCTGCAGCTTCCAGGCCGATGTGACGCAGATTCCCATGGATGACGACGGTATCCGCACGGACCTGCTGAAAAACGAGCTGCGGCGGCTGGAGAAGGCGGGCCGGCGGCCCAAGTTCATCTATGTCATCCCCAATTTCCATAACCCGGCCGGTGTCTCCATCAACCTGGAGCGCCGGCTGGAACTGGTGGCGCTGGCCCGCGAGCGCGAGCTGATCATCCTCGAGGACAACCCTTACGGCCAGCTGCGCTTCGAGGGGGAACAGCTGCCCACCCTCTATTCGCTGGACGACGACGACAACGTCATCTACATCAGCACCTTCTCCAAGATAATCTCGCCCGGCATCCGGCTGGGATGGATGGTGGCTCCAGCGCCGCTGCTGGCGAAGTTCAACCTGGGCAAGCAGGCGGCGGACCTCTGTCCCTCCACCCTGGCCCAGATGGTGGTGAACCGTTATTTCAGGGACTTCCGCTGGCAGGACTATGTGGAGAAGACCACGGACGTCTACCACAGGCGCCGCGACGCCATGCTGGCGGCGCTTAAGGAATACTTCCCGGAGGAGGCCAGCTGGACGCGGCCCCGGGGCGGTTTCTATATCTGGGCGACGCTGCCCGGGTACCTGGACACCACGGACCTGCTGGCGCTGGCCATCGAACAGGAAAGCGTGGCTTTCGTCCCGGGCGCCGGCGCCTATATGGACGGCAGCGGCGCCAACCACATGCGCCTGGCCTTCTGCGCCGTCCCCGAGGAGAGGATCGAAGACGGCATCAAGCGGCTGGCCAGGGTGATCAAGGATCAGATGGCGCTGTACAAGGCACTGAAAGGATGACCTGTCCAACACTATGAAGTGATGGGGGATCGACCATGAGCAAAGAGAAGATAGCAGTCCTCAAAGGCGGGCGCTCCCTGGAGCGCAACATCTCCCTGAAGTCGGGAGGCAGGGTGGAGAAGGCGCTGGCGGAGCTTGGCTACCGGGTGGAGTCCATCGACGTTGACGCCCACATGGTGCGCAAGCTGAAGGAAGCGAAGCCGGATGCGGCCTTCATCGCCATGCACGGCAGCGGCGGCGAGGACGGCACCGTGCAGGAGCTGCTGGACATACTGGGCATACCTTATACCGGCTCCGACGTGCTGCCCTCCGTGCGCTGCATGGACAAGGTGCTCACCAAGCACATCTTCGAGGCGGACGGCATCCCCACGCCCCCCTTCTACGCTTTCAACCGCGGCGCCTTCCAGGAGCTGGGGGCCGCCGACACCCTGCCCTACATCGGCGAGGAGCTGGGCTTCCCCATCGTCGTCAAGCCCTCGGCCCAGGGCTCGGCCCTGGGCATCCGTTTCGCCCATAACGTGGACGAGCTGCCGGCGGCGCTGATCTCGGCCTTCAGTTTCGACGACAAGGTGCTGCTGGAGAAATACGTCAAGGGCCGGGAGCTGGCGGTGAGCATCATCGGCTCCGAGCCGCGGGCGCTGCCCATCGTCGAGGCCATCCCCAAGACCGAGTTCTTCGATTTCGAATCGCGCTACACCAAGGGCAAGGCCGACTATGTCGTGCCGGCGGAGATCCCGGAGGAGACCGCGGCCGAAGCCGTCGCCGTCTCCCTCAAGGCCTTCCAGGTGCTGCACTGCGACGGCTTCGGCCGCGTAGACATCATCATGGACGCGGACGGCGGCCTGCACGTGCTGGAGATAAACACCATCCCCGGCCTCACGGACACCAGCCTGATGCCCATGGCGGCGGCGGCGGCGGGCATCAGCTTCCCGCAGATGGTGGATGAGATACTGAGGACGGCGCTCGAGCGCGCCTGAGGTCCCCGCCCTGGCACTTGCGGCTCGACTGCGCTCCCGAGCCGCTTTCAGGCGAGGCCGCCTTTCTGCTAAACTCGGTCCTTGCCCCGCCCCGGTAGCTCAGGGGATCAGAGCGACCGCCTCCTAAGCGGTAGGTCGAAGGTTCGATTCCTTCCCGGGGCGCCATCATCTCTTCGCAGCCGGCATTGACGCCGCGCATCTCTGCTTCAACCGCCCCGCTTCCGGGTAAAGGAATCTACTGCGATTAATCAAAGTTAAGGTTTATCATGTCCGAACTCGGCAAATACCGGGCGATGACCCGCCCCTTCCCCATGGGGGTGCTGGTCGTCGCGCTCCTGCTGACCCTGGCGTTGGTGGCCGGGCTCAGCTGGTTCGCCTGGCGCTCCCACAAGGACTTCGAGACCCTCGAGACCAAGGACCTGAAGATGGTGGAGCTCTACGGCACGGTCAAGCACTTCGACGAGCTCCTCTCCCTCACGGCCCAGCTGGCCGCGGCCACCGGCGAACCGGCGTGGAAACCGATGATGATCTCCGAGATGGCCAAGGTGGACGCGGCCATGGACGAACTGGAACAGGTAGCGCCGGGCCTGATACCGCAGGAGACGGTATCCGAGCTGCTGGGTGTGAAGCGTTCCCTGCAGAAGCAGGAGCTGCAGGTCCTGGAGTTTGCGGACGCGGGCGACCTGGCGGCGGCCCAGGCCATCCTCTCCAGCAGCCGGTACAAGGCGGACCAGGAACGGCTGGCGACGACGGAAGCGGTGCTGCTGGAACAGGTGCGCGCGCACCTGGATCAGACGCTGGAAAGCCAGCACCAGAGAAACCGCTACTGGCTGGTGATGGTGATCATCTTCCTGCTGGTGATAATCTTCGCCTGGGTATACGCGCTCAGGACCATCCGCAGCTACTTCGTCGAGAAACAACAGGCCTCCGACGACCTGCAGGCGAAGACGGCCCAGCTGGAGGAGTCGCAGAGGGTGGCGCGCCTGGGCAGCTGGGAATGGGAGATCGCCACCGATGATGTCACCTGGTCCGATGAGCTCTACCACATCTTCGGCGTTCACCGGAAGACCTATCCGGCCACCTACCAGTCTTTCCTCGACATGGTCCACCCGGACGACAGGCAGATGCTGGTCGGTGCTGTGAATCAGGCGCTCGAGACGCGTTCGCAGTACCATGTGGACGCGCGCATCCTGCGTGATGACGGCTCGGTATGGGTGATGGAGGCCCTTGGCGAGGTCATCTGCGATGACGCGGGGAATCCGGTCCGCCTCGGCGGCACGGCACAGGATATCACCGAGAGGAAGCGGACCGAGGAGGCCATCCTCGGCATCGCAACGGGTGTCTCCGCAGAAACCGGGGAAACCTTCTTCAGGTCGCTGGTGGAACACCTGGGCGGTTCCCTGAACGCCGATTATGCCTTCATCGGTGAGCTTCGGGAGAGCGATAAACCGGGAATACGGACAATCTCCACCCTGGCGCACGGAGAACTGGTCGATAACGTAGAGTTCGACCTGGAGGACACGCCATGCGAGGACGTCGTCGGCCGCGAACTCTGCGCCCACGCCAGAGGCGTCCGCGAGCTCTATCCCAACGACCATTTCCTGTCCGAGATGGGAATCGAGGGCTACATCGGCGCACCGCTTACGGATTCGGAGGGTAACGCCATGGGGGTGATGGTGGTGCTCTTTGAAAGCCCGATCGAGCATATGGAACTCAGCGAATCACTGATGCGGATATTCGCCGTACGCGCCTCGGCGGAAATGGAGCGCATGCGCAGCGAGGCGGCGCGCCGTGAGAGCGAGGAGCGCTATCGCGTCCTCTTCAAGGAATCCCATGATGCGGTCTTCATCGCATCGGCGGAGGGCAGGTTCCTCGATATCAACCCCGCGGGAGTGGAGATGCTGGGCTACACAAAGGAAGAGCTTCTTGCCCTGGACCTGACCCGCGACCTCTACGTCGACCCCGAAGACCGTGCCGCCTTTCAGAAAAAGCTTGCCGAGAACGGGTTCGTCACGGATTACGAGGTCAAGCTCAAATGCAAGGACGGCGAGGAGAAGCTGTTTTCCGTCTCCGCAAACCTTATCCGGGACGACAATGGCGACATCACCGGCAACTGGGGCATCGGCCGCGACATCACCGAGCAGCGGAGGCTGGAACAGCAGCTGATCCAGTCGCAGAAGCTGGAGAGCATCGGCAGGCTGGCTGGAGGCGTCGCCCATGACTTCAACAACTTCCTTACGGCTATCAAAGGCTATACGGACCTGACGCTGCTGGAACTGCCTCCAGACAGCACGGCGCTCTAGAACATATATGAGGTCAGCAAGGCCACGGAGCGCGCCATCGCCGTCACGCGCCAGCTGCTTTTCTTCAGCCGCCGCAGCCAGCTGGACCTGAAGATCATCGACATGAACACGGTGGTAACCAACATGAAGCGCATGCTGGACCGGCTGATCGGCGAACGCCACGAGATAACCACCGACCTGGCGGACGACCTGAAGAGCCTGATCGCCGACCCGGGCCACCTGGAACAGGTGGTTGTCAATCTGGTGGTGAACGCCCGCGACGCCATGCCCGAGGGCGGCACCATCCGGCTGCGGACAGAGAACCTCAGTATCAGCAGGGAGGCGGCGGCGGCGCATCCTGACGCACGGCCCGGCGACTTCGTCTGCCTGTCCATCAGCGACCAGGGCACGGGCATCGACGCCAACGTCATCGACCGCATCTTCGAGCCGTTCTTCAGCACCAAGAAGATGGACCAGGGCACCGGCCTGGGACTGGCGGTCGCCTACGGCATCACCGAGCAGCATGGTGGCTGGATCGACGTGGAATCCGAAGAGGGCAAGGGGTCCACCTTCAAGATATGCCTGCCGGTGGTGCCCGCCGAGCCCGAAAGGGTCGAGGAGGAACAGGTCGCCGTCGGGGAGCTAAGGGGCGGCGGCGAGCGCATCCTCGTTGTCGAAGATGAAGAGGGTGTGCGCAGCCTGGTGGACAAGATGCTGACGCGGAGCGGCTACGAGGTGCTTTCAGCGGCGGATGCCCGGGAGGCGTTCGCCATCTTTGAGCAGCAGGAGGAGCCGGTGGACCTGCTGTTCAGCGACGTGGTGCTGCCCGGAGAGAACGGCGTCCTGCTGGCCGAACGCCTGCTGGCGGCCAGGCCCGGCCTGCCGGTGCTGCTTGCCAGCGGCTACCATGAGGATGAGTACCGCAGGGAGATCGATGAGCAGGGTTACAGGTTTCTGCAGAAACCCTATTCCCTGCCCGAGCTGATGCAGGCCATCAGGGAGCTGCTCGACCATGAATGATAAGCGCACTCCCGCCTTCGGCGACGGCCGTTTACGCAACACCTTCGTACGCAACTCCAGGGCCATGGACCAGCTGGAGATCTTCCTGGTGTCTTCGGTCACCACCATCCTGCTGATACGCCTTTTCCTGGAGCTGACAGGCTATCCCCAGCTGGGCGGCGGCACATTGCATATCGCTCACATGCTCTGGGGCGGCCTGGGAATGCTGGCGGCCCTGCTGGTGCGCCTGATGTTCCTGGGCAGGTGGGTCGAATATTTCACATCCTTTGTCGGCGGCGTGGGCTTCGGCGCCTTCATCGACGAGATCGGCAAGTTCGTCACCCAGGACAACGATTACTTCTTCGCGCCGGCCTTCTCCCTGATGTACGTGGTCTTTGTGCTCATCTACCTGGTGGCCCACTGGGCGCTTACCAGCTGGGGCTACTCGCGGACCGAATACCTGATGAATTCCCTGAACCGCCTCCAGGAATACCGCGACGGCTACCTGCCCGGAGACGCACGCCAGGATATCGCCCTCATGCTGGAGAAGACCGGCGGCGATGCCCTTGCCGCTGCGCTTGATGGTTTTCTCAATGACATCTCATCCCAGCCAGTGGCCGGCCCCAGCCTCTACCACCGCGCCAGAGCCAGGCTGCGGCGCATCTACATCCGTGTCGTCAATACCAGATATTTCGCACCGCTGCTGAACTTTTTTTTCTTGTTCCAGATGCTGACCGGCGTCAGCTATATCGTATTGGAGATCTTCCTGCAGGAAGGGAAGATAGGCGGGGGGCTGGAGGCCTCGTTTTCGGCGGTCTCCCTGATGATCTCCAGCGGCATCTCCGCCACATGCATCTTCTTCGGCGTTTTCAGTCTTCACCGCTCCCGGCTGGCCGCCTATAAATGGTTCGAGCGCGCCATGCTGGTGAATATCCTGCTCAGCCAGATATTCCTGTTCACGATCAACCAGCTTTCGGCCATCACCGGCCTGCTGTTCAGCCTGCTGGTACTGGGCGCCCTGCGCCTGCTGGTCGCCCAGGAGAGCGAGAAGCTGGTCAAGGAGCAGCTGGAGACCGCAGCCGGCGGCTGAAGACAGCGTCTTCCGCCGCCCCCGCACCCGGGCGTCAGGGGTGTGGCGCCGATTGCATCCGGAGCCATAATAATCTAGGATGCCATAGGTCACCCTGGGGAGGGGCGGGGCACGAAAAATAGCGAAAGCAGGCATGATTTGACATGAAAGTCCTCCTGGTACAACCACCTCAGTTCGGCAAACCCGGCTTCACGAAAATCGCCATGGTAGAGCCCCTGGGGCTGGAAATGGTCGCCGGGGCCCTGGTGGACGACCACGAGGTGCGTATCCATGACATGCGCATCGACGACGACCTGGAGTCGGCGCTCAAGTCATTCAAGCCGGATGCCGTCGGCATCAGCTGCTGCTTCACCATCGACGTCTACCGGGCCAGGAGCATCGCCCGCCGCGTCAAGGCCTGCTGCGCCCCCTTCGTCTTCATTGGCGGCCTGCACGCCTCCCTGAACCCGCCCGACTTCGAGGACGAAGCCATCGACTGCATCGTCGTCGGCGCCGGCGAGTTCGCGGCCCGCGAGCTGATCGACGCCCTGGAGTCGAAGCGCGATCTTCACCAGATAGAGGGTCTCGTGCTCAACAACGGCGGCCAGACATTCACCGGGCCGCGGACACAGGTCAAGGACCTGGATAAGTTGCCGTTCCCCGCCCGCCATTTGCTGCCCAAGAGCAGGCGGCACCGTTACTTCTTCAATTTCTGGAAGCCGCTGGCCACCATCGAGACCGCCAGGGGCTGCCCCCATCGCTGCAACTTCTGCAGCGTCTGGACCTTCTTCGAGGGGCGCTGCACCACCAAGAGCCCGGAGCGTGTCGCCGAAGAGCTGGCGCGGCGCGACGAGCGCTACGTCCTGATCACCGATGACAACTTCCTGCTCAGCGTCAAGCGGGCGAAGCGGATAGCCGAGATCATCGAGGAGCGCGGCATCGAGAAGCGCTACTCTTTCCAGGCCCGCAGCGACACCATCGTCAGGCATCCCGAGATCATCTCCCAGTGGAAGAAGGTCGGCCTCTCGCATGTCTTCATCGGCTTCGAGAGCCTGGATGAGGAGGGACTGGAGGCCGTCAACAAGAAGAACAGCGTCGAGACCAACGAGGACGCCCTGAAGATCTGTCAGGACCACGGACTGTCCGTGACCACCGCCTTCATCATCAACCCGGATTTCGAGCAGAGCGACTTCGAACGGCTGCGCAACTACATCGTCGACCGCCGTATTTCCCTGCCCCAGTTCACCGTATTGACGCCGCTGCCAGGCACTGACCTTTTCCGCGAGGTCGAGAAGAAGATCATGTTCAGGAACTACGAGCTCTACGATTTCATCCACTCGGTGCTGCCCACGAAGCTGGATCCCAAGGAGTTCTACCGGGAGTTCGCCAGCCTCTACAGCGCCGCCTACATCAACTCCGGTGTGCTTAAACGCCGGTCGGCGCGTCTCCTCCGGGATATCGCCGCCAGGCGGTTGAGCCTGCCCCATATCATCAGGGTGCTGCGCGCCGCCCGCGAGTTCGCCGACGGCGCCAACTACATGGCTCCCCTGAAGACGGCGCAGCGTACCGGTGAAACCGGCTGAGACAAAGCGGTAGTGGCTGCCTCCGAACCAGCAGACCCGGCGCTTGAGGCCGTTGCCGACGCACTGCTCAGCGAGAAGAAGGTCCTGGTCACCACCCATACCAAGCCCGACGGCGACGCGCTGGGCAGCATGATAGCCGTCCATCGCGCCCTCGAGCAGGACGGCGTCGACAGTATCATGTACCTGTCCGGAGACAGCACCATCGCCCCGGAGTTCCAATTTCTCGCGGCGCTCAGGGATGTCTGCTACCGGGACGCGCCGGCAGATGCGGGCGCGCGCACCCTGGTGGCGGTCGATTGCGGCAACGCCGAGCGCATCGGCAACGACGCCCTGCTGGAAAATGCGCCCCGGGTCATCAATATCGACCACCACGGAGACAACTCCCGCTTCGGGGATATCAACCTGGTGGCTGCCGGCGCCAGCTCCACGGCGGAGATCATCTATCTCATCTTCCAGGAGATGGGGACGCAGATCACGCAGGAGATCGCCGAGGCGCTGTACACGGGCATACTGATGGACAGCGGCCGCTTCCAGTACGGTTCGACTTCGCCGTCGACCCTGAGGGTGGCGGCCGACCTGATGAGCCGCGGCGTCGACCATACGAAGATCTTCCACTGCCTTTACGAGTCGGTCCCGGTGGCCAAGGCGCGGCTGCAGTGCCGCATGCTGGATAACCTGACCATATCCTGCGACGGGCGGCTGGCCATCGGCCTGCTTTAGAAGGATGACTTCGAGGCGGCCGGCGCCGGCCCCGAACTTACGGACGGCCTCGTCAATACCCTGCGCGAACTCGAGGGTGTGCAGGTGGCGGCGCTGATCTACGCGCGCCCCGCCAACGGTGAATCCTCAGAACCCTATTACCGTATCAGCCTGCGCTCTTCGAGCGACGGCGTCAGCATGCAGGAGATCGCCCGCGAGAAGGGCGGCGGCGGCCACAGGCAGGCGGCGGGCTTCTCCTCGTCGGGTGAATCCCCGTCCGAGCTGGCGCGCTTCCTCTCGGAGCGCGTGGAGAAGGCTCTTGAAGATTTGTAGGAAAAGCACAGCGGGCGCAGAATGGGAATACAGGTGGATGCCGGCGGCTTTCTTGCTGGTAATCGCGGCTTTGCGTTATAATTATCGTCGATTTCGCCTCTCGGGAGGCCATTTTTTTGTTATATGAAAGGGATCTCACTTCTAGGTCATGGGTATGATCGGTAAATCCGGCAGGCATTACAGAAGGCCTGCTCTATGGAAGAGGATCATCAAGTGGTCTCTCCTGTCACTTCTGATAATCACTCTTGCGGTCGGCCTCGCCGGCTTTATCTTCGTCTACCGTACCCTCGGCAAGATCGGCCTCAACACGGAGGTCATCTACGAGGCCAAACAGCAGCTGGACATCCCCATGCCGGACGAGCCCGTGAACATATTGATCATGGGCACCGACACCGACCCGGATGGGGATTCTACCCGTTCCGATTCGATCATGCTCGTCAGGGTCAACCCGGAAGGGGAATGCCTTTCCATGCTCTCCATTCCCAGGGACCTGCTGGTCGATATACCGGGAGTCGGTGAGGACAAGATCAACGCCGCCTACGCCATCGGCGGTGTCCCGCTCTCCATCGATACCGTGCGGGAACTGACGGGCCTCCCCATACACCATTTCGTGCTGGTGAACTATGACGGTTTCGAGAAGGCGGTGGACGCCATGGGCGGCGTCTACGTCGATATCGACAGGCGTTATTTCAACGATAACAGCCAGACCCCCTGGGAAGAGGCCTATGAGCCCATCGATATCTATCCCGGTTACCAGAAACTCAACGGCGCCGACGCGCTCGCATACGTGAGGTACCGGCATGAGGACAGCGACATCGTGCGCATCAAGCGGCAGCAGTATTTCATCAGTGACGTCAAAGCCCAGTCGCTCAAGTGGGGCAACTTCACCAAGATTCCGGAACTGGCGGACGCCTTCGCCAGCAACACCACGTCGGACATCGGCCGCAGTGACGTACTGTCGCTGACCAAGTTCATACTCGCCGTGGACCGGGATCGTATCTACCAGGCCCAGGCTCCGATACAGGAGACCGGTGGAAACTACCTGGTGGTCTCGGAGGAGCAGCTGCCGCAGATCGTTGAGGCCTTCCAGTCTCCCGAGTTCAGCGAGCCGGCGCCGCCGGTGCCGGAGACGGAGGCGCCCGAGGCGCTGTCGGCCGACACCAGGCAAATGGCCGTGGAGATCCTCAACGGCAACGGCGTCGACGGCGCCGCTTCCGAGGCGGCACAGATACTGGCTCAGCATGGCTGCACGTCCGTGGCCGTAAGCGGTAATGCCGCCAGCAGTTACGAGACCAGCAAGGTCTTCTACGCTGAGGGCAACCGCACCGCGGCTGCGGAGCTGGCAACGCTGTTCGAGCCCTGCGAGATAGAGTCGATGCCGGCTGACCTGCAGACCAGCGCCCACATGGTGCTTGTCGTCGGCAACAGCTTCGAGGGAGCTCCAGCCGTTGCGCAACCGGGTGATCAGCCCAACCTGCATTTCGATCCCGACTCGGAGGCGGGCTGGGACGACTGGCAGGAGGCGGACGCCGAGGTTCCCTTCGACGTGCAGAAACCGACTTCTTTCCCCGTTGAGTTCGAATACGTGGACTTTCACCCATACGAGATAGACGACGGCAACGGCAACGCGCTGCCGGCTCTCAAGGTGGTAGTGCAGGACCAGATAGGCGACTACTGGGGCATCATGCAGACCACCTTCACGGACGCCCCCCTGCTGGAACAGCCCAGCGTCGAGAGGAATGTGGAAGGCAGGGATCTACGCTTCTTCTACACGGGCGGCAACCTGCGCTACCTGGCCTGGCAGGACGACGACGTGGTCTTCTGGATAAGCAACTCGCTGCAGGATTCCCTCAGCGAGGAGGTCATGATCAACCTGGCCCTATCCTTCAAGCCGGTCAAGGATACCCAGTGACGAGAAAAGAGCGGCGAGTCGGCATAATCGGCATCGGCTACGTGGGCCTGGTCACAGGTACATGCCTGGCGGAGCTGGGGCACAGCGTAGTCTGCATGGATATCGACGCCGAGAAGATAGCGGCGCTGCGCGAGGGCGAGATTCCCATCTACGAACCGGGGCTGCCGGAGCTGCTTAAGCAGAACCGCGAACGCATGATCTTCACCACCTCGCTGGAGGAGGTTTTTGACAACTGCGAGATCGTCTTCATCGCCGTGGACACGCCGCCCACTTTCACAGGCGACGCCGACCTCAGCCGCGTCTTCCAGGTGATATCCTCGCTGCCGGGCCTTTCCTCCGACTCGCACATCCTGGTAATGAAGAGCACCGTGCCGGTGGGCACGGGCACCAAGATCAGCTCCGAGCTGGCGCGCCAGGAGGCGGGCAGCATCGACTACGTCTCCAACCCCGAGTTCCTCAGGGAAGGTACGGCGATAGATGACTTCATGAACCCGGACCGCATCGTCATCGGCTCGCGCAACGCCGGGGCCGGCGACAAGGTGGCCGCCCTCTACGGGAAGATCGACGCTCCCATACTCAAGACCAACATCCCCACGGCGGAGATGATCAAGTACGCCTCCAACGCCTTCCTGGCCACGAAGATATCCTTCATCAACGAGATCGCCAACGTCTGCGAGGAGATCGGCGCCGACGTCAGTGTCGTGGCCAACGGCATGGGCCTGGACCAGCGCATCGGCCACCACTTCCTCAACGCCGGCATCGGCTTCGGCGGTTCCTGCTTCCCCAAGGACGTGGCGGCGCTGAAACAGATAGCGGGCAACTCCGGCTACCATTTCCAGCTGCTGACGGCGGTGATAGAGGTCAACGAGCTGCAGAAGCGCCGCGTGGTCAACAAGCTCAAGAAGCACCTGGGCTCGCTGACGGACAAGACCATCGCCCTGCTGGGCCTGGCCTTCAAGCCCGACACCAACGACCTGCGGGAGGCCTCATCCATCGTGCTGGCCTCGCGGCTGCTGGCGGACGGCGCCTATGTCAAGGCTTACGACCCGGTGGCCATCCCCTACGCGGCCAAGGCGGTGCGCGGGGTACTGCTCTGCGACGACATCCTGGCGGCGGTGGAGGGCAGCGACGCGGCGGTGCTGGTCACCGAGTGGGCCGAGTTCGCCGAGCTGCCGCTGGAACAGATGAAGAAACTGATGAACCATCCCCTGATCATCGACGGGCGCAACTTCCTCGACCCCCAGCAGGTGCGCGACGCCGGCTTCACCTATGAGGGCATCGGCCGCTGAGCCGCTGCGGAGCATCGGGCGGCCGTCGACCTGACGGGAATCTGAGCCGTGGTCTCAACCCACAAACTTAAAAAGGAAGTATCACAAGCCCTGGCCGACGCGGATTTCGAGCGCCTGTCACAGCTTGCCGTCGAGAACCGCAAGGTGCTCGGCATCCTCATCTCCCAATCATTCAACAAGGACGACGTGCTCTGCTGGCGCGCTATCGAAGCCATGGGCAGAGCTGCAACCATGGTAGCGAAGGAACGGGACCCGGAGCTTGCCAGAAACGCGGTCACGCGCATCATCTGGTCAGCCCGCGAGGAGTCGGGCGGCATGGGCTGGAGCGCCCCCGAACTCCTGGGCGAGATCGTCCGCGGTTCCCCAAGGGTCTATCCGGACCTGCCCACGCTCATCCTCTCCCTGCATGGCGAAGACGAGGAGGGCGTTTTCCTCAGGGGCGTACTCTGGGCCCTGGGCCGCATGGCCGGAGCCGGGGTCAGGAAAGTGGAGGGCGCCCGGGAGCTGGTGCTGGAAAGCCTGGCGGACACGGACCCACGGACCCGGGGACTTGCCGCCCGCGCCGCCGGGCTCATGGGGCTGGCCGAAGCGGCCGGCGCCCTCGAGGATCTGCGCGAAGACGATTCCGGGTTGCGCGTCTATGAGGATGCGGAGCTGGTAGAGACGACGGTAGGCCGCGAGGCCGCCGCCGCGCTCGCCCGTCTCGACTGAGGGCGCCGCTTAAAACTTTATCGTCCCCGCCTTGACCGTCGTGTCCGGATAGATGCGGATATGGTTGGTGAGGATGTTGTCTCCCCCGACCTTCGAGTTCCCACCGACGATGGCGCCGCCATCCACCAGCGTCCCCGCGCCGATGCTGGCGCCGGCGCCGATGATGCTGCCCCGCACCCTGGCTTCCCTCTCGAGCGTGCAGTTCTCCTGCACTATGGAGTCCTCGACGACGCAGCCGGCGGAGATGGTGCAACCCGGGCCGATCACCGCCATGCGCCCCACCCGGGCCCCCGCCTCGATGACGGTCCCCTCGCCGATGATCACCGGGGGTACGATCTTGGCTCCTGTCTTGAGGTCGATCTTGCCCTGCACGCAGACGAAATCCTGGTCGAGGCAGTCGGAGACGCTGGTCTCCACGCTCTTCTCCAGGATGTCGTAGTGGGCCTGCAGGTACTTCTCCGGCGTACCGATGTCCATCCAGTAGCATTCGCTGCTGTAGCCGTATAACCCCTTGCCCACCAGCCGCGGAAAGACGCCGCGCTCGAAGGAGTATTCGATGCCGGCGGGAATCATGGCAAGCACCTCGCTCCTGAGGACGTAGGTGCCGGCGTTGATCAGATTGGTGTCGATCTGGTCCCAGCTGGGCTTTTCCAGGAAGCCGAGCACTTCGCTCTCGCTGCCTGTTCTCACCAGGCCGTAGGCGGTAGGGTCTTCCACCGGGGTGAGGGCGATCGTGCCCATGGCCTCCTTGCGCCGGTGGTGTTCGATGAGGCCGCTGATATCCAGGTCCGTGAGGATGTCGCCGTTGAGAACGAGGAAATCGCCGTCCTGGATGTGCTCCTCGACGTTCTTGACAGCGCCGGCGGTACCCAGGGGCTGGTCCTCGACAACATAGGTGAGATTGACCCCCATGCCGCTGCCGTCGCCGAAATAGGCCTTGATGCCTTCGGGCAGATAGCCCATGGAGAAGACGATGTCGCTGATGCCGTGTTCCTTCAGATGCTCCAGCACATAGGAGACGAAGGGCTTGTTTGCCAGCGGCACCATGGGCTTGGGTGTCGCCAGCGTCAATGGCCTGAGCCGCGTGCCCTGGCCGCCTACAAGGATTACTGCTTTCAAGTTACCTCCCGGGGGCCGGGTCTCCATGGAGCGGGCCGGCCGTGTCTGGCTATGTCATTAACCGCCTGGAGCTGCGGCGGGAAAACGGGCTCTGCGGCTTTGAATAGGTTAATCAGCCAAGGCAGTTGTGTCAAACTAAACCGCGCGGCGGCTTGGCGAAAATACCGTCAAGCAGGCTGGTAATCCAGGTAGCGGCGCCACGAGCGGTGTATCTCGGATACGGCCAGGTAGACGAAGGCCAGCGGTTCCGGCGGCCGGGGATGAGTCCTCAGGTGCATGTTGGCCTCGCGGGGCAGGCGGTCCCCCTTGCGGGAGTTGCAGGGGGCGCAGGAGGTGACGATATTCTCCCAGGAGCTGGAACCGCCGCGGCTGCGGGGCACGACGTGGTCGATGGTGAGGTGGCTGCCGGAGCCGCAATACTGGCAACGGTGGCGGTCCCTGGCCAGCACGGCTCGCCGGGAGACCTTCCTGCGGTCGCTGCGGGGCACCTTCACGTAGTAGTTGAGACGGATCACGTTGGGCAGGGGGAAGTCCCTTGTGGCAGAGTGCATCGACCTGCCGGAAACCTCAAGCGCCTCTGCCTTCTGCTTGAGCATGAGGACGATGGCCCTTCTGGCGGTGCAGACATTGAGCGGTTCATAGGTGGCATTGAGCACCAACACCTTTTCGCCCATGGAAGCGGGTTCCTTCCGTCAACTTGCCTTGACTGTGAAAATTGTAGCCCTGCCGGGAAAAAGTATCAAGGAGACGCCTGGACGCGGAGGCGTGTTAGAATCGCATCATGGACGGATTCACCGACGACCCGACCCTGTTCGACGCCGGACAACGCGACGGCCGGACGCCGCTGGCACACCGTATGCGGCCCGCCAGCCTGGATGAATTCGTGGGCCAGGGGGAGATCCTCGCCCCCGGCGGCAGTCTCAGGTCCGCCATCGAATCCGACAACCTGTCATCGATGATCTTCTTCGGCCCTCCCGGCTCCGGCAAGACCAGCCTGGCCGGAACCATCGCCGGCAGCACCCGCGCAAACTTCCGGCAGGTGAGCGCCGTCAATTCCGGGGTGGCCGACCTGCGGAAGGTATTCCGGGAGGCGGAGGACGAACTGAAGCTCCACGGCCGTCGGACCATCCTCTTCGTGGACGAGATCCACCGCTTCAGCAAGGCGCAGCAGGACGCCCTGCTGCCCGTGGTCGAGAGCGGCACGGTCATCCTCATCGGCGCCACCACCGAGAATCCCTACTTCGAGGTGATCGGACCGCTGATATCCCGCAGTGAGCTCTACGAGTTCGAACCACTGGGGACAGCGGAGCTGGAAACGGTGCTGAGACGGGCCCTGGCTGACGCGGAGCGGGGACTGGGCGGGCGGGGCCTTGAGCTTGAGCCCGACTCCATCGAAAGCATCGCCAGAGCCAGCGCCGGTGACGCCAGAGCCGCCCTCACCATCCTGGAGGCGGCGGCGTCGCTTGCCGGCGAAGGCCACCGGGGAACGATCCCGGCGGAGGCTGTCCGCGAGGCCATCAACCGCAAGCCCGTCTTCTACCAGAAGGGCGGCGACCTGCATTACGACGCCATCTCCGCCTTTATCAAGAGCATGCGCGGCAGCGATGCGGACGCGGCCGTCTACTGGCTTGCGGTCATGCTCTCGGGCGGCGAGGACCCCCGTTTCATCGCCAGGCGCATGATCATCTTCGCCTCGGAGGACGTGGGCAACGCCGACCCGCGGGCCCTGGAGGTGGCCGTAGCCGTGTCCAGGGCGGTGGAGTTCGTGGGCCTGCCCGAGTGCCGCATCAACCTGGCCCAGGGCGTTACCTACCTGTCGCTGGCTCCCAAGAGCAACGCTTCCTACCGTGCAATCGAGGCGGCGGTGAAGGATGTGCGGGAGCAGGGCACGCGGCGTCCGCCGCGTGCCCTGCGCGATTCCCATTATCGCGGCGCCGATGAGCTGGGTCACGGCAAGGGCTACAAGTATCCGCATGACTACCCGGGCGCGCGGGTCAAGCAGGATTACTTCCCGGAGGGGATGGCGCCCAGGGTCTATTACCGGCCGTCGGGAGCCGGCCTGGAGGGGGAATTGAGGCGCCTGCTGGAAGAGTTGCGCGGAGATGCGCCAACAGCCGCCGATGATGAGGATTGATTTTTTACCCGGCTTCCTTTTTGCCGACACAGGTAATAAGATGCGGTTGTAATACTCTGGAGGTTCAAGCCATGGCAAAATTCTCAAGATTCGTGATGGGCGGACTCGTCGGAGCCGCTCTAGGCCTGCTGTTCGCGCCCAGGTCGGGGCGTGAACTCAGGCAGAAACTGATGGGCGGCGCCACCGCGGCGTTGCCACCGTCCGTCGGCGACACGGCCGCAGAACCCACAGCGGCTGCAGTGTCTGAACCGGAGACAGCGGTGGAGCTCGAGCCGGAGGCCGAAGGCGACCACACACGGGTAGCCGTGGACCTTGAGGCCAGGCTGGCTGAGTCACGGCGGCAGGTGGAGAAGGAGCTGGACGGCATCGAGCAGGTGGACGCGGAGGTCAGTGAAGCTGAGCCGGTGAACGAGGCCGGGCCGGTCAAGACCAGGGTCGACCGGGAGGAGATGCGCAAACGCATAGAGGAGACCCGCTCACGCCTGAAGGCCAAGGCCTTCGACAGCATGGTCGAAGGTGAGACGCTGATCGCCACCGGAGAGGAAAGCTCCCCGGAGGACGCGGCCGAAGCCGCTCCCGGCCTGGATCAGGAAACGGACGAGATGATAGACGAACTCCTGGGAGAAGAGGAGTAGCTTCAGCGCCGGAGCGCCCGGTCCGCCGCGCGCGGCTCATCCAGGGGCCGGCGAAACAGATTGGAGAGTTCGGACCAGGAGACGTCCCTGCCTCCTTCAATCACCTCGAAGTAACCCTTCAGCTTGGCGTCGAGATTATCCAGGTGGTGCAGGGCCAGGGCCTCTGCGCTCTGGGGCCGCCTGGGGGCGCCCCACTCCGGTTCGCCATGATGGCTGATGACCGCGTGCAACAGCCGCAGCTCCTTCTCCCGCGGTAATCCACCCAGGTCCGCGACCCGTTCCTCGATCATCCGCTGGCTGATGAGCACATGACCCCAGAGCATCCCCTCGCCGGTGAACTCCAGCCGTCCCTGCCAGCTGAACTCCTCCACCTTGCCGATATCATGCAGCAGGGCGGCTGTGAGCAACAGGTCGCCGTTCAACCGCGGATGCTGCACCAGGAGGTGCTGGCAGAGCGTCGCTACCGAAACCGTGTGTTCCAGCAACCCTCCCAGGTACGCATGGTGCGAGCGGAGCTCCCCGGGAGCCATGCGGAACCGCGCCATGAAATCCCCGTCATCGAGGAATGCCGACAGCAGGCAGGCGTAGTCCTCGTCGTAGACCTCGGTGCGAAAGTATTCAAGATAGCCGGAGAGTTCGTCCGGATCGCGGAACGATCCGGGCAGGAACAGCCGCTGGTCGAGGGCGGAGCCGTCGACCAGCGATGCGCCGGTGAGTACGAGGACAGTGCCGCTGCGTCCGCGCTCGACCCTGCCTCTGGCCCTGATGAAACTGCCGGCGGCAGGAACCGCTCCGCCGGCGGCCGCGTCTCCATCACCAGAAGGGCCGGCGGCGTCACGGCGGATGACCGCCCGGGCCGTACCGCTGCGGTCACTGAGCCGCAGAGATACGGGACGGCGCCTGCCGTTTCCCGGACCTTCCGCCTCCAGCACGAAGAAGACGTCGTCCACGGCATCTCCGGGCTCAAGATCAGCCAGAAACTGTCGTTTCATTTATTGACCTCTTTAGCTTGGTACTGCGTTGCCGATAGCTAGGTTTGTCGATCGTCCATCAAGGCGGACGTTCGGGTCGAGTAAGCCGGAGGTACATTCTTTCATGATATCCAGACGGGAAAAACAGGCCGGCCGCGCCGGCGGCAGACCATTCCGCGCCGATGAAATGGCCGCGGGCCGCTGCCGACACGCCCTGCTTGTGAGCACCGGCATATCGGCGCCCATCATCGTCCTGCTGGCCATTCTCATTCTAGCTTTCGCTCCGGACAGCAGGGGGGCCCAGCCGCCTGACCCATGGCACGATGATTCCAGGCCGGTTGCTTCCTTTCTGTTCACCGATGAGGCGCTGCTGCAGCGGCTTGCGGATGACCTGGGGCTGAGCGATTCCCAGGTTGCAGCGGTGCGTGCCGCCAGCCGCGAAGAGGCGGAAGCCCTGGCGGAGCTCAGGCGTGAATCCGAAGAGATCGTCAAACGGAACGATATGGACGTCGACCAGAAACGGGCGGCGGTGGCGGATATGGGCTACAACCTGCGCGTGCGCGCCATCATCAGCGATTCAAGGACCAGGATAGAGGCGACAATGGACGACAGCCGGCGCGCGGCCCTGCCAGGCTGGGTAAGCGCCCGCTTCCAGGAGCAACGCAGTCAGTTCGCGGAGGCGGCCGTCGCCGCGGCGACGGGGGGCGCTGCAGCCGGCGGTGGCGGCTACCGCGTCTATGCGACCCAGTATTACTCCAACTACGGGCGGGACAGCGTCGATGTCGCCGTGCCGGACAAATACGTCAAGTTTGCCAGCCTCGGCTGGGAGTACAATCCCGGCTATCCGCAAGGCGCTGACTATACGGTCGACCTCAGCTATGAAGGTAACCGGTTGAACGGCGTGCAGGTGAAGGACTGCGGCCCCTGGAACATCGATGATAATTACTGGAACTCCGGCGCCGGCGCGCGTCCGAGGCGGCTGTTCGGCGGGCTCAGCATGGGCCTGCCCGAAGCCCAGGCGGCCTATTTCGACGGCTATAACGACGGTCTTGACCAGTTCGGACGAACCGTGACGAATCCCGCAGGCATCGACCTTTCTCCGGAGGCGGGCGTGCGCCTGGGCCTGGGCTACCTGGTCAGCGGCTGGGTCACAGTGAACTTCAACTGGGAGGGTTTCCCGGTCTACGGAGGCATCGCCGCCAAGTACGAGCAACTGGGGGGCGCGCCCGGCGAGCCGCTCAACGCCGAGTACGATGTCCCGGGCGGCCGCGCCCAGGATTTCACCAACGGCAGGCTCATCTACAACGCGGCCAGTGGACAGGTCTTCTGGGTCTATGGCGCCATCCTTGCCAGATACGATCAGCTGGGGAGCAGCGGCGGCTTCCTGGGCCACCCGCTGAGTGACGAGACGGACGTCCCCGGGGGAAGGGCCACGAATTTCCAGGGCGGGCGCATCTACTGGTCCGAGGCTTACGGGGCCAAGGTGGTCTACGGCGCCATCCTGACCAAGCATGACGCCGTCGGCGGCGCCGCCGTGACCGGCCTGCCGGTCGATGAGGAACAGGCGGCCGGTGGCGGCCGGGGCTGCGTGTTCGAGTACTCCAGCATCTACTGGTCACCGGAGACAGGCGCAAAACAGGTCTACGGCGCGGTCCGCCATAAATACGCCGAGATGGGAGGCCCAGACCGCATCGGCCTGCCGACGACGGACGAATACGATGTCAGCGGCGGCCGCGCCAATGATTTCCAGGTGGGCCGCATATACTGGTCGCCGGACACGGACGCCCACCATGTTCTGGGCGGCATCCTCGCCAAGTACGAACAGGTCGGAGGACCGCAATCCCTGGGCCTGCCCGAGACAGACGAGGTGCCGGCGGCGGGAGAGCCGGACGCCAGGATGAATGATTTCAGCCGCGGCCAGGTCTACTGGAAGCCGCAACAGGGCGCCACAGCCGTCTACGGCGGCATCCTGGCCCGTTACGAGAGCCTGGGCGGCGCAGCCGCGCTGGGAGTGCCGGTCACGGACGAGCAGGATGTACCCGGCATACCCGGAGCGCGCGTCAGCAATTTCTCCGGCGGCAGAATCTACTGGTCACCATGGACCGGCGCCCACGAAGTCTATGGAGGCATCCTCGGTAAATACCTCGAGCTGGGCGGTCCGAACCGCCTGGGCCTGCCGCTGACAGGAGAATACGACGTCACGGGAGGCAGGGCCGAGGAGTTCGAAACAGGAAGGATCTACTGGACTCCAGCCAGCGGCTCACACCTCGTAGTAGGGGCGATAAAGGCTAAATACGACAGCCTCGGCGGCATCGATTACCTGGGGCCGCCCGTCAGTGACGAGATGGCGGTGGACGGCGTCGCCGGAGCACGCGTGAGCCTGTTCAGTGGCGGGCGCATCTACTGGGACGCCACGCATGACAGCCATGTGGTCTATGGCGCCATACTGGCGAAATATCTCTCCGGCGGTGGAGCGGCGGCATTGGGCATGCCGGTATCGGATGAACTGCCGGCGGATGGCTCTCAGGAAGCCCGCATGGGCGTTTTCAGCGGCGGCAGAATCTACTGGTCCCCGTCAACGGGAGCCAACATGGTTTACGGGGCGATCCTGGCAAGATACCTGCAGGCCGGAGGGGCCCGCAGCCGACTGGGCCTGGCCACGTCGGACGAGTTCGCCATTCCGGGAGGCAGGCGCAGCAATTTCCAGGGAGGCTACATCACCTGGCATCCGGCCAGCGGCGCTCAGCTGGTGACGGGCTGACGCGGGTTGCAACGTGCCGCCGGCCGGTCATCCGGCCCCGGCGCCCCACGGAGGCCGCTGGAACCATCGCGGAACATCACCATCCCGCAATCGATACAGACGCCGCAGAACTCCCCCTCCTCCAGCAATACGTCGGTCCCACACCACTCACAGACCATTTGCAGGCGTGACAGGTTCTCGGGTTCGTCCCATACGGGAATGCTCTCGGCTTCCATGGATATCCTTTCACTCGTTGAAATCAGCCCGTTCTCGCCGTCCGGCCCTGTCATTTTATCCACGAGTGTTTGATATCCTTTAATAAACCAATGAGGAAGGGAGACACCATGCAGACTGTGGAACTGACAGCCCCCAAGATGTCATGCGGTCACTGCAAGATGGCTGTAGAGAGCGCAGCGGCAGCCCTGGACGGGGTGGAATCGGTCACGGCGGACCCGGGCACGAAGAAGATCCAGCTCACCTTCGATGAGAACACCGTGTCCCTCGAGACCATCAGCCAGGCCATCACGGCTGCCGGTTATCCCGTGGAATAGCGGGCGGCGGCCCGGACTGCTCAGTCGTCGACGCGGGTGATGATCACCCGGCGATAGGGGTCCCTGCCCTCGCTGATGGTGTCAACGTTCTCCCGGTCCTGCAGGTACAGGTGGATGATGCGCCGCTCGGAGGCGCTCATGGGCTTGAGTTCGTACTCGTCCGTGCCCTGCTCCAGTTCGCTGACGGCCCGCTCGGCCAGGGAGTGCAGGGCGTCCCGGCGCCGCTCGCGGTAGTCCTCCGCATCGATGATAACGCGCTTGCGCTCATCGAGGCCCCGGAACGAGATCACGTTGGCCAGATACTGGATGGCGTCGATGGTCTGGCCATGACGGCCGATGAAGATTCCCAGGTCTCCCCCCCTGACGTTGCCCGTCAGCGTCTCCTCGTCTTCCGTTATCTCGATAGTGCTATCGATACCGATGGCATCGATGATCCTGTCAAGGTAATCGGCCAGGCGCCGCCTGGCTTCCGCCGCAGCCGCCGCCGGGTCTGCGTCCGGGGCGGCCGGCTGCTGTTCGCCCGTATCCGCGGCGGCGGAGCCGTCAACCGCCAGCACTAACTCCACCCGCGCCTCGTTGGAGCCCATCCCCAGGAACCCCTTTGACCCCTCATCGAGTATCCTCAGCTCGACCTCGTCGCGGTCGAAATCGCCCGCCACTTCCTCCAGGCGGGTCAGCGCCTCCGCCTCAGCGTCCGCCAGGGTCTTGCCCCTGCCCTCGGCCCTGATCTCATTTGCGCTTTTTTGATCCTGTTTTTCCATTGCCTTTGCCTCCGGTCTTCTTGCCCCGGTTATCAGACTTTTGCGACTGGGCGGCCGGCTTTTTCTTCTTGCCACCCTTGCCGCCTTTGCCACCCTTGCCGGACTTGCCGCCACCGGACGAGCCGGACTTGCCGGTGACCGCCTTGCTGCTGGATGCAGCGACGGCCGCCGCTGCCCCGTTGGCCTCTTCCCGGGACTGGATTATCCGCTTGGTGACCAGCTGCTGGCCGATGGTCCAGACGTTGGTCGTCACCCAGTAGATGAGGACACCCGCCGGGAAGTCCGATATCAGGAAGATGACGCCGAGGAACGCCGGCATCACCGTCATCATCATCTGCTGGGTCTTGTCCGTGGCTGTGTTCAACAGCTTGCTGGAGAGGAACTGGGTGCCGATGTAGACGAAGATGATCGCGTAGTCCTTCAGGCGGATATCGTTTATCCACAGCCAGGAAACGCTCACGTCCGGCCTGATCTCGATATAGAGCTCCGTCTTCTTCAGCAGCAGGTAGAGGGCGATGAAGATGGGCATCTGCAACAGCAGCGGCAGGCAGGAGCCGAAGGGGTTGACCTTGTTCTCCCGGTAGAACTTCATCGTCTCTTCGTTGAGCTTCTGCTTGTCGTCCTTGTATTTCTTCTGCAGTTCCTTGATCTTGGGCTGCAGCTTCTGCATCGCCCGCATGGAGGTATACTGCTTGACCCCCAGCGGTATCAGCAGGATGCGGATCAGGATCGTCAGGACGACGATGGTCCAGCCCCAGGAGAAGCCGGTGAACTCCTGTATCCACAGGAGGATCCTGGCGAGTGGCTCGATCAGGAAGGAGAAAACGCCGGTCAACCGCTGCGCCTCCTCACCGGATCATGGCCGCCGTGAGAGAACGGATTGCAGCGCAGCAGGCGCCACAGCGACATGGCCCCGCCGCGGAACAGCCCCCACTCCCGCACGGCGTCGATGGCATACTGGGAGCAGGTGGGGTAGTACTTGCAGCGCCTCGGAAACAGGGGCGATATCAACCTCTGGTAGAGGCCAACGAGGAAAATGGGTATTCGTTTCAATTCAGTCCGCTTCCTGGATCAGGTCAGCCCGCCTGAAGAGGTCCGCCGTCATCTCGGCGACATCTTCGAACTGGCTCTTTTCGATAAACTCCGCCAGCCCTGGACGGGCGATAATCACATAGTCGTAGCCGGGCGCCAGCTCCTCCCGCAGCGCCTGGAACGATTCCTTCAGGGTGCGCTTGACCCTGTTGCGCGTGACGGCGCCGCCGACCTTTCTGGATACGGAGACTCCGAGCCGCGGCTCATCCTCTCCCGTCGCCGGCGTCCTGTTAAAAAAATAAAGTACCGCATACCGGCCCGCTACCGATTTTCCCTGGCGGTAGGCCCGTTCAAAATCGGCCGACCGGCTCAATCGATGTTTCCTGTTCACGGGATGGATGGGCTACGCTGAAAGGCTCTTTCTCCCCTTTGCCCTGCGCCTTTTAAGGACCCGGCGGCCCGCCCTGGTGCTGGCGCGCTTGCGGAATCCGTGGGCTTTCTTCCTTTTCCTTTTATTGGGCTGGTATGTCCGTTTCAAGATCTCTCCCGGGTTTCTGGTAAACCGACCTGAAAGTATACAGACAGGCTCCAAATAAAGTCAAATGCGCCCATTTTTTCGGGGATTGCCCGCCCTTTGCAGACTGTCGCCGCCTGTGGATATTGTGGATAACTTTTTCGATGTTACGATTTTCCCCTGTTCAGCATGGTCCGATATATGCCCCCTGTAAATCCTACAAAGTAAGTCGATAAGGCTCACATTGAGTTAAATGCCTGCATATTGGCGATTTACCAATTAGAAGCAGATGAATAATGATTATCCGGATTAATAAAGCTTCTCTCTTCGGGCCTGAAACCACCCCCGAAATCCGTGCTGTGCTGTTTTCCACAAAGTGGAGTCTGTTTTCATCTTTGATTGGAGCTCCGTCTCACGCGCCGCTTCACAGGTACTACTCGCTGCGGAAGCTGAGATAGCTGCACTTCGAGACGATAACGTGGTCCAGCACCTCGATACCCAGCAGACGCCCGGCCTCCACCATGCGGGTCGTCAGCCGCAGGTCCTCCTGGCTCGGCGATACATCCCCTGATGGATGGTTGTGCGCCAGCACTATCGCGGCAGCCGAAGCCGATATCGCCGGTCTGAAGACCTCGCGTGGATGCACTATGTTGGCGTTCAGGCTGCCGATGGATATGGTCTCCTCGTGTATCAGCAGATTGCGCGCGTTCAGGTAAAGGGCGAGTAAATGCTCCTTTTCCTCGTTGCGGATATGCGACACCATGCGGCAGGCGTCACGCGGCGAGCGGATGCCGCCCCGGCTCTCGTCGGGCATCAGCAGGCGGCGCGCCAGCTCCAGCGAGGCGGAGATGCGGCCTGCCGCCGCAGGCGGCAGGCCGCAGCGCGAACCCAGTTCCTCTGCAGCCACCGCCGATATGGACCGACCCGCGAAGTGCGCGAAGATTTCACGTGAGACCCGCAGCATGTCCTGCGAAGCGCAGTCCTGGTCGAGCACCAGGCCCACCAGCTCGTCGTCGGAAAGTGATTCTGCGTTTACCTGGACGATGTCTTCGGCCTCGCCCGGCGTCTGCGGCCCCGTGCCGGCGGCCGCGGGCATGTCGCTGCTTCCATAGACCTGGCTCAAGAAAAACACCCCTCGTGATGAAAGGATGTGACAGGAGGGGCGGACGGTGGAGGTAAATCTTATCCCCGCAGGCGGGGAATGGCAAGCCGCTCGGGCGGCAGATGGAACCGTCGCTGCGGCCGTACCGCTCAGGCGGGGGACGCCGGTGGCGCGCCGGCCATGGCCCTGAGCGTCTGGATGCGCATCTGTATCGGCGGATGGCTGCTGAACATGCTCCTGGCCCGCTTCTCGAACTTCTTCACCGGGTTGGCGATGTAGAGGTGGGCCGTGGCGCGGTTGGCCGACTCCAGCACGTCCTGGTCGTTGGCTATCTTCTCCAGAGCGCTGGCCAGGCCCAGGGGGTTGCGCGTCAGCTCCACGGCGGAAGCGTCGGCCAGGTACTCGCGCTTGCGCGAGATGGCCAGCTGTACCGCCCGCGCCGCCAGCGGGGCGAGGATGGCCATCACCAGCGCCACCACCAGCATGATTATCTGGAAGTAACCGCCGCTGCTGCTGCCGCCGCCGCGCCCCCTGCGGCCGCCGCCGGTCCAGAAGCTCCAGCGCAGGAAGAAATCAGCCATCAGCACGATCGTGCCCACGAGGATGCCCACCAGGGTCGCGTAGAGGATGTCGTAGTTGCGCACGTGGGACATCTCATGGCCGATGACCCCCTGCAGCTCCTCGCGGTTGAGCTTGTCCATCAGGCCCTGGGTGACGGCGATGGAGGAGTGCTCCGGGTTCCTGCCGGTGGCGAAGGCGTTGGGCGCCGAGTCGGGGATGACGTAGACGGCGGGCATGGGGTTGCCGGAGGCGATGGCCATCTCTTCCACCACGTTGTATAGCTGGGGTTCATCGTCGTGGCTGACGCGCCGGGCGCGGCTGGCGGCCAGCACCATCCGGTCCCCCCTGTAATAGCTGGAGAGGCCCATCACCAGGGCGATGGCGGCGGCGAAGATGACGCCGAAATAGCCGAAGCCGGTGGCGTAACCGATGGCGAAGCCCATCAGCAGCAGCAACGCCGCTGTCCCCGCTATCAGCAGGTAGGAGAGACGCTTGTTTTTCGCTATCTGTTCGTACATCTGCCGGCGCCTGCGACCCGCCTAGCGCAGGTCCACCGCCACGGGCTCGCTCTGGCCCTCGGGAATCTCGAAGTATTCCCGCTCCCTGAAGCCGAAGGCCCCGGCGACGATGTTGGAGGGGAAGGTCTGCACCTTGTTGTTGAAGGCCATCACCACGTCGTTGTAGAGCTGGCGCGCGAAGGATATCTTGTTCTCGGTGGAGGTCAGTTCCTCCTGGAGCTTGAGCACGTTCTGGTTGGCCTTCAGCTCCGGGTAGTTCTCCGCCACGGCGAACAGGGATTTGAGCGTCTCGGAGAGGAAGTTCTCCGCCTGCCCCTGCTCCCGCGGCCCCTGGGCGCTCATGGCCTGGGCCCTGGCCCTGGTGACGTTCTCCAGCACCTCCTGCTCGTAGGACATGTAGTCTTTGACCATTTCTACCAGATTTGGTATCAGGTCGTAACGGCGCTTCAGTTGCACGTCGATCTGCTTCCAGGAATTGTCCACCTTGTTGCGCGCCCGCACCAGGCTGTTGTAGGTGTAGATGAGCCCGATCACCAGCACGGCAACAACGGCGATCACGATAATCCAGGCCATGGCGCTCCTTTCCGTGTCATCGCCCCGCCGGCGGCGGCGGCGGCGTTTGTCCTGCCGGTTTGCAGCTTATCTCCTTTTCTGCCGCGGGTAAACAACTCCTTCCCCGCCTCCCCGTTCCATCTTCCTTGCGACAGGGGGAACAAGTGACTAGAATGGTTCTCTCCAGCGATATCAACTTGTTACCGGGAGGCTTTCCATGGCTATGTGCAAGAGATGCAGCCTGTTTCTCTTCGGCGTCGGCATCGGCGTCGGGACGGGCATGATGCTGGCGCCGAAGTCCGGCAGGGAGATCCGGCAGGAGCTCTTCGGGGGAACCATGGACCTGACGGGCGAGCCGGGGTCGGAGACCGACGCCCCTCTGCCGGCTGACGCGGCCTCCGACGAGGACCTCAAGGCCCGCATCGAGGAGACCAGCGCCCGACTGAAGGCCGAGATTGAGGCCCAGGAGGAGGAATAGCTTCAGCCTCGCGGCACGGCTGCTCCGGCTCGGCATCGGCCTGGGGGCGGCCACCTCGGTCTACATGGTGTTCGAAGCCCAATGGCTGCGCCTGGTACACCGGCGGCTGACGCTGCCGGGTCTGCCGGCGGCGCTGTCAGGCCTGAGGCTGCTGCACGTGAGCGACCTGCATGCCGGCGTCCCCGGCCCCAACAGCCGCGCCATCTCCAAGTTCGTCCAGGCCGCCCGTGGCTGCGAGCCGGACCTGGTCCTGTTCACGGGCGACATGACCGACAAGAAGCGGGACCTGCGCCCCCACCTGGCGCTCCTGTCGCAGGTCGAAGCTCCCCTGGGCAAGTTCGCCGTCCTCGGGAACCACGACCACGGGCTGCGCAAGACCGTGATACAGGACTTCGTCAACCGGGCCACGGGCAGGAGCCGCATCGTCATGCGCGAGCTGGAGCCCGACGAACTCGCGGCCACGGTCAGCCTCAACCGGCAACTGCTCCAGCGGTCCGGCATCCGGCTGCTGGAGAACGAATGCGCCCGCGTCCAGCACGGCGGCGGGGCCATACAGGTATGCGGCATCGACGAGCTCCAGTACGGCCTCGCGGACCTGGACGCTGTCCGCGGCGAGGCCGACCCGGAGGCGGCGCTGCGGATACTGCTCTCCCACGCGCCCGATGTCATCTCCGAACTGGACGGCGGGCTTTTCCATCTTGTGCTTTCGGGCCATACGCACGGCGGCCAGATATGCGTCCCCCATCCTTCCCGGGGCAAGGTGCTGCTGTCATCATCAGGCTCCGAGTACGCCGACGGCATCTACCAGTTCCCCGGCACCATCCTGCACGTATCGCGCGGTGTCGGCACCACCCTGGTGCCGTTCAGGCTGCTGAGCCGGCCCGAGATCACGCTGCTGGAGCTGGCGGCCGGGCACTGAGTTGATCGGCGCCCCAACGGCGCTTTACTTGAGCTATAATAAGGGGAAGCGTCCAGCCGGTCGATGACTGGTCGCAACGGCGGGACGCGAAGGACCTGGAAAAGGACAGGGTGGATGACGGCAAGATGATATTCCAACTCAAGAGCCTCGACAGGACCACATCCCACTTCCTCCCTGACGATTGCCGCGGATGCGGCTGGTGGCAGGGGCGTGAGGGTGGCTGGCCTTCCCCGGCAGAGCGGGAGGCCTGGGAGCGCCGCGCGGAGGAGCTGTTCGGAGGCTGGGGCAAGCTGGCGCTGATGGACGACCGGCCGTTGGGGATGATCCAGTACGGACCCTCTGTCCTCTTCCCCGGCATGGAGAAGCTGCCCTGCGGTCCCCTTTCCACGGACGCCATGCTCATCAGCTGCAGCAGGGCGACCGATGACTCGCTGCCGGCCCTGCGCAAGAGCCTGCTGCTGGCGGCGCTGGCGGCGCTGCAGGAGCTCGAGGTAGAAGCGGTGGAAGCCTTCTGTTCCTGCGAGCAGCCGCAACAGCATCCCGGACACCTCTTCGAAAGCGAACTGCTGCGGGAGAGCGGTTTCTACCCGGCCCGGTCGTCCAACGGGGTGCAGCTCATGCGCCTGGAGCTGGGCGGGATAGAACGCTCGGGGGAGCACGCGCAGCGCCACAGGCACAGGCTGAGGCTGCTGGAGCGCATCAAGCGCCCGGCGCCGGCCCCTTCACCGGTTACACCGTGCCGCGGAGAGGCTGACGGCTGCAGCAGGCTCGCCGACCTGAAGGCGGTCTCCGGGAACTGCTGCTAGGACATGGGCGGTCCCGGCAGGTTCTCGCGGCCATACCGCTCCGCCTTCTACTTCCTGACCGGCCTCTTCCTTGCGCTCAACCTGGGCGGTGTCGACCACAGCTGCCTCGACGCGGCGGACAGCGCCTACCTGATATCCGCCGACGCCATCGCGGGCGGCCTGATCCCCTATCGTGACTTCCTGGCCGCCCATCCGCCGTTGCTGTATGTTGCGGGCGCTCCCCTTTCCTGGTTCGGCGCCGGGGTCATTCCCTTCCGCGTCTTCAGCCTGCTGGTGCTGGCCTGCCTGGGGCTGGCGGTGTGGAAGCTGGCGCTCCGGCTGACGGGCAGGGACGACATCGCCTTCCTCGCCGGGGCCTTCACCCTGTTCGCGCCGCTCGGCATCTACTTCTCCAAGCTGTTTATCCAGGACTCGCTGGTGGCGCTGCTGGCGGTGGCCTCCATGGCGCTGCTGCTGGGGCAGGGCCGCAGGCGGCTGGCGGCCGCCGGGCTCCTGTGCATCCTCGCCCTGCTCACCAAGCTGACCTTCCTGCCGTTGCTGCTGGTTTTCATCCTCTACGTCCACCGCTTCCGCCGTCCCGAGCTGGGCCTTTTCCTCGAGCTGACGCTGGGCGGCTCCCTGCTGGCGGTGCTGGCCCTGGAGCTGCTGACCGCGGGGGCATACCTGGACGACATCATCTTGGCCCAGGCGAGCAAGGGCTACAGCTTCGCCAATTTCCACGAGGGGCTCCTGCGCATCTGGCAGATCGACTGGCCGCTGCTGGTGGCCGCCGCTCCCGGCCTCTGGTTCGCCGTGGACTTCCTGAGGCGCCGGCACGCCCCGGGGGGCCTGTTGCTGTTGCTGGGGTGGCTGGCGGCGGGGGCGGCCGTGCTGCTCACCCTCTTCGCCGACGGCCACGACACCAACCTCTACCTGCTGGTGGAACCGGCCCTGGCGCTGCTCGCGGCCTGGGGGATCATGGGGCCGGCCGGCCGCGGCAGGCCGGCGGCGGCGCTGGCGATGGCGCTGCTGCTGGTTTCCGTTGTCGGCATGGTGAGCAAGGACCGCGTCCTCATCAACCGCAGCAACGCCGGCGACGTGGCGGTAATCGCCGACACCATCGAGAGCGCCAGCGCCCCCGGGGAGGCGTCACTGGTCCCCGGCTGTTACGCCCTCGAGGCGGACAGGCCCGTGGCCCGCAGGTTCTTCGACCAGTTCCTCTGGGAGGAGAAATACCGCCGCGGGGAAGAGGATGCGCAGCGGCTTTTCAGCGGTATCGAGCAGGATATCTCGCGCAGGGCCTACCCGGTGGTCGTCTTCGAGGAGGACCGCGCCTCCCTGGAGATACTCGACGGGGCGCTTGCGGACAGCTATCGGCGGACCTATGACAGCCGCCGGTGGCCGCCGGTGGGCCTATGGACGCCGAAACCGGCTCAGGACGGCTCTTCCTCCTCCGTCGTGGTGCTGGAGAATCCGGTGGGCGGTTCCTCCACCGGCGACTGCTTGCTGTAGACCTTGGCCTCCAGTACGGCTATGCGGCGGTCCAGCTCCTCGACGGCCTCCCTGGAGGCGATGCCCAGGGTCCTCAGGGTCTCCTGGTAGGTGTCCGAAGCCTTCTCCTTGATGGAGGCGCCCTCCGCCGCCGCCCGCTCGCCGGCCTCTTCCATCAGCTTCTGGCCCTCCTCGCGGGTCAACTCCCCGCGCTTGACGAACTCGTCGACCAGCTCCTGCAGTTTATCCCTGGTGATGGCGGCGGCGCCCACGCCCATCATCAGGATCCTCTCGATGAGCTCCTTCACGGCCTGGCTGCTTTTTTTCGCTTCGTCGTTCATCTCGCCCCTCCCATGCTCGATTTGATGTCCGCGAACTGCCGGTCGATCCAGCGGTTGATGTCATTACTGCGAACCGTGTCCTTTAACATACCCGCCAGACGCTTTTTCTCATCCTCAGGCATGGTCAGCGCCCGGTGGAGCGCCCGGGCCTGGTCCTCCAGGTCGAAGGGGTTGACGCTGACGGCGCTGCCGGCGAGTTCCTTGTGGGCCCCCGTGTTCTCCGAGAGGATGAGAACGCCGTCACGGCTGTTTACCAGCCCCGCCTCCTTCGCCACCAGGTTCATGCCGTCGAAGACGGCGTTTACCATCAGTACGTCGTATTGCTTGTAGGCGGCCACCGATGCGGGGAAGTTGTCCTGGATGCGCAGCTCGATGGGCTGCCAGCTGCTGCCGCCGTGTTCGCTGTTGACGCGCTCCACGACGGCGCTGATGCGGCGTCGGTATTCGGCATACTGGGGGATGTCCTCGCGGGACGGCTGCATCAGCGCCAGGAAGGTCACTTTCTCCCTGAACTCCGGGTGCCGCTCCAGGAACAGCCCGTAGGCCTCGAAGCCGCGCACGATGTTCTTCGAAAGGTCCATGCGGTCGACGCGCAATATCAGCCGCCCCCTGCGGGCTTCCTCGAGCTTGCGCTCCTCGGCCAGCACGGCCTTCGATTCCGCCAGGCGGTCGAAATCGCCGCAGTCGATGGAAACGGGATAGGCCCGGACCCGCACCTCCCTGCCTTCCACGCTGACCGTGCCGCTGCCATAGTCCACCTCCAGCCCCATGAGCTCCCGGCAGCCGTCGAGGAAGTTGCGCACGTATTTCCCGGTATGCAGGCCGATGATATCGTTGGCGAGTATGCCGCCGAAGACCGCCTCGCGCATGGGGCCGGGCAGCACGCGCCAGGCGTCCGACTGAGGCCAGGGTATGTGCACGAAATGGTGCAGGAACGCCTCGGGATGCCGCTCGCGGATCATCGCCGGGCAGGTATAGAGATGGTAGTCGTGGAGCATCACCAGCGGCCGCCCGGACGGCCGGCTGCCGATCTTATCACTGACCGCCTCCGCGAACAGGCGGTTGACCGCCTGGTAGCCGTTCTCCCAGGCATCGAGCTCGGCGGCGCCCAGTTCCGGTGCGGCGGGCAGATTCCAGAGGTAATGCTGGATGAACCAGAGCAGGGGGTTGGCGATGACATTGTAGAACCTGTGGTAGGTATCCGGCTCCGCCACGACATAGCGCAGGCCCAGGCGGTGGCCGTCGTGGTCGATGTCGATCTCCCCGCCCGGGGCTGCGGCAGCCACCTCGGCGTCCTCGGGGGTCATGGCGCTGGCGATCCAGGTGAGCTCGCGGCCGGCGGAGATTCCCAGAAGCGCGGTGACCAGCCCGCCGCCGCCGCGTACGGCCACGATCTCGCCGTCCTCCCCCCGCTTGTGGGAGACGGGGCCGCGGTTGGCGGCGATAATCAATCTGTTGTCTGCGGCGGTATCAGGCATCGTTTCCGGGCTTCCGACTCCGGGCTCCGTGCCGGGACCCGTGACCGCGCCCGGCTTCGAAAGCGACTATTGCTTCAGGTCCGTGAGCAGCGCCAGGTAGTCCCTGAGCAGGCGCGGCGTCAGGAAATGGGCGCGCACGTGCTCCTTGCCGGCGCGGCCCATGGCCTTGGCCTCGTCGGGATTGTCCAGTATCCACTTGGCGCGCTCGGCGCATTTCTCGGAGGTGTCCACCAGGAAGCCGGTCTCGCCGTCCTGTATCTGCACCGGGATGCCGCCGACGTCGCCGCCGATGGTGGGCTTGGCCTTCCAGAGCGCCTCGCTCACCGTCAGGCCGAAACCTTCGCGCGTCGATTTCTGTATCAGCACGTCCGCCCGCGACTGGAAGGCGTTAACCTCCAGGTTCCCCACGTTGTTCAGGTTGGTGAGGATGAGGATGTCGCTGTCGTCGCCGGCGTGCTCCACCGTCTTGGTGAAGAAGCTCCAGCCCTCCGGGTCGTCCGTGGCCATGGAACCCACCAGCGCCAGGCGCACGGTGGCGAAGCTCTCCTTGACCATGCGGTAGGCGTCGATGACGCCCAGGGGGTCCTTCCAGGGGTCGAAACGGGATATCTGCAGCATCAGCGGCGTGTAAGGCTCGACGCCGAACTGGTTGACCACGTAATCGGCGTCCTCGGGGGAGAGGGCCATGTTCTTGGTGGACAGCGGGTCGATGGCCGGCAGGATGACCCTGGTGGGCGACTGGATGCCGCTGAGCACGTACTGGTCCATGGAGAAGATGGACATGTCGTAAGGCGTGATGTAAGGGAGCAGGTATTCGGCCACGTCCTGGTTGGGGGTCGAAGTGTCTATGTGGCAGCGCCACACCCACTTGGCCCCCTGATCCCCGGCAAAATGGCGTATCAGCAGCGGCTGGGGGTCATGGACGATGACGAAATCGAAACTGCCCCCGAGGGACTCGGCGGCGATGCGGTTGTGCGTCTCGTAGATCTCGCGCTGCGCCGCGTCCAGGCCGGTGGCGTTGCCCTGGAGGGCGTTGTGCATGTACTTGGTGCCCTCGTAGAACTCCTGGGGGGCCATGATCACGCGCCACTCGGTGTCGAGTCCCACGTCGCGCATCAGCGGCACCAGCGTATAGAGGATCTCGGCCACGCCGCCGCCGAAGGAGGTGGCGTTGATGTGCAGCACGCGGGCGCCCTTGAGACCCTCGGCCAGCGACTTTATCTCGTCCACGAGATTGCGGGCGACCACGCTCTGGTAGTCGGCCAGCGATTTATGGCCTACATGGACTTCCTGCAGCAAAAAATGTTCCTCCTGTCGCTGGGGGGCCTGTCAGGTTCGTACCGGAACGCCGGACGGCGCGCTCAGTCAATCTACTATTATTAGCAGGCTTTCGGCGCCTGAGCAATATTGAGGTCTTCTCCACAGAAGGCGCAATGGCCGTCCTTGACATCTTTACTCCCCACCCGGTAGCCGTCCCTATGGATAACCACCCGCCTGCAGCCGGGGCAGGTGGTGTTCTCCGCCTGGTGTCCCGGGACATTTCCGACATAGACGAACTTGAGCCCTTCCTCGTGACCGATGGCGAGCGCCCTCTCCAGGGTCTCGATCGGCGTCGACGGCAGGTGCGACAGTTCCAGGTACGGATGGAACCTGGTCACGTGCCATGGCGTCTTCGGCCCCAGCTTGCCGGCTATCCATGCGGCGATGTTTCTCAGCGTCTCCTCGTCGTCGTTCACTGTGGGGATTATATTGGTGACAATCTCCACATGACAGCCGTAACGATGCATGGCCGCCTCTGCGGCGGCGAAGATCGGCTCCACCTCTTTTATCCGTGCCAGAAACTTATAGGTCTCCGGGCGAAATCCTTTGATGTCGACCCGGTAGGCGTCCAGGTGAGGGGCGATGATGTCCAGCGCCTCTGCCGTGATGTAGCCGTTGGTGACGAAGACCGTGTAGAGGTTATGGTCGTGGCAGGCACGGGCGCCGTCCAGGGCGTATTCCAGCCAGATGGTCGGTTCGTTGTAGGTCCAGGCCACTCCCTGGCAATCGCTGTTCCCGGTGATGTAGGGGAGCTTTTCCGGCGGCAGGTCCCGCAACTCATCCCCGTCCTCGAAAAAGTCCGCGTGGGCGATCTGCCAGTTCTGGCAATGGATGCAGCGCATGTTGCATCCCAGCGTGCCCAGGGAGAGGACGCGGCTTCCCGGATGGAAATGGAACAGCGGTTTCTTCTCGATGGGATCCGCCACCACGGAACAGACCTTGCCGTAATTGAGGGCGATGCATCTGCCCTGCAGGTTCTGGCGGCTCTTGCAGATACCCAGCCTGCCCTCGGCGATGACGCACAGCCGCGGACAGACCCGGCAGCGGATCTTGCCGTCGGGGCGTTTGTCGTAAAGCAGGCCCTCATGCATGGCGCTTTCTCCGGCTGTCATGGCTCCTCTCCCGGCCGAGTTTTCCTTGACTGCCTGCTCCCCCCTGATGTCAGTTTTCAAACTCCCGCCGGAGGACGGCTATGCCGGCGTCGACCGCGGCGATCAGTTTTTCCTCAAGCTCCGAGTTGGCGGCGGCGATGCAGGCCATCTGGAAGGAATGGTCCGAGCCCAGCAGGGACCTGTCGCCGAGGGGCTCGCCGTTGCCGTCGCCGATGACGGCCCCGGCCTCGGAACAGATGAGCGCCGCCGCCGCCAGGTCGTGGGGCGAGTTGTTGAGCACGGCGCCCTTGCCCACCTGTTCGAACAGGGGCTTCACCGCCGGCACGTCGTCGATCATGCGCGGGCCGATATCGACGTAGGCGTCAAGCTGCCCGGTGAGGATGCGCGTGATGGAGAAGGTGGCGCTGCCCAGGTCGAAGACGGCGCCGTCCACGGAGGATTCGTCCACCAGGTCGCCAAGTGTCTCGATGAGCGCCCGCGCGGGGCGGCCGCGGAAGCCGATGGTCCAGAAGAGATTCGCAAGCTCCGTGTTGCGGGAGAGCCTGACCTCGATGAGTTCGCCGGCCGCCGTGGTGAACTCGACGCCGCCGCCACGGACGGCGGTGAAAAGGTCGCCGTTCTTGATCTCCTGCAGGCAGCCGAAGACCACGTCGGCCATGGTGGGGGAGTCGGAGAACTCGGCGACGGCCACGGAGACCATGGCGCACTCCAGGCCGGCGGCGGCCGGGCGGGTGCCGTCCACCGGGTCGATTATCAGGATATATTCCGGCTCGCCGAACTCGATCAGGCCCTGGTCCTCCGAGTAGACGGCGACGTCGGCGCCTCGTTCTTTGAGGTACTCGACCAGGAAGGTCTCGGCCAGCTCGTCGATGCCGAAGGTGACGTCGCCGCCGACGGCGGTGCCCGCGTGGGCGCGCGCCGCGATGCTGCCCAGCTGCGGGCGCACCTTGTCGCGCAGGGCGCGGGTGAGATCGACGGCGAGAATCTTGATTTCTTCCAGGCTCATGGACATTAGCATAAACCAGGGGGACACAATACTAAACCAAAGTACTATTTCCTCGGCTCCAATATCCGACAAAGGTATAGTATTGTGTCCCCCTGGTTTAACCTTGGTTTATTCCCTGTAAAGGCGGTTGATGAGCAGCGCCGAGACGGCGGTGAAAAGCGCCACCGCCCCGAGGATGACGGCCGACGCTGCCCAGCTCTCTCCGGCTGCACGCCGCTGGTCGACAATGTCCGCGAGCGTCACCAGCCAGATGAGCGTCCCCAGCAGGAGAATCGCCTGCACGGCACGGGTAGCCCACTTGTGGCTGTAAAACAGCAACAGCGGGAAGGCCAGGCTGAACACCACCAACGGCAGCAGGCCCGCGCGCAGGAAATGGGCCGCCAGCAGCAGGGCGCTGATGATGACCGGCAGAACCTTGAGAAAAATCATATGCGTCCCTCCGGGTTTGTGTTATTCCCCCACCAGCTTGCGGTCGGAAAGCCCCGTGGTGAGGATCAGACCGGCTATCGATATATAGAGCAGGAAAGCGATACCTGTCTTGAAGGAGTCGGTACGCGAAACATTGTATATCTCAAGTACCTCTGCCTGGGTCGCCTCGTCAACGCCGGACGCCTCCAGCTCACCATTCAACTGACTGTCGGATACCAGCTCGATACCGGATTCCACTGACCGAATAGCCGCATCCTGCTGACCCCCGGGGATGGCAGCACTCACTGAGATTCCCTGTTGTACCCCCGAGGTGAGCGTGACCAGCATGATCACTCCCACCAGGGCCACCCCCATGGCATTGCCCAGCTGCTCGAAGGTGCCGTTAAGGCCAGTGGTCTCCGGTGTGTCTTCGGCATCAACCGATGAGAAGATCAGGTTGAGGATCTGGGAGACGATGAGACCCAGGCCGGCGCCGAACATGCTGCCGCTGGCCAGGTCGGATGGTTGAAGTCCGGGCTCGATAGTGGATTCCATGAAGAGCAGGCCGGCGATGACCGCCAGAAAGCCCACCTGGATGATGCGCTTTGCCTTGAAACGGGATGAGAGCCTGGCTCCGACGATGGCCGTTATCAACAGGGCGATGGAAAAGGGCATCAGCGTCAGCCCCGTCTCGATGGCCGAATATTCGAAAGTCAGCTGCAGCAGCAGCGGGAAGGTGAACATGAAGTCTGCGGTAACGAACAGGCTGACGAAGCGCACGGCGAACCCCGATGACAATCCCGGGATGCTGAAAAGAGAGGGCTTGAACAGGCCGTCGCCGCCCTTGTCCTCGAGCCGCCGTTCCCAGCGGAACAGGCCCAGGATCAGCAGGAGGCCGAAACCGATGATTAATGGTACGGCCGAAAACCCGAGCGGGGCGATCTCCCACGAGCCGATCACAAGCGGCTGCTTGGCCTCAAACAGGCCGTAGTCACTGATGAGCAGTATACCGAGGACGATGGCTGCCCAGCCGATGATGGAGATTGCAGCGCCGATGAAGTCAAACCCGGGTCTCTGTTCGGGCAGTGTGTCCCGCTTGATCCGGCCGTGCAGTGCCAGCACGATGACGACGATCAGCACCTCCAGCCGGAAGGCCCAGCGCCAGCTGGCATATGTGGTCAGCAGGCCGCCGGCGATCGGGCCTACGGCCATGCCGACGGCGGCCACGGCGCTGATGATGCCGTAGGCATAGGCCCGGTCCTCACCGTCATAGGTCTTCCGCAACAGGGTCTGGATGTTGGGCATCATCAGGGCCGACCCCAGGCCCTCGATTACAGACCAGCCGATGATCAGCATGCCTAGGCTCTCGCTGAAAGAGGCGATGCCGGTGCCGACTCCGAAGCAGGCGACACCGGCGATGAAGATTCGCTTGACGCCGAATATACTGCCCAGTTTACCGCCGATGAGCATGAAGGAGGCCATCACCAGCGCATAGATGGAAATGGCCGCCTGGACGCCGCCGACGGTGGTGCCCAGGTCCTCCACCAGCGACGAGATGGAGACGTTCATGATGGTCGTATCGATGACGATGATGAACATCGCCATGCTGAGGATTATCAGAGCCGACCATTTCCTCATGAATTCAACTCCGGGAGTCCTGTCTCGCCTGCTTTGGTGAGCTTGCGATAATCACCAGGTGCCTGTCAAAGTTTTATCCCTGCACCCGGTTAATCAGAGCGTGCCGTGATCTCGATCAGATGATAGCCGAACTGGGTCTTGACGGGGCCGTGCACCGTGTTCAGTTCCCAGGTGAACACGACCTCGTCGAATTCCCGCACCATCTGCCCCTGGCCGAACTCGCCCAGATCGCCACCCTGCTTGCCGGAAGGGCAGCTGGAGTGCTCCGCGGCGACCACCGCGAAGTCGGCGCCCTCGATGATCTCCATTTTCAATTGTTCACATTTCTCCTCGCTGTCAACCAGAATATGCCGTGCCTTTGCTGTTGCCATGGGTTTCCTCCCCGTTGTTTGTTCGGCCGGCGTCGTCCGCGGCCACGCAGGCCGTGACTGTCCCGCACGGATAGAGTCTATCATCAGATGCAGGGATGTTTACACGGATTGGCCGGGGGAAAGGATATTAACGGAACATCTGCAGCCCAAGGCTTTTCAACGTAATTCCCGCACAACCGGAACAGAGGGAGATCATGGACCTGGGACAGGCGATACAGGCGATAATTGCTTTGTTGATCATGGCGGCTCCCATAAGCCCCGAGAAGATAATCCTCTTCAACGACATAATAAGACGCGAAGGGCTGGAAAGAACCAGCGCCGCCACAAGGGTGGGGTTCGTCACTTTCTTCGTCCTCGCCGGCGCCACTCTCATCGGCCGGGAACTGCTGGAGCTGGTCGGCATCAACCAGGATGCCTTCAGCGTAGTCGGCGGCCTGATCATCGCCGGCATGGGTTTCGACATGCTCTACCAGGGGAAGGCAGGCAAGGCACAGTCCGGAGACGTCGACAAGGAGGATGCCGCTGAAGAGGGCGGCCTTATCATCCCCCTTTCAATCCCCATGATCGCAGGCCCCGGCGCCATAGTCACCGCCATCACCATCAGCTCCACCCAGGAAAGCCTCTGGTCTTTGCTTGCCGGTGTGACGG
>JAJRYJ010000108.1 GCA_024275795.1 Actinomycetes bacterium | reverse complement strand
GCGCGGCAGCGGCTTCGATCCGAGTTTTCGCGGTGAGCCCATTGCGGACAATATCGAAATCTTCGGCGAGTACTTCGGTGTTCGGCCGTGGGACCAGGCAGCGAACCTGGTCTGCTGTCGGCACGCGCTCGAGCATATCGACGAGCCGGTGCCCTTTCTGCGCTCGGTGCGCGCGGCGCTGCCGGCGGATTCGCCGGCGGCTCTTTTTTTCGAGGTGCCGAACTCGTTGTACAGTCTGCGTGACGGTGGGGTCTGGGACTTCATCTACGAGCACATCAGCTACTTCTGCGGCAGCAGCATGATCGCCTGCTTTGAACGGGCCGGCCTGCGGGTCTCGCGCACCTGGGAAACCTTCGGTGGCCAGTTTCTGTGCCTGGAGGCCCACGCCGACGGGGTGCCGGGTGGTGACGTGGACGCTTCGCCGGTGCCCGCGCCGGGCGAACTGACGGCCCTGGCCCAGGGCCTGTCACGGGAGCTGGACCAGTTGCTCGCCCACTGGCGGGCCCGGTTTGCGGCTGTGCGTGACGCCGGCGGCAAGGTGGCGATCTGGGGCGCCGGCTCCAAGGGGGTAACGTTCCTGAACCTGATGGGGCCGGACGCCGATATCTGCGTGCCGGTTGATATCAACCCGCAGAAGCGAGGCCTGCATGTTGCCGGCGCCGGGCACCGGATCGCCGCGCCGGCGGACCTGGTCGACCAGGGAATCGAACTTGTCCTGGTCATGAACCCGGTCTATGCCGCAGAGATCGAAGGGATGGTGCGGGAGTTGGGCATTGCGGCCACCGTGGTCGGCGTGTAGCTTCCTGCCCCATGATCAACCTGACCAACATCTCCAAACGCCACGGCCGCCAGATCCTCTTCGTGGAAACCTCGCTCCAGCTCAATCGCGGCGAGAAGATCGGTCTGGTCGGCCCCAACGGCGCCGGCAAGAGCACCGTCTTCCGCCTGATCGTCGGCGAGGAGGGGCCGGACGAGGGCACCGTCAGCGTGCCCCGCCGCACGACGATCGGCTACTTCCGCCAGGACATCAGCGAGATGGCCGGCCGCTCGGTGCTGGACGAGACCATTGCCGGCAGCGGCGATCTGGGCGAACTGCACCACGAACTGGCCGATCTCGAAGCGGCCATGGCCGATCCGGAAAAGGCCGACGAGATGGAACGGATCCTGGCCCGCTTCGGCGAGGTGCTTGAACTGTATCAGGGCCGCGGGGGCTACGAACTGGAGGCGCGCGCGCGTGAGGTTCTGGCCGGTCTGGGATTTGACGAGGACCAGGTCGGCGCCGACACCGCAGCCCTCTCCGGGGGCTGGAAGATGCGCATCGGGATCGCCCGCGTGTTGCTGGCCCGGCCCGAAGTGCTGCTCATGGATGAGCCGACCAACCACCTGGACATCGAGTCGATCCTCTGGCTGGAAAAGTTCATCCGGGACTATCCGGGCGCGGTGTTGCTGACCTGCCACGACAAGGATTTCATGAACCGGATCGTGGGCCGGATCATCGACATCGACGGCGGCGAGTTCATTTCCTACACCGGCGACTATGACAATTTCGTGCGGCAGCGGGCCGTTGCCGAAGCGAACCGCGAGGCGAGCTATGCCCGGCAGCAGGCCATGCTGGCCAAGGAGCGGCGCTTCGTCGAGCGCTTCGCCAGCCACGTCGCCAAGGCGGCCCAGGTGCAGAGCCGGGTCAAGAAGCTGGAGAAGATCGAAAAGATCGAACCGCCCCGGCGGCGCAAGGTCGTCGAGTTCAAGTTCCGGGATCCGCCGCGGTCGGGTGACGACGTGGTGGAATTGTCGGGCGTGACCAAGGCCTATGGCGCGTGGGCGATCTACGACGGCTTCAGTCTCAAGATTCGGCGGACCGAACGCTGGTGTGTGCTGGGGCGCAACGGAGCGGGCAAGACGACCCTGTTGAAACTGGTGGCCGGCAGTCTGGCGCCGGATGCGGGTACGGTGCGGCTGGGCGCCAACCTGAAGGTCGGCTACTTTGCCCAGCAGTCACTGGAACAGCTGAACCCGTCCGATACGGTGTACGACCATTTGCAACAGGCTTTTCCCAGCGAAGGGCGCGGCGTGCTGCGCAATCTGCTGGGGGCCTTCCAGTTTTGCGGCGACGACATCGACAAGCCGATCCGCATCCTGTCCGGGGGCGAGAAATCCCGTCTGGTACTGGCCGAGATGCTGTTCGATCCGCCAAATTTCCTGATTCTGGACGAGCCGACCAATCATCTGGATCTGGAGACCAAGGAGATGCTGGTGGACTCGCTGGCCGACTTCGCCGGCACGATGCTCTTTGTCAGCCACGACCGGACTTTTCTGCGGGGACTGAGCAATCGCGTCCTGGAGCTGCGCCCCGGCGATGACGAGACGCCCGCCCGCCCGCCGCTGGTCTACGAGGGCACGTACAGCGAATTCGTGACCGGCGCCGGCGGCGATGCGGCCGGTGTTCACCGCTAGCAAATGTTGACGCCGCCGCGCTTCTCTGTTTACCTGCCTTCTGAACGGTAACCCGTTACCAACATCCACTGAAGGGACCTAGACCCGTGGCCGCGACCGCACCAGTCCAGACCAGTTTCAAGGGCATCATTCTGGCCGGCGGCACCGGCAGCCGCCTGCATCCGCTGACCCTGACGGTCAGCAAGCAACTGATGCCCGTCTACGACAAGCCGATGATATACTATCCGCTGAGCACGCTGATGCTGGCCGGAATCCGGGATGTCTGCATCATCACCACGCCGGAGGACCAGGCGTCCTTCAGGCGGCTGCTCGCTGACGGCTCCGGCTGGGGCATGAATCTCGAGTATGTGGTGCAGCCCACGCCCGACGGCCTGGCCCAGGCTTTCACGCTGGCGGCGGACTTCCTGGACGGCAGTCCGGCCTGCCTCATCCTGGGTGACAACATCTTCTACGCCGAGGGACTTTCGCGGCGCCTGCAGGCGGTGGCCCAGCGGGAGACAGGGGGCACGATCTTCGCCTATGTGGTGCAGGACCCCGAACGCTACGGCGTGATCGAGGTGGACGGCGAGGGCAAGGCGATCAGCGTCGAGGAAAAGCCGGCCCGGCCCAGGTCGAACTACGCCGCGACCGGTTTGTACTTTTTCGACCGGGATGTGGTCGGGATCGCCGGCGCGATCAAGCCGTCGGCCCGGGGCGAGCTGGAGATCGCCGATGTCATCACGGCCTACATGGAGCGGGGCGACCTGCGGGTTGAAATCCTGGGACGCGGCGCGGCCTGGCTGGATACCGGCACCCACCAGTCGCTGCTGGACGCCGGACAGTTCATCCGGGTGATCGAGGAAAGGCAAAGCCTGAAGATCGCCTGCCCCGAGGAGATCGCCTGGCGCATGGGCTTCATCGACGACGGGCAGCTGTCGGCCCTGGCCGACCCGCTGCAGAAAAGCGGCTACGGTCGCTACCTGCTGCAGCTGCTGGAGGAGCGCCGTTGAAGATCATCGAGACCGAAATTCCCGAGGTGAAGGTGTTCGAGCCGGTGTTGCACGGGGATCATCGCGGCTATTTTCTGGAAACCTGGCGCGCCGACCTGTTTGCCGGCGCGGGCATTGCGCACACCTTCGTGCAGGACAACCAGAGCAGTTCCGGCCGCGGCGTGCTGCGTGGACTGCACTACCAGATCAAGCAGCCCCAGGGCAAGCTCGTGCGGGTCATTTCGGGGCGGGTCTTCGACGTGGCGGTCGACCTGCGGCGCAGTTCGGAGACCTTTGGCCGCTGGGTCGGCGTGGAACTGTCGGCCGAGAATCACCGTCTGTTCTGGGTGCCCCCGGGCTTCGGCCACGGGTTCTACGTCCTGAGCGAGCAGGCCGAGTTCGTCTACAAGTGCACCGACTACTACGCACCGCAGCACGAGCGCGTGATCCGCTATGATGATCCCGGGATCGGGATCGACTGGCCCTTGCGGTCGGACACCGAAACCGTGCTTTCGGCCAAGGATCTGGCCGGGGTCGCGCTGGCCGACGCCGAATTGTTTGCTTGAAACGCCGGGAGAAGTGATGTATCGCATCGGGCAGGGTTGGGATCGACACCGGCTGGCAGAGGGCCGGCGCTGTGTGCTGGGCGGAGTGGAATTCCCCGGCAGTCCGGTCGGCCCGGTGGCCCATTCGGACGGCGATGTGGTCTGCCACGCCATCTGTGACGCCCTGTTGGGCGCGCTGAGCCTGGGCGATATCGGGCACCACTTCCCGGACACGGATCCCCGTTACGTCGGGGCCGACAGCGTGGGATTGCTCGCCGAAGTGGTGCGGATGGTTGCCGACAAGGGCTATCAGGTGGTCAACATGGACTGTACGGTCATCGCCGAAGCGCCCATGATTTCCCCGCGGGCGGTGGCCATGCGCGAGGTGCTGGCCCGGGCCCTGGCCGTCGCGCCGGATCGGGTCTCGCTCAAGGCGACCAGGGGAGAAGGCGTCGGGCCCGAGGGGCGTGGCGAGTGTATTACGGTGCAGGCCACTGCTTTATTGCAGGCCGAATAGTCCGGCCACGATTGCCGGGCCGGGAGACGAAGATGCGCATTGCGGTATTGATGGGCGGCGATTCGCCGGAACGGGATGTTTCCCTCGCCTCGGGGCAGGCTGTGGCCGCCGCCCTGGTCAGGGCCGGCCATGAGGTCCGGACTGTGGATATTCCGTCGGTGGCCGCCGTTCTGGAGATGCCGGAATTGCTGGACGACGACCTGGTCTTTCCGGCCCTGCACGGGGGGCAGGGTGAAGACGGCCACCTGCAGGCCGTGCTCGATGTCATGGGTATCCGCTACGCCCTGTCCGGGGCCACGGCCAGCGCCATCGCCATGGACAAGGCCGCCTCCAAGCGGATCATGCGCGGGGCCGGCATTCCGACGCCGGACTGGCTGCAGGTCACCTGGGACCGCAAGGCCGCCAAGCCCGGGATCCTGACCGCGAAAGACGGCCCCGAGCGCAGCAGTGCGGGGTTGACCATGGAGCGGGTGTTTGCGCGGGCGCGGGCGGACATCGGCTTCCCGCTGGTGGTCAAACTCAACGGTGCCGGCAGTTCGGTGGGCGTGGAGATCGTCGAACGCCCCGACGAGTTCGAGGCCGCGGTCGGCCGGGTCGTGGATGTGCCCTGCCGCAAGTGTTTGGACCTGCTGATCGAGAAGTTCATTCCCGGCCGTGAGTTGACCGCGACGATCTTCATGGGACGGCGCTTGCCCCTGCTTGAAATCCGTCCACATGACGGCTTCTACGACTACCGCAACAAGTACAGCGTGGGGGCCAGTGAGTACCTGGTGCCGGCACCCGTGCATTCACCCCTTTATGAGCAGATATGTGCGGATGCCTTAAGGACTTACGAGCTGATCGGCTGCCGCGGCGTGGCCCGGGTCGATTTCCGTCTCGATCAGAATGACTACAAGTGTCTGGAAATCAATACGATACCCGGCATGACCGAGACCAGCCTCGTGCCCAAGGCGGCCGCTGCGGTCGGCATCACTTTCGAGGCCCTGGTGGATGATTTGTGCCGGGCGGCTCTCACCGCTGATTAGCCTTTTTTTCAGGTAGTTGGGGCGATTTGAAGCCGATCGGCGGCCGGCGCCGGTTTGCAAAATAATCCGGCGATCTTCTTGACATATTTAGCGGGGGCGTTATATATTCCCGGACCCAAATCGGTCCTGGTCTGTCAACTATGATTTTGTTGGCGCGGTTGTGGGAAACTGCGATGTTGCCGACAATGTTGTCGTGTCTGTAAAGCCCGGATCGATCCATGGCTGATTGCCGGTGAGGGCAAGGTCGGCGCCGCGCTGACCGATCAGGGGCTGGCGTAGCTCAATTGGTAGAGCTCCTCACTTGTAATGAGGTGGTTGGGGGTTCAAGTCCTCTCGCCAGCTCCAGCAGCATTGGACGAGGAAAAATCGCGCCGGGTTGAGACCTGGCCGGATCTCCCGCCGCGGCGGGAACCATAGGATACGGATGATTTCAGGACCCTGGCGGCGGGTTTGCAGAGCTGGCGGACAGGGACTGAGGAAGTCGGAAGATCCCGTGGGGGGGTTCCCGAGCGGTCAAAGGGAACAGACTGTAAATCTGTCGTCAATAGACTACGGAGGTTCGAATCCTCCCCCCCCCACCACGAATCTGCCGACCCCGACTGGGGATGGTTCGGAGCGGGAATAGCTCAGTTGGTAGAGCATCAGCCTTCCAAGCTGAGGGTCGCGAGTTCGAACCTCGTTTCCCGCTCCAGAGGAAACGGTCCGGCTGGCGCAGGTGCGTGGCTGGATGGAAAATGCAATAGGGGGCCCACGTAGCTCAGTTGGTAGAGCACTTGCATGGTAAGCAAGCGGTCAGCAGTTCGAGTCTGCTCGTGGGCTCCATTCTGCAGTTGAGGCACGTTCTGTAATTTGAGGCAAGTCGCAGATCTCGCTTTCGGAATCATTCGTTAGTGGTCAGAACCTTCCATGGGAGGAAGCCGCCAATGGCACGCGAAAAGTTTGAACGGACAAAGGATCACGTGAACGTCGGCACGATCGGTCACGTGGATCATGGCAAGACGACCCTGACCGCGGCGATCACCGAGGTGCTGTCGAAGAAGGGTCTGGCCGACTACACGCCCTTTGACCAGATCGACAAGGCTCCCGAAGAGCGCGAGCGCGGTATCACGATCGCGACGGCTCACGTGGAGTACCAGAGCGCGACCCGTCACTACGCCCACGTGGACTGCCCGGG
>JAJRYJ010000107.1 GCA_024275795.1 Actinomycetes bacterium | reverse complement strand
GCTCCTGGCATCGACCACGGGGACCGCCCGCACTTTTTCCTCGCGCATCAGCTGCGCCAGGGAATAGACCGAATCGCACTCCCTGGTTGCGATGGGCTTGTGCAGCTCCAGGTCGCTGACCGTGGGGCTGAGGCTCTCGATCTCGATGGGCGTGGGGACGTTGAATTTCTCCATCACGAAGCGCGTCTCATCGTTGATGGAGCCGGCGCGCGCCGGGGTGTACTGATAGCGCTTGTCCGTGAGGTTCTTGAAATGGGCGTAGCCGATGGCGGCGCAGACGCAGTCCGTGTCCGGCACCGTGTGCCCGATGACGTATACGTTTCGCTTGCTGGCCGTGGAAGGGGACATCTGACAAGTATAGCTATCTTTCGGGAACGAAACCGAAGCTCTCGTAGATGGCCTGCGCCCGCGCGGAGAGGATGAAGTCCAGGAAGCGGCGCCCGTTCTCCGGCCGCGGCGAATCCCTCAGCCCGCAGATGTAATAGTTGATGTTTCCCCGCTGGTCCAGTTCCGGGCCGGGGTCAACCATCTCCACGGCGCCGCCCGCGCGCTCCGCCTGTTCGGCAGCCCCGCCGCCCGCGCGCCGGGCGTGCTCCACCTCCGTGGCCCAGACCGGGCCCACGTCCGCCACGCCCGCCGCCAGCCGCTCCGGCGTCTCCCGGTGGTGCACCTGGGTCATGAGCGTGGTCCCCGCCGCCCGTTTCTCCTCCATGACGCGGCGCACCAGCTGTTCGCCGCCCGCCTGGCGGTACATGTCGATGATGTGATGGGCGATATCCTCGTTCTCCGGGTTGGGCTGGGAGATACGCACGTCGTCGCGCCCCAGGTCGGCCACGGACTCGATGCCCGCCGGATTGCCCGCCGGCACCATCAGCACGATGCGGTTGTGCAGATAGATGCGGGCGCCGCCGACGCCAGCGGTTGGCCCCTCGCTCCTGTCCTCGCCGCCTCCGATCAGCCCCGCCTCCGCCAGCCGCTCCATGGTCTCCTCCGAGACCGACGTATAGACATCCGGGACGACGTCGATCACCCGCTCCCCGAAGACCGCGCCGCCCGCCAGTATCTGCCGCAGCTCCAGCCCCGGCGGCAGCGTCTCGTAGAATATGCGCTCTACCTGCGGCTGTTCCTCGCGGAAGGCTGCCAGCAGTTCCTGCATCACCATGAACTGGTTGCCGGCCATGAACAGGGTGAGGTCGGCGTCGCCGGCCAGCTCCAGGTTGTGCAGGACATCGCCGTCCGCGTCTATGACGTGCAGGTCGTCGCCGCGCTCCGGCGGGATGTGGGGCATGGATTCGGTGTTCATGGTACCGCTGAGTCTATTGGCGCCGGGATTGCTTTGTCAAAAAAGCGCGCACTGCGGCTGTTATCCGTACCGTGTCCCTTGACACACATGCCCTATGCACATAAAATATGCATATAGATACATATAATATTGAATACAAAAGGCTGGGCAGATGAGGACTACCTTGAACATCGATGACCGACTTCTGGAAAGGGCGGCGGAGTTGACTGGCGAGAGCGAGAAGACATCTCTGGTGCGCATGGGTCTTGAATCTCTGATTGCCCTGGAAAGCAGCCGCAGGCTGGCGCGCCTGGGAGGTTCAGAACAGCAGTTGGGGTGCGTTCCCCGCAGGCGGTCCGCGTGCTCCACAAAACCCGCCCGCCCCGCCGCCGGCCACCACCGGGGAGGCTGCAAGCGATAGCCTGCCTGGTGGACACCTCGGTCTGGATGGAGCACCTGCGATGCGGCAACGCGGAGCTGGCGAAGCTTCTTGACCGCGGTGCCGTTCTCTGTCATCCATTTGTCATCGGCGAGCTCGCCATGGGCAATCTGGTGAACAGGGCCGAGGTGCTCTCGCTGCTGGAGGAATTACCCTCGTCCGTGCAGGCGAGTCACCGGGAGGTGATGAGGCTTATCGACGAGCGGCGGTTGATGGGGGAAGGGTTGGGCTATATCGATGCGCATCTGCTGGCTTCGGCGCTGCTTGCCGGGGTGCCCCTTTTCACCCTCGACAGGAGGCTCGGCAAAGTCATTACAAGCTTGCAGTGATGGCCTTAACGGAGATCGATGTTCCCTTCTTCTTTCCCGTCTACCAATACCACCAGCCGCTGCAGGGCGCGGGTGGCGCCGATATACAGCAGCGGGCGCAGCGACGGTTTCGCAAGGTCGTCGATGTCGGTGATGATCACCACCGGTGACTCCAGCCCCTTGTAGGCCTGGATGGTGCAGTAGCCGATGTGGCCGTCCCGCTGCAGCCCCGCCGCCATCATCTGCCGCAGCGGCCGGATGCGGTCGCTCCATGGCTGGCTGTCCACTTGGCCCGCGGCACATACCTCGTCACGCCTGGGGGAGAGGATGACCAGGTCGTCGCCCTTGTAATCATCCGCATACAGCTCTTCCAGCACTTCAACCAGCAGGCGCGGCTGGTCTTCGGCGCCGTCGTAGAAGCGCAGTTCCGGGTCGCCTTCCGCATCGGGGCGCCGCACCTCGGCGTAGTCGATATCGATGCCGCTCAACCTCCGGGAGAAGTCGACGACATCGGGCGTGTTACGGCAGTTGACCACCAGCGAATAGACGG
>JAJRYJ010000106.1 GCA_024275795.1 Actinomycetes bacterium | reverse complement strand
TCCAGCTCGCGGCTGATGAGATAGACGGCCCTGAGCGCCACCGGCTTGATGGCCGGTCCGGACAGGCCCCCCGTTACGTTTCCCAGCACCGGTTTCAGCGTCCAGGGGTCCAGGGCCATGCCGTGGACCGTGTTTATCGCCGAAATGCAGTCGGCGCCGGCGGCGACGGCGGCACGCGCCACCGTCACGATGTCGGTGACGTTGGGCGTCAGCTTGACCGCCAGCGGTTTATCCGTCTGCTCGCGCGCCAGGGCCGTGGCGGCCCGGGTGCGCTGCGGGTCGCAACCGAGCGCCATGCCCTCCAGCTCCACGTTGGGGCAGGAGACGTTGAGCTCGATGGCGTCCACTTCGCTGCATTCATCGAGCATGCCCACGCACTCGCCGTATTCCTCGATGCGCTCCCCGGCGACGCTGGCGATGACGGGCACCCCCAGCGGCGCCAGGCGGGGCAGGTCCTCGTCGATGAAAGCTTCGATGCCCTTGTTGGCCAGGCCGATGCTGTTGAGCAGGCCGGCGGCGGTCTCGTAAAGGCGCGGCGGCCTGTTGCCGGCCCGCGGCCTCAGGGTCACGGTCTTGGGGACGTAGGCTGAAAACGGGAAATCGCCGAACAGGTCCGCGGCCAGCACGCGGTCGGCCTCCAGCACGTCGAAGGTGCCCGAGGCGTTGATCACCGGGTGTTCCAGCTCCACGGAGCCGATGCTGGTGGCAAGGCGCTCTACCATTCCGGCTCCTCAGCCGGGAAAACCGGACCCTCGCTGCAGGCGCGCCGGTATTCCCCCGCCACCTTGACCACGCAGCCCTGGCAGGCGCCGACGCCGCAGGCCATGTGGGCGGCCACCGACACCTGGGCGTCGGCGCCGCAGCGTCCGGCGGCTTCGGTCACGGCCTTCAACATGGCGTCGGGACCGCAGGCGAAGATCTGCGCGCCGGCGGCGTCCGGCCCCAGGTCTTCCAGACAGCCGGCCAGCAGCTCGCTGACCACGGCCCTGCGCCCCATGGTGCCGTCCTCGGTGCAGACATCCAGGTCGACTTCGGAGAAAAGCTCCGATACCACCGCCTGCACCCTGGTCTTGAAGCCAAGCAGGCAGCGCACTTTGCGCCCCTGCTCCAGAAGCCTCCCGGCCAGCAGCGCCAGCGGCGCCGCGCCGACGCCGCCGCCGATGATAAGCGCCGGTCCTGTGCCCTCCGTGTCAAAACCGTTACCCAGCGGGCCCAGCACGCTGAAGCGGTCGCCCACCTTGGCCCGTGATAAGTATAGTGTCCCCTTTCCCACCGGCTCGATCAGCACCTTGACCAGGTCCGAGTCGATATCGTGGATACCCATGGGCCGCGGCAGCAGTGGATCCAGCGCCGGCCCCACCTGCCTCACCATCACGAACTGTCCCGGGCGGGCCGCCTCGGCGATGGCGGGAGCCACAAAGGAGACCAGACGGTAGGCGCCGACGGCGCGGCTCTCCACCACCGGACATTCATGCAGGTCAGCTTGAGCGGGTATGGTTGCCATGCAGCTCCTGAAGATTATGTGTCTGGATTCCCGGCTCGCCCATGGCCTCGATGGCCGAAACCGCCGCCTCGGCGCCGGCCATGGTGGTGATGCAGGGGATGCCGGTCCTGAGAGTGGCGCGCCTGATCTCGTAACCGTCGGCGCGCGCGCCGCGGCCACGGGGCGTGTTGATGACGCCGTCGATCTTGCCGACGAGGATCATATCCACCACGTGTGGCTTGCCCTCGGTGAACTTGCGCACCGGGTCCGCCGGCACGCCCGCCTCCTCAAGCGCCTCGGCGGTGCCGCTGGTTGCGACGATTCTGAATCCCAGGTCTCGCAGGCGCTTCCCCAACTCCACCGCCTGGGTCTTGTCGGCGTCGCAGATACTCATGAACATGGTGCCCGACGTCGGCAGCGTCTGGCCCGCCGCCCCCTGGGCCTTGGCGAAGGCCGCGGGGAAGCTGGTGGCGATGCCCATGACCTCGCCGGTGGACTTCATCTCCGGCCCCAGGGTGGTGTCGGCCCCCGGCAGCCGCGAGAAGGGCAGCACGGCCTCCTTGACCGTGAAATGGGGATGGGCCGGCTCGCTGGGCAGGTCCATGGAGGACAGCTTCTCCCCCAGGATCACCCGCGTCGCCACCTTGGCCAGGGGCACGCCGGTGGATTTGCTCACGTAGGGGACGGTGCGGGAACCACGCGGGTTGGCCTCCAGCACGAAGACCTCATCGTCCTTGATGGCGTACTGGATGTTGATCAAGCCGATCACGCCCAGCTCCAGCGCCAGGTCCTGCGTATGCTGCTTCACCTGCTGAAGCAGCTCTTCCGGGACGGAATAGGCGGGGATGACGCAGGCGCTGTCGCCGGAATGGACGCCCGCCTCCTCGATATGCTGCATCACGGCGCCGATATAGACCTGCTCACCGTCGCAGACCGCGTCCACGTCGATCTCCATGGCATCCTCCAGGAACTTGTCCAGCAGGATCGGGTGCTCGTGCGAAGCCTGTACCGCATCCTGGATGTACCGATCCAGGTCCTCCCGGTTGTAGACGATCTCCATGGCGCGCCCGCCCAGCACGTAGGAGGGCCGAACCAGCAGCGGGTAACCGATGCGCGCGGCGATCTTCAACGCCTCGTCGCGGCTGCGGGCGGTGCCATAGGGCGGGTGGGCTATCTCCAGTTTGCGCAGCACTTCCCCGAAGCGGCCCCGGTCCTCCGCCAGGTCGATGGCGTCCTGAGGCGTCCCCAGGATGGGCACGCCCGCCTGCTCGAGCCCCTCGGCTATCTTCAGCGGCGTCTGGCCGCCGAACTGGACGATCACGCCCCGGGGCTGCTCGTTCTCCACCAGGTTAAGCACGTCCTCCAGGGTCAGGGGCTCGAAATAAAGCCGGTCGGAGATATTGTAATCGGTGCTGACCGTTTCCGGGTTGCAATTGACCATGATCGCCTCATAGCCCATCTCGCGGCTGGTCATCACCGCATGCACGCAACAGTAGTCGAACTCGATGCCCTGGCCGATGCGGTTGGGCCCGCTGCCGAGGATGATCACCTTGTCGCGGCCGGAGCGCACGGCCTCGTTCTCCCGGTCGTAGCAGGAATAGAAATAGGGCGTCTCCGCCTCGAACTCGGCGGCGCAGGTGTCCACGGCCTTATAGACCGGCGTTACGCCTTTGCCGATGCGGTAGCCCCGCACCTGCTGCTCGCCGGCGCCGCAGAACTGCGCCAGCTGTGCATCGGAGAAGCCGGTCTTCTTGGCCAGGCGCAGGTCGTGTTAGTCGTAGTCGGCGAGCTGCCGCCCCCGCAGGCGCTGTTCGCGAGCGATTATCTGCTCGAATTCCCCCAGGAACCAGGGGTTGATGCTGGTGGCCGCCTCGATGTCGGCGACGTCGGTGCCGCGCCTCAGTAACTCGAAGATCAGGTCGTAGCGCTCGGCGGATGGCGTGGAGATGGCGGCGAGCATCTCCTCCGTGCCGGCGGCGTCGTCCATCTCCACGTCCAGCTCGCGCGAGCGCATGGATTTCATGAAGGCTTCCTTGAAGGTGCGGCCCACGGCCATGTTCTCGCCGACGCTCTTCATGTGGGTGGTCAGCACCGCATCCACGCGGGGGAACTTCTCGAAAGCCCAGCGCGGCGTCTTCACCACCACGTAATCGATGGTGGGCTCGAAGCAGGCGGGCGTCTTGCGGGTGATATCGTTGGGAATCTCGTCCAGGGTGTAACCCACGGCCAGGCGCGCCGCTATCTTGGCGATGGGGAAGCCGGTGGCCTTGGAGGCCAGCGCCGAGCTGCGGGAGACGCGCGGGTTCATCTCGATGACGACTATCTCCTCCGTGTCGGGGTTGACGGCGAACTGGATGTTGGAGCCGCCGGTCTCGACGCCGATCTCGCGGATGATGTCCAGGGAGGCGTCCCGCAGCCGCTGGTACTGCACGTCCGTGAGCGTCTGGGCCGGCGCCACGGTGATGCTGTCGCCGGTGTGCACCCCCATGGGGTCGATGTTCTCGATGGAGCAGACGATGACCACGTTGTCGGCGCGGTCGCGCATCACCTCCAGCTCGAACTCCTGCCAGCCCATCACCGACTCCTCCAGCAGCACCTGGCCGATGGGGCTGGCGCTGACGCCGTCCTCGACGATGGAGCAGAAGGAATCCAGGTCATGGGCGACGCCGCCGCCGTGTCCGCCCAGGGTGAAGCTGGGACGGATGATGATGGGCAGCGTCAACTTCTCCAGTTTCTGACAGGCCTCCTTCACCGACTTGGCCAGGTCGCTGCGGGGGACGCGCAGGCCGATGCGGTCGATGGCGTCGCGGAAAAGCTCCCGCTCCTCGGCGCGCTGGATGGCGTCATAGTCGGCGCCGATGAGCTGCACCTCGTAGCGGTCAAGCACGCCCGCCTCCTTCAGCTCCGTCGCCAGGTTGAGCGCCGTCTGCCCGCCCAGCGTCGGCAGCAGCGCGTCCGGGCGCTCGCGCTCGATGATGGCGCTGACCGTGGGCACGTCCAGCGGCTCCACATAGGTGCGAGTGGCGAAAGCGGGGTCGGTCATGATGGTGGCCGGGTTGGAATTGACCAGCACCACCTCGAAGCCCTCCTCCAGCAGCACCTGGCAGGCCTGGGTGCCGGAGTAGTCGAACTCGCAGGCCTGGCCGATGACGATGGGCCCGGAGCCGATGAGCATGATCTTCTCGATGTCGGTGCGCCTAGGCACTCTCTATCAGCCTCTTGAAATCGTCGAAAAGGTAACGGGAATCATGGGGCCCGGGGCTCGCCTCCGGGTGATACTGCACCGAGAAGGCCGGCACCTCCCGGCAGCGGATGCCCTCCACGGTGCCGTCGTAAAGGTTGAGATGGCTGATGACGGCGTCGCCGAAGTCCGTGCCCAGGCGCAGTTCGCTCTCCGGCGGCGCCTCGAAGAATGTGCTGCCGCCGCGGCCGGCCTCGAGCCGGGCGGCCAGCGCCTCGGGCAGCCTCACGGCGAAGCCGTGGTTCTGGGAGGTTATCTCCACCCGGTCCGTATCCAGGTTCTTCACCGGGTGGTTGGCGCCGCGGTGGCCGAACTTGAGCTTGTAGGTCTCCAGCCCCAGGGCGCGGCAGAGTATCTGGTGGCCGAGGCAGATGCCGAAGACGGGCACCTTCCCCAGCAGAGAGCGCGTGGTCGTCACCGCGTAGTCCAGCGGCGCCGGGTCGCCGGGCCCGTTGGAGAGGAAGACCCCCTCGGGCTCCAGCTTGAGGATATCGTCGGCGCTGCTGCCGGCGGGCAGCACCTTGACGTTGCAGCCGGCCCTGCCCAGGCCCTTGATGATGGAGCGCTTGATGCCGAAGTCCAGCACCACCACCAGCCGCTCGCCGCGCAGGAACTCCAGCTCGTAGGGCTCCTCGCAACAGACCCGGGAGGCCAGGTCCTGTCCGGCCATGGGCGGCGTCGCCTCCAGCCTGGCGGCGACCTCGTCCTCCGTGAAATCCCCCCAGTAGACACAAGCGCGCATGGCGCCCTCGCTGCGGATGCGGCGCGTCAGCGCCCGGGTGTCGATGCCGCTGACGCCGACGACCCCCCGCTGCGCCAGCCAGTCGACCCAGCCCTGCTCGGCGCTGCTGTTGCGGTCGAGGTTGTGGGCCTCGCGCACGATGACCGCCCGCGAATGCACTTCCCCCGACTCGTTGGCGATGGTGTTGGCGCCGTAGTTGCCGATGAGCGGGTAGGTGAAGGTGACCATCTGCCCGTGGTAGGATGGGTCCGTGACCACCTCCTGGTAGCCGGTCATGGCGGTGTTAAAGACGATCTCGCCGCAGACGGCGCCGGTGGCGCCGAAGCCGTGGCCGCGGTAGATGCTGCCGTCCTCCAGCGCCACGGCGGCGGGCAGGGATTTACGCTGCCTGTTTTTTGTCCCGGGGTTCAACTTCTGCAGCTCTCAATTCCTTGTTCCGTGATCCCTTGTCCTGGGATTCTTTTCCTGTGATGCCCGGCCTTCAGCTGCCTGCCCTGTCCTTCAGCCTGTGGGTCACGCGGCCGGCGGCGATGGTCATCAGCACGCGGCCCCTGACCATCCGGCCGGCGAAGGCGGTGTGGCGCGATTTGCTCTGGAAATCCTCCGGGTCGATGCGGAACTCCTCGGCCGTATCCACCAGGCAGAGGCTGGCTTCCCCGCCCTCGGCGATGGCCGGCACCGGCAGGCCGAATGCGGCAGCCGGGTTGGTGGACATGGCCCTGACCAGAACCTCCAGCGGCAGCTCGCCCGCCTCCACCAGGTCCGTATAGAGGACGGGAAAAGCAGTCTCCAGGCCGATGACGCCGAAGGGCGCCTCCTCGAAAGGAACCTCCTTCTCCTGGTCCGCATGGGGGGCATGGTCGCTGCCAACGCAGTCTATCGTGCCCGCCGCCAGCGCCTGAACCAGCGCCCGGCGGTCGCCCTCGCTCCTCAGCGGCGGGTTCATCTTGAAGTTTGAATCGAGGCCGCGCACGGCCTCGTCGCTCAGAGCCAGGTGGTGCGGCGTCGCCTCGCAGGTGACCGCGGCGCCGGCCTCGCGCGCCGCCTCGATGCTGCCCAGCGATGCGGCGCAGCTGACGTGGGCCACGTGTACGCGGGCCTCCTCGTAGGCGGCGACCTGCAGGTCGTGGGCGATGGCGGCCGTTTCGGAGGCGCAGGGTATGCCCGCCAGTCCCAGCTCCGCCGACACGGCTCCCTCGTTCATCTGCCCGCCACCCGAAAGCGGTAGGTCCTCGCAGTGGAGGCTCAGGGGTAACCCCACCAGCCTGGCTGCCTGGCAAGCAGCCCTGAGCAGCCCTCCGTCGGCCAGGGGCCTGCCGTCATCGGTGAAGGCGACGGCGCCGGCGTCGGCCAGGTCCCAGATATCGCTGAGGCGCTCGCCGGCCAAGCCGGCGCTGATGGAGCCCATGAAGGCGACGCGCACGGCGGCCTCGCTCTCCGCCTGCTCGATGAGGGACTGGAGCACGGCGGCGTTGTCCACCACCGGCTCCGTGTTGGGCATGGCGCAGATGGTCACATAGCCACCGGCGGCGGCGGCGCGGGTGCCGCTGGCGATGTCCTCCTCGTCCTCACGGCCGGGCGTACGCAGGTGCACGTGCGGGTCGACGAACCCCGGCAGCAGCAGGCAGCCATCGGCGTCGATGAGCTCGGCGCCGCTCTCTCCATCGGCGCCCGCGGCTTTACCGATGCGGGTTATGCGCCCCTTCTCGATGGTCACGTCGGCGATGGTATCCAGGCCCTGCGCCGGGTCCAGCAGACGGGCGCCGCTGATGATGAGCGTCGCCTTGCCGCCGCGGCGGGCGATGGTCGCCGCGATGCTGTTTCCGGCCATGGCTACCCCACCGCCCTGATGTTCTTTATCTCCGGACCCGCCTCGGCCGCTTCGGCGGCGTCGCGCTCCCCCTCGGCGGCGGCCTGGTCGGCGCCGGCGTCGACGATGATGCGATACATGATGGCCATGCGCACCGCCAGCCCCGCTTCCACCTGCTGCAATATCAGGTTCTCAGGGGAATCGGCCAGCTCGGCATCGATCTCCACGCCACGGTTTATCGGGCCCGGGTGCAGCACCCGCTGTCCCTTGCCCAGGTGGCGGCGGCCCACGCAGTAGCGGGCGATGTACTCCCTCAGCGAGGGCATCAGGCCGGCGTCGGCGTGGCGCTCCTGCTGCATCCGCAGCAGGTAGACCACATCGACGTCCGCGAGGGCGTCCAGGCCATGGGCGATATCGGCGCCCAGCGCCTCGACGCCCCGCGGCAGCAGCGACGGCGGCGCCACCAGCGTCACTTCCATCCCCATCTTGCGGAAGCCAGCGATGTTGGAGCGGGCGACGCGGCTGTGGAGGATGTCCCCGACGATAGCCACCTTGAGCCCCTCCAGCTCGCCGTATTCCTGCTTGAGCGAGAAGATGTCCAGCAGGCACTGGGTCGGGTGGCCTCCCTTGCCGTCGCCGGCGTTGATTACGTGCGCATCCGTGTATCTGGCCACGAAGGCCGGCGCCCCCACGTGGGGGTGGCGGATGACGATGATGTCCGGGTTGTAGGCGTTCAGCGTCAGCACCGTGTCCTTGAGCGACTCGCCCTTGCCCACGGCGCTGGACTCGGCCTTGACGTTGATGACGTCAGCCGAGAGCCGCTTGCCCGCCAGCTCGAATGAGGTGCTGGTGCGCGTGCTCTTCTCGTAGAAGAGGTCGATGACGGTGCGGCCCCTGAGTGTCGGCACCTTCTTGATGTCGCGCTTGGAAAGCTCGAGGAAATCCTTGGCGGCTGTCGTGAGGATGGATTCGATCTCATCCCGGGAGAGGTCGTTGATGGACAGCAGGTGTTTATTCATGCTGCACCGCCTCCAGCACAATCTCGTCCGCCCCGTCGACCTCGCTCAACAGCACGTTGATGCGCTGGTCCTGCGACGTGGGCAGGTTTTTGCCGACGAAATCCGGCCTGATGGGCAGCTCGCGATGGCCGCGGTCCACGAGCACCGCCAGCTGTATCCGCGACGGGCGGCCGTAGTCGAAGAGGGCATCGATGGCCGCGCGGATGGTCCTGCCGGTGAACAGCACGTCATCCACCAGCACGATGGTCTTCTCGTCGATGTTGAAGGGAAGGTTGGTGCCGCGCACCTCCGGCTGCGTCAGCTTGGAGCGGATGGTGAGGCTGCCGCGGGCAGCCACGTCGTCCCGGTAGAGGGAGATGTCGAGTTCGCCCACGGGGACTTCCTGACCGGCGAATTCCTCCATGTGGGAGGCAAGCCGGCGGGCCAGGTAGGCGCCGCGGGTGAGGATTCCCACCAGGGCCAGGTCACCGATATCCTGATTTCTCTCGAGGATCTCGTGGGCGATGCGGACGATGGTGCGCCCGACCTGCTCGGCGGGAACGACTGTCTTACTGAAAGAGCCGCTCACGCTGGTGTCCCGGATGCGGACACGCGCAGGCGGCTTGCGAAGATGTTAGTTGACAAAATGCTGATTTTGTCTCCCTTGTCAGCCTCTCTGGGCGTGATTTAAAGGGTTTATATGTGCAGGGGTAATCTATCAGACGCTTTCGGGTGAGTCAAATCCGGTTTTCGTCCCGGCTTTGTCCCGCAAACGGCGCCTGCCACCGGCCGGCCGGGCTGGATAGGCCACCGCGATTGATGTATGTTTCGCCTGTGAGCGGACCATGACATCAGCGCACAACAGGAATGGGGATGAGGACGGCATGCTGCATGACGCCAGGGAAGGTTCTCGGCGGCGCGGCGGCGCCAATGCGCCCAGCCCCCGGGCGAGGTTGCTGGTGATCGCCGTTGTCCTGGCGGTCATCCTGCTTGGCGGCGCCATCCTCCTGCTGATCAGGACGGTGGGAGGCGACGAACCGGCGCCCGTTTCCGTCGTTGCGGCGGTCTTCCTGCAGGCAGCAGCCTGGAAATTATAGGCGGCCTTCAACGATCTCCTCCACCACTTCCGGGTCGGCCAGGGTGGAGATGTCCCCGAGGTCATCCACCTCGCCGGCGGCCACCTTCCTGAGGATGCGCCGCATGATCTTGCCGCTACGGGTCTTGGGCAGACCGTGGGTGAACTGGACCTTGTCCGGTTTGGCGATGGGGCCGATCTCCTGCTGCACGTGGGCGCGCAGGACCTGGCGCATCTCGTCCGTGCCGTCATAACCCTGTTTGAGGATGACAAAAGCGTAGAGTCCGTTCCCCTTGACCTCGTGGGGGAAGCCGACGACGGCCGCCTCCGCCACCGCCTCGTCGGAAACCAGAGCCGACTCGATCTCGGCGGTGCCCAGGCGGTGGCCGCTGACGTTGATGACGTCGTCCATGCGCCCCAGTATCCAGTAATCCCCGTCGTCGTCGACGCTGGCGCCGTCCCCCGAGAAATACTTGCCGGGAAAGCGGTCGAAATAGACCTCCTTGACGCGCCGGTGCTCCGGGTCGCCGTAGGTGCCGCGGATCATGCCGGGCCAGGGCTTGTCGATCACCAGGAAACCCCCCTCGTTGGTCTCGGCGCGGCTGCCGTCGGCGCGGACGATCTCGGCGGAGACGCCGGGGAAGGGACGGCTGGCGGAACCCGGTTTCAGCGTCATCGCCCCGGGGAGCGGCGTTATCAGGATGCCGCCGGTCTCCGTCTGCCACCAGGTGTCGACGATGGGCAGGCGGCTCTTGCCCACATGGCGGTGGTACCACATCCAGGCCTCCGGGTTGATCGGTTCCCCCACCGAGCCCAGCAGCCTCAGGCTCTTCAGCGAGAAGCCGTCAAGCCAGCTGGAGCCCTCCTTCATCAGGGCGCGGATAACCGTTGGCGCCGTGTAGAGGATGCTCACCCGGTGACGGTCGATGATCTCCCAGTAGCGGTTGGGCCTGGGATAGGTGGGGATGCCCTCGAACATGATGCTAGTGGCGCCGTTGCTCAGGGGGCCGTAGACTATATAACTGTGGCCGGTTATCCAGCCGATGTCGGCGGCGCAGAAATGGGTGTCGTCCTCATGGTAGTCGAATATCCACTTAAAGGTCAGGTGGGCGTAGAGCAGGTAGCCGGCGGTGGTGTGCAGCACCCCTTTGGGCTTGCCGGTGGAGCCGCTCGTGTAGAGGATGAACAGCGGGTCCTCGCTGTCCAGCTCCTGGGGACGGCAGAAGTCTTCGATGTCGTCCGCCGCCATCTCCTCATGCCACCAGAGGTCGCGGCCCTCCTCCATGGCCACGGCGCTGCCCTTGACCCGGTCGACGACGATCACGCTCTCCACCGTCGGGCACTGCCTGAGCGCCTCGTCGGCGTTGGCTTTAAGCGGAACCACGCGGCCGCCGCGCATGCCGTCATTGGCGGTGATGAGCATGCGGGCGCCGCAGTCGCGGATGCGGTCGCTGAGTGAGCCCGCGCTGAAGCCGGCGAAGACGACACTGTGGATGGCGCCGATGCGCGAGCAGGCGAGCATGGCGATGGCCAGCTCCGGGATCATCGGCAGGTAGAGGCTGACGCGGTCGCCGCGGACGATTCCGTGCTTCTGCAGCACGTTGGCGAAGCGGTTCACCTCGTGGGCCAGCTGCTGGTAGGTATAGGTCTTGTAGCTGCCGTCGTCCGCCTCCCAGATAAGGGCGGCCTTGTTGCGACGCCAGGTCTTCAGGTGCCTGTCCAGGCAATTGTAGGAGACGTTGAGTTCGCCTCCCTGGAACCATGATATCTCCGGAATGCCGAAGTCGTATGCCAGCACCTTGTCCCACTTGCGGAACCACTCGATGTTCTCCTCGGCCTGCTCGGCCCAGAAGCCTTCCGGGTCCTCGATGGAGCGTCTATACAACTGCTCGTACTGCTCCATGCTGCTGATGTAGGCGTGCTCGCTGAACTCGGGCGGCGGCGGGAAAGTACGCTTCTCGCTGGCCAGAACCTGGATGGCCTCTTCCAGCCCTTCCGCCTGTTGCGCTTCTACATTGTCATCTTTCCTGGACATGGAACCCCTCTGCCTGTTGTGATTGCCGACCCTGCCGACCTTTCGGTCTGCCAACCGGCCCGTCCTTTACGAATTATCGCGGAATCGGTATAACCGTAATTATACCGCCATTATACCTTTCCTAACTTTGTGCGGGCGAGGCAGGCACATTATTGAAGTTTGTGAAGCAACGTCCCTCGGGGAAAGTTATTGAACTTTGTGAACCAACGTCACTCAGAGGCCGCGGGTGCGGGCGAGGCGGTCCACGCGCTGGAGCATCAGCGGTATGCGGTGATCGCCGGCCATGGATTCGATGGCCCTGGCCGCCTGCTCTGTATCCATACCGGCGGCGGTCACATATATCGGCCGCCAGGACTTGCCCCGCACCAGTTCCACGGCAGGCGCCCCCCGAAACTCGCTCTTGGCCACGCCGATTACCGGAATCCGGCGCTTGAGGGCCTTCCATAACTGGGCCCCGAGTCCGGGGTTGTCCTCCGCCAGCCAGGCGTAACCGTCGACGATGATGATGTCCGGCCTCTCCCCCACCTTCTCGATGACCTCCAGCAGCCCCGGCAGCTCACGCTCATAAAAAGCCCCCGGTTTATAGAAGGCGACGCCGGTGAACTCGACGATATGTTCGGCGGCGGGCTCCTCATCATCCCAGTCATGGAAGACTATGGCCGCGGCGCGGCCGCTGCTGTCCTCGCGGTAGTGTGCGTCGAGCGCTACTATCACCTGTCCCCCCTTGCCGCTTCCGCTGTCCGACAGCACCCTGCAGCGTCTATTTTATCCCGCAGGGCGGATGTGAAACCATACCATTTCCATGCGTTGACATAATAAATAATTCAACATAGTATGAATAGCCATGAATAAGTCTGCCGCAGCCTGCGCCTTCCGGCCCACTAACACCGTCGCCGGTTTCGCCGTAGGCTTCGCCGCGACGGACCTGGCCCTGCAGGTTTTCTTTATCTTCGCCGGTCCGATCATCGGCTTGCTCACCACCGGCATGAAGCCCGGCGAGAACCCTGTCACCGACAGGGCGCTGGAAATATTCGTGCTGACGGTATCAGGCCTCGTGACGGCAATCTTCTTCGGCGGCGTGGTCTCCTTCCTTTTCTGGGTATTGCGCTCTAACGCCAACCTGAAGAGCCTGGGGGCTGAACACACGCGTTTCTCCCCCGCCTGGTCCGTCATTGTCTTCCTGTTTCCCTTTGTCAACCTGATAGCCCCCTATTTCGTCATGAGCGAGATATGGAAGTCCAGCGACCCCCAGCCCCCCGGGGCCGGCGTCGAGGAATGGGTAAAGCAGCGGCATTCGAAGCTGGTCCTCGGATGGTGGTCGACCATCATTCTTTATTCGATATTAGCGATTCCCACCCAATTCATGGCCATCCGCGCCTCGTTCATGATGATGGTTGCCTTGAGGATAATCATCGACATAACCACAATCCGGCTGATTCGCAAGATCGTGCGCATGCAGGCATTGCGGCACGAGCGGATGGAGCCGCAGGACCGCGTTGCCGACGCCGGCGCGGTTATGCCGGTGGCGGTCGGTCTGCCTGCGGCCGGGCCGCCCGCCAGCCCCCTATTGTGGACCTTTCCCACCGGCGGTGAAGTCAACTCGACCCCGGCCTTTGCGAACGGCGTGCTTTTCTTCGGCAGCGACGACGGCAACCTCTATGCGCTAGATGCTGAGGGCGGCAGCGAGCGCTGGCGTCTGAAATGCAGGGGCACGGTGGACGGTATCATCACCGTCAACGGCGGATCGGCCGGGACTGATGCCATGGCGACCGGCGGCAGGGTGTATTTCGGCAGCGGCGCCTACAGCATCAGCGCCGCGGACGCGGACACCGGCAAGCTGCTCTGGAGCCGCAAGGCGGCCCCCGGGATCACCGTCTCGCCGATGCTTTACGGCGGCTACCTGCTCTTCGGGGCCAATGACAAGCATATACGTGCGATTGAACCCGCAACGGGCGAGGAGGTCTGGCGCTTCCGCACGGGAAAAGCCGTAGCCGCCGCCGGCGCCGGCTGCGACAGCACTGTCTACTTTGGCTGCCTCGACAAGAACATCTACGCCCTGGACGCGACGACCGGCGTCCTCCGCTGGCAAACCCGTCTCGGCGGCGTCATCGATTCGCCACCGGCTGTCACCGGAGGCCTCCTCGGATGCGGCAGCCGCGACGAGAACGTCTACGCCCTCGACGCGAAGACAGGCGTGATCCGCTGGACCTGCCGGACCGGCGGCATCGTTTCCTCCAGGCCCGCAATCACCAAAGACTCGCTGTACGTGGGCAGCCAGGACGGAACCTTCTACGCCATCGATGCAGACTCCGGTGTGATCTTATGGGCTGTGACGGTCGGGGAACCGATCTTCTCATCCCCGGCACTCGGTGAAGACTTCGTCTGTTTCGGCGGCTACGACAGCAACGTGCATGTCCTTAACCGGTCCACCGGAGCATTGCTGTCCAGGTTCATAACGGGTGGCTGGATTCGCTCCTCCCCGGCCGTGTCGGGAGACCGCATCTTCATTGGCAGTGCCGATCACAGCCTGTACGCACTGCGATCATGCCCGCCTCCGGACGGTTCGGCGCCGCAACCGCTCAAAACCACTGAAACAGCAGGGTGACGCCGATGATGATGATAATCGCCGTAGTCACCGGTATATAGACAGTGAAGTACTTGCGGCGGATGACGATATCGCCGGGAAGCGGCGGCAGCCCCAGGCGCTCCAGGAGGCTGAACAGCAGGCTTCCCAGCAACAGCAGCAGCGCCAGTATGAGAAGGAACCTGCCCATGTGTTCGGATCAGCCCGCCTGCCTGATCTCGAACCTCTTGCTGACCGGCTCGGAGTTATCCGTCCCCAGGTCAAGCACCAGCTCGTATTCCCCTGCCACCCAGCCATCCTCCGGCCGGCTCCAGGTGAGGTTGAAGGGCCCGCTGCCGCCCTCATCCGCTGTCCAGGTGTTGGAGACCTCATCACCCGTGTCCAGATCGCGCAACGTATAAGTAACCTGAGTACCCTCCGGCGCGTCCTTAAGCTGGGCGCTCAGGTAGATATAACTTGCGTCCGTTGAGATCACCTGCTTGTCCTCCGGGCATTCGTCACCCTGGAGGTTGTCGCAGATCCTGACGTCGCCGATGCTTGCCGTGGAGACCTCACAGGCCTGCATGGAGACGGCACCCAGCAGCAGCGCCGTAACGATCACGAATAGACTCATTGTTCTTTTCAAGTTCGGATGACCTCCCGTTATCGGTTCGCAGAGCCGCCGGACCGGCTGCATGCGGCCGGTCCGATCAGTTATTCTAGCGGCTGTGGCCGGCGTTGTCTTCCTGGTTGCCGTGGTTTTTGCGTACGCGGCGTGGTTTTCAGGCCTTTCCCTGGTTTAGGAAGTCCCCCAGGTGGAACCAATTCAGTAGAGGCTGTTTCTCTTCCTGAAGGAGATGGTGAAGATGGAATCCACCGCATTTACAATCCCCATATTGCCTGGAAGAACCGATGAATGCCGGCTGATAGCCAGCGAATCCATGGGCAAGCGCCGGAGCGAGCACGCCGAGTCACGCAGGAAGATGACCGTCGGCCGCGAGTTTTCCTGGATACAGAAGACGGCAGCGGATCTGCTGATCATCTACTACGAGGCGGATGACCTGGGCACCGCAAGCGAGCGGCTGGCGACTTCCCGCGACCCGTACGACGCCTGGTACCGCGAGCAGCTTCACTATGTAACCGGTGTCGACTTCGGTGACCCCTCAACGGAGGTGCCTCGACCGGATACCCTCTGTGAAGTCACCGGTGAGATAGCGGCGCATGCCGTGCCGGTCGCAACAGTGGTGCCGCTGCTTCCCGGGATGACGGAAGAGGCCCGGTCGTGGCTCCAGGAGCTCAGGGGTCCGCGCAGTGGAGAGCTCGATGACCTGGCGCGTCGGGCCGGGCTGGCCCGTGCCTCCTGGTACCTGCAGTCGGCACCCGATGGCAACCTGCTGATCACCTTCGCCCTGGTCGAGGATGTCGAGGAATGCTACAGGGGTTTCGCGCTCTCGGACCATCCCTTCGACACCTGGCTTAAGGAAAGGCTGCTCAAGTACACGGGGATCGACTACAACGCCCCCAGTGAGGGTCCCCTGCCCCACGAGGAGACGGCGGAACTGATTCTCGACTGGCACCACGCCTTCGAGGCCGCCGCCTGAAGTCAGACAGTGCGCCCAGCGGCGTCGGGAGGCCAACGGTTGCCGACGAATGCGGCAGCTGCTTGTCGGAGGTAGCTGCGGCGGCAGTTTGTCAGAGACAAGGTTTCCGGCCCTGTCAGTCCGAAGTAATTCGGGCGGAGGCTGCAGGGCCGGAACTTTTAATGCCCTGAGCGCTGCCATGGCTTAACAGAAGCTTCATATGCCGATGCTATAGATATCTACGGATGGAAATGCCCGGAAAGAAATGGAAACGGGGATGACAGAAACCAGGATACTGGTAGTCGACGACGAGGCCAACGTACGCAAGCTGGTACGCTCTTATCTCGAAAAGGAAGGGTTCCAGGTTATCGAGGCCTCCGACGGCAACCGCGCCATCGAGCTGGCGCGCAGTGAGCGGCCGGCGCTGATGGTTCTGGACCTGATGCTGCCGGGAGTCGACGGGCTCGAGGTCTGCCGCGCCATCTGCGGCGGCGATACGGACGCGCAGGGCGCTGAAGCCGGGCGAAGCGGCCCGATGGTGCTGATGCTCACGGCGCGCGCTGACGAGGCCGACAAGCTGGTGGGCCTGGGCATGGGCGCCGACGACTACCTCACTAAACCCTTCAGCCCCCGGGAGCTGGTGGCGCGGGTGAAGGCCATCCTGCGGCGCTCCGGCGCTCCGGCGCGCGCTGCCGCATCCAGCGCTTCAGCGCAGCCGGTCCTCAGAAGCGGACCCATCGAGGTGGACACCGCCAGGCATACGGCGAGCATCGAGGGCAGGCACCTGGACCTGACGGCGCGGGAGTTCGCCATCCTCGAAGCCATGGCGGGCGATCCGGGCATCGTCTTCTCCCGCGAGCGGCTGCTGGAGCGGGTCTGGGGCTATAACTACTTCGGCGACCCGCGCGTCGTCGATGTCCATATGGCCAAGCTGCGCAAGAAACTGGAGCCGGACGCCTCCGAGCCCCGCTACCTGAAAACCGTCCGCGGTGTCGGCTACAAGCTGGAGACGGGATGACGCTGATGGGACGGCTGCAGATTAAATGGAAACTGCTGGTCACCTACCTGGCCGTCATCGGTACGGGCATCGGTGTCGTTATCCTCGTTACCAGGCAGCTGACGCTTAGCACTTACAGTGAGCACCTGCAGCAGATGGCGCGGGGCAGCATGGGCGGCATGATGTCTTCGATGACGGCAGACCTGGACCGGGCCTTCCGCGAGGCGCTCAACGACGCGCTGCTCCTGGGAAGCCTGGCGGCGGTGGTGGTTGCGGCGGTGGTCAGCTTCTTCGTCTCGCGGCGCATCACCAGCCCCATCCACAGCATGGCGGAAGTAACAGGCCGCATCGCCGAGGGAGACTTCAGCCGCCGCGTCGAAGTGACCGGCAACGACGAGTTGGGCTCACTGGCCCGCAGCCTCAACCGCATGGCGGAGAGCCTCGACGTGTCGGAGCAGCAGCGGCGGGAACTGATGGCCAATATCGCCCACGAGCTGCGTACGCCCCTGGCGAGCATCTCCGGCTACATGGAGGGACTGGCGGACGGCGTGGTGCCGGCTGAGAGGGAAACCTACGAACTGATACAACAGGAGGCCGGCCGCCTCAACCGCCTGGTGGACGATCTGCAGCGGCTCTCGCGTTCGGAGTCGGGCGAGGAGCAGCTGGACATGGTAGAACTGCCGCTGGAGCCGTTCATGGAGAGGCTTGGCAGGAAGCTGGAACCGCGCTTCACCGCCGCCGGAGTCTCCCTGGATATACATCTCGAAAACAGGGACCAGCGACTGTTCGCCGACGAGGACAAGCTGGACCAGGTCTTCATAAACCTGCTGGACAACGCCC
>JAJRYJ010000105.1 GCA_024275795.1 Actinomycetes bacterium | reverse complement strand
GGTGGTGCTGGACAAGACCGGCACCCTGACCCGCGGTGAGCCTTCCGTCACCGATATCATCTGCGACGGCTGGAGCGAGCAGGAGGCGCTGGCCATCGCCGCCGCCGCCGAGCGGGGTTCGGAACATCCCCTGGGAGAGGCGATCGTCAACAGCGCCGCCGAGCGGGGACTTGAGCTGGCCGAGGCCTCCGGCTTCCGGGCGCTGGCGGGAGAGGGGCTGGAGGCCACGGTCGCGGGCCACGAGGTTTTGATAGGCAACCCGGGGCTGTTGAGCGGCAGGGGCATGTCACTGGACGGCTTCAGGGCACACGGCGACCGCATCTCGGGACAGGGGAAGACGCCGGTATTCATGGCCGTCGACGGCCGTCCGGCGGCGGTCATCGGCATCGCCGACACCCTCAAGGAAAGTTCCCGGGCGGCGGTGGCGCGGCTGCGCGGGTTGGGCCTCAAGGTGGTGATGATCACCGGCGATAACAGACGCACCGCCGAAGCCATCGGCGAGCAGGTGGGCGTGGACCGGGTGCTGGCGGAGGTGCTCCCGGGAGACAAGGCAGGCGAGGTCAAATCCCTGCAGCAGGCTGGCGATATCGTGGCCATGGTGGGCGACGGCATCAACGACGCGCCGGCCCTGGCCCAGGCCGATGTGGGCATCGCCATCGGCACCGGCACGGACGTGGCCATGGAGGCCGCCGACATCACCCTCATATCCGGTGACCTCAAGGGCGTGGTCACATCCATCGCCCTCAGCCGGCGCACCATTCAGATAATCAAGCAGAACCTCTTCTGGGCCTTCGCCTACAATGCGGCGCTGATACCGGTGGCGGCCGGCGTCCTCTACCCGTTCTTCGGCATCCTGCTCAACCCGATGTTCGCCGCCGCCGCCATGGGGCTGTCTTCGGTCTCGGTGGTAAGCAACTCCCTGAGGCTGCGCCGCTTCAGGGGCGGGGACGTTGGTTAACGAGTTAACATACTTTCAACATGGACATAAGTGAGTTGCGACCAGCCAGCCACAGGAGGCAGTAATGGCGGAAACACGTGATCAGTACGTGATAGCCCAGTTCTCCGACATCCATTGCGGCGACGCCCGCTTCGACAGTGAGCTGATGAAGGCCACCCTGGATGAGATCAACGAGGCGCAGGCGGACCTGGTGGTGATCGCCGGCGATCTCACGGCTGACGGCTATCGGGAGCAGTTCACCGAGGCCCGCAAGTACATCGACCAGCTGGAATGCGGGCAGGTGCTGGTGATGGCGGGAAACCACGACTGCCGCAACGTCGGCTTCCTCCACTTCGAGGAGCTGTTCGGGGAGCGCCGCTCCAAGACCCTGGAGCTGGACTTCCGGGTCTGTTGTGACATGGGCGGGGACGACGTTCAGCAGCGGGCGCGGGTACTGGCGCTTGATTCCAACAAGCCCGACCTCAACGACGGTGAGGTGGGCAGGGACCACTACAGCTGGATCGACGAGCAGTTCCCTGATGACGAAGACTACAAGATTTTCGTGCTGCACCACCACCTGGTGGGAATCCCGGGGACGGGCAGGGAACGCAACGTCGTCTGGGACGCGGGCGATGTGCTGGAGCGCCTGCGCATGGTGGGCGTCGACCTGGTGCTGTGCGGACACCGCCATGTCCCCTATACCTGGCCGCTGGCGGACATGCTGATCGTCAGCAGCGGCACGGCGGCAACCTGGCGCACGCGCGGCTTCACCATGCCTTCCTACAACATCATCCGCATCGATCCGGAGTTCGTTACCATAAGCACCAAGGTGCCTGCGGGGGAGCTGGCCCGGGAGGAGCGTTTCCCGCGCCGGGTGCAGATGGAGGGCACGGAACTCTCTTGACACCCGGCGCCCACTGGGGATAAGCTGTCGCCGTCCACACTGGGAGGGGGAGAAATCAACAGTTCAGCCGGCCCCGGAGTTCGGCCTCCCCGACATTAACTGAAATGACAGGAGAGTGAATGCCATGTCCCGACACTGGAAGTTCCTGATACTGGCAATGCTGGTCGTGGGGCTCATGCTTCCCGCAGCCTTTTCGGCCATAGGATGTGGTGGCGATGAAACCACCACCACGGCAGCTGAGACGAGCACGGCCACGGTAGACAGTTCCGCCGCGGTCGCCGAACGGGCGAACGAGGTACTCTCCGCCGATACGGGCGATTACGGCGGCAATTCGATCAAGGGAGAGAAACTCTCGGCGATGCTGGCCGACCCGGCGCAGGCGGATACGCTCTACGTGATCGACGCCCGCTCGGCCGAGGACTACGGCAAGGGCCATATCGAGGGAGCCGTCAACATTCCCTTCGCCACCTGGGCTGAGCCCGACAATCTCAGCGGCCTGCCCCAGGACAAGACCATCGTCGTCGTCTGCTACACAGGACACACGGCCGCCCAGATCGTCGGTGGCCTGCGCATGCTGGGCTATGACGCCATCGCCCTGCGGGCCGGCATGATGGGCTGGACCCAGGGGACGAGCAACCAGAAGGTGGCCGATGAGCTGCTGGCCGCCGCCAACCCGGTGGTGAACACCCCCGCGGAGGCCTCTGCTGCCGGAACGAGCAGCGGCGCCCTCACCGGCGTCTCCGACGACCTCTACGAGACCATCGCCGGCCTCGCCAACACGGACATGAGCTCGCTGTCAACCAGCGGCGACTACGCCAACAACGTCATCACCGCCGAGAAGCTGGCGCCCATGGTGACGGATCCGGCGAAGATGGAGGACATATTCCTGCTGGATATCCGCAGCGCCAAGGACTATGAAGCGGTGGGCCATATCGAGGGTGCGGTCAATATCCCCTTCAAGGCCCTGGCCGTCCCGGAGAACCTGGACAAGCTGCCGGATGACAAGAAGATCGTCGTCATCTGCTATACGGGCAACACCGCGTCGCAGGCTACGATGATCCTGCGCATCCTGGGATACGACGCGTCGACGCTCAAGTTCGGTTCCATGGGCTGGACCGTGACGCCCGATACCCAGGGCTTCGTCGATATGATCACGACGGCTGATTACCCGGTAGTGCAGTAGCCGGGCGAGCAATAGCGAATGAATGACCGGGGGGCGGGCCGCGAAGCGGCCCGCCCCCCGAATCACTGCGCACCGCTGAACGCTAATCTTCCGCAGGGCTGTCACCGTCAGCCGCGTCCTCGTCCAGCTCCCGTTTCAGCTTGCGGCGGTCCTTCTTGCCGTACTTCTTTTCTGAATGGGCGCCGGCGCCGGAACGGCGGCGTCCGGCGAAGGGATTGCGCGGACTGCCGGGGCGTCGCGGACGGTTGTCTTTTTTCCTCCCGGAGGTCATCAGCTCCCCATTCCTATTCGCGGCTGTCGAGCAGCAGGGTGACCGGGCCGTCGTTGACCAGCTTCACAGCCATCATCGCCCCGAAACGGCCGGTCTCGACCGCGATTCCCTCCTGCCTGAGCTTGTCGGCGGCGAGCTCATAGAGCTCTTCGGCTCTGACGGGCTCAGCCGCCCCGCTGAAGCCGGGGCGATTGCCCTTGCGGGTGGATGCAAGCAGGGTGAACTGGCTGACGAGCAGGAGCTGACCGCCCGTGTCGGTAAGCGAGAGGTTCATGCGCCCGCGGCTGTCCGGAAAGATGCGCAGACGCGCCAGCTTGCCGGCGATATAATCAGCATCGGCCTCCGCGTCATCGGCGGCCACGCCCAGAAGCACCACCAGGCCGGCACCGATGCTGCCGATCGTTTCGCCGTCAACGCTGACGGAGGCCCTGCTCGCTCTCTGAACGACTGCTTTCATGGAAACGGTCTTTCTCGCCCCGTGGTTGAGTGGTCATGCTGACAAGTCTAATGGCGCCGGCGTCAAGTTTAAAGGGTTCCTCCCGGCCGGACGGGTAGCAGGGATAGGCGGCCGGAAAGGGGAAGAGAGGGGTCAGAAAGGGAAGACGGCGAGAGGGGCAGGAGAGACGGCATGAAGAGAGAGGTCATGTGAGGATGGAACAGCCAGAGAGGAAACAGGCGGCCGGGAAGGGGGGCGGCGATGGCTGACGCACCCGGCAGGTTCGGGGAGGTTTCGTCCCGGGGCAGCCTCTATATCCTTTTCACCGCCCTGCTGGTGGGGACGCTCTGGAGCGGCGGCTACTTCCCCGCCCCCAAGTGGACCCTGCTCACGATGCTGCTGGCAGCCGCGGTATGGGAGCTTGCGGTGACGGCCCGTCGCGGGCGGCTGTGGTCGCTTGGTTCACCGGCGCTGCTGCTCATGGGGGCCTTCACCCTGTTTGCCGCCGCCAGCTGCCTGTGGTCCGTCTCGCCGGACGATTCCCTGCGCCAGTCGCTGCTGCTGCTCGGCTACCTGGGCGTCCTGGTGGTTATCCGCGGCCAATTGGACAGGGATGGAGGCAATGCGGGAACGGTCGCCATGTGGCTGGTCTACGTGGCTGCCTTCGTTTCCGCGTGGGGTATCGCCACCTATGTGTATCGCCTCCCTCCCTACGCCTTCTTCCTGGATGACATCTATCGCGCCGGCTCCACCTTCGAGTATTCCAACGCTCTCAGCTGCTTCGTGCTGATGGCGCTGCCTGTGACCTCGGCGCTGATGGCGGTATCGGGGCGCAGGGACCGCCCCCTCTATGCGGCGGCGACCGCCATCATGGTGACGGCGGCGGTGCTGACCTTCTCGCGTCTCGGCATGGTGATGCTGGCGGCGCTTGCCATCTACATGCCGGTCTCCCTCTGGCGCCGGGGCCTGGCCCTGGTTGAGACCGCAGCCATCGTCTCCGGGCTGGTAACGGCGGCGCTGGCAGTGGGGCTCGCGGGGGCGGGCCGGGAGACGGCGGCGCTGGTCATGGCTGTGAGCGGTGCTGCGGCGGCCTGGCTGGCGGGCCGTTACCTGCCTCGCAGCAGCGGCGCCATGCAGGCGAAGGCCGCGGCGTCGCTGGCGCTGGCGGGCGCCGTCCTCGCCGCCGTGCTGGTGAAACTTAGCGACAGCGCCGTATATATCCTTACCCAGAGAGTCCGGCACGGGTTCACGCCCGCGAAGCTGTTGCCTCACCGCCTCGATACCTTCGACGGGGCGGTGGAGGCGTTTCGCACGCATCCGCTGGCCGGCTCGGGGATCGGCACCTTCGCCGAGGTCTATCGCCGATACAGCATCGCTACCTATACCAAGTTCGCCCATAACCTGGTGTTGCAGGCGGCGGTGGACACGGGGCTCGCGGGGGCGTTGCTGCTGACGCTGTTCCTCGTCTATGTGCTGGTTCTGGCGGCCTGGCGCCTGCTGGCCCGCGGCGGGCCGCTGGCGCGCGCCTTCGCCGTGGCCTCCCTGGTGTTCCTTGCCTACAACATGGTGGACTGGGAATGGTACGTGCCCTCGCTCGCCGCCTGGTTCATGGCCGGTGTGGCCGTGATGGAGATGAACGCCGTTGACGGCGGGGAGAATGATGACGTGCAGGTTGACAAGGGGGAAGATGTTGGTGCTGGCCGCGAGCGGGTGGGCCCCGCCTAGACAACCAGGTCCAGCGTCAGGAAGGTGATGTAGACCACGCTGATGATGCCGTTCATGGTCATGAAGGCGGTATTGACGCGCGAGAGGTCGCCGGGCCGCACGATGGCGTTCTCGTATGCCAGCAGCGCGGCGCAGACGGCGACGCCGGCGAAATAGAACCCGTCAAGGCCCTCCACCCTGCCCACCGCCAGCATCAGCAGCACGGCAAGCACGTGGAAGGCGCGGGTCACCCACAGGGACGGGCCGATGCCGATGGAGGCCGGCAGCGAATGCAGCCCCTCGCTGCGGTCGAAGTCCACGTCCAGGCTGGCGTAGATGATGTCGAAGCCGGCTATCCAGAAAGTGACCACCGCCATCAGCAGGAACGGCTTCCAGGCCAGCCTGCCGCTGACGGCCACCCAGCCCCCCACCGGCGCCAGGCCGATGGTAGCCACCAGGAAGAGGTGGCAGAGAGAGGTGAAGCGCTTGGTATAGGGATAGATGACGAATGCCGCCACCACGATGGGAGACAGGTACCAGGTGATGCGCGGCAGATGATAGAGCGAGAAAGCCAGCAGCGCCGCGGAGATGGCAAGGAAGGCCAGGGCCGTATCCACTGACAGCTTGCCGGCCGGCAGTTCACGGCCCGCCGTGCGCGGGTTGCGGGCGTCGATGCGGTAGTCGATCAGGCGGTTGAGCCCCATGGCGAGGCTGCGGGCCGCCACCATGGCCAGCGTTATCCACAGGAGCTTCCAGAAGCCCGGTATTTGGTTGCGGGCGAGGAAGGCGCCTGCGTAGGCGAAGGGCAGGGCGAAGACGCTGTGTTCCAGCTTGACGAAGCTGGCGAACAGCAGCGGCAGCCTCAGGGAAGATCGATGCCGTAGCTTTCCCATTTTTCGTCTACGAGTTGCCTGATCTCATCGCTCATGGCGATGTCGTCGGGCCACTCGCGCGGGTAGCCTTCGCTGGCCCAGGTCCTGGTGGCGTCGATGCCCATCTTGGCGCCGTAGCTGGCTGTGGGGCTGGAATGGTCCAGCACGTCCAGGGGCCCCTCGGTGATGAGGATGTCGCGCGACGGATCCACGTTGTTGAACACGCGCCAGGCCACCTCGCTCTCGTCATGCACGTCCACGTGCTCGTCGACGATGACGACGAATTTGGTAAGCTAGAGCATGCCCAGGCCCCAGACGGCGCTCATCACCTTCCTGGCCTGAGAGGGATAGCTCTTCTTGATGGAGATGATGGCGCAGTTGTGGAAGACGCCCTCCAGGGGCAGGTTCATGTCCACCATCTCCGGCACCGTCATCTTCAGGAACGGCAGGAACAGGCGCTCCGTGGCCTTGCCCAGGTAGCAGTCCTCCATGGGCGGACGGCCGACGATGGTGGTGGCGTAGATGGGGTCGCGCCGGTGGGTCATGGCCGTCAGGTGGAAGACCGGGTAATCGTCCGCCAGCGAATAATAGCCCGTATGGTCGCCGAAGGGCCCCTCGCGCCTGAGCTCGTCGGCCTTCACGTAACCCTCGAGGATGATCTCCGCCGTGGCCGGCACCTCCAGGTCCACGGTCCTGCACTTGACCATCTGCACGGGCTTGCCGCGCAGGAAGCCTGCGAGCATCATCTCGTCCAGGTCACGCGGCAGCGGCGCCGTGGCCGCGTAGGTGGTGGCGGGGTCGGTGCCGATGGCCACGGCCACCTCGATGCGGTCCCCGGCGGCGCGGAAGTTCTCGGCGCCGTCCTTGTGCACGTGCCAGTGCATGCCCGTGGTGCGGGCGTCGAATTTCTGCAGGCGGTACATGCCGGCGTTGCGCGTGCCCGTCACCGGGTCCCTGGTGAAGACCACCGGCAGCGTGATGAAGGGGCCGCCGTCGCCGGGCCAGGTCTTGAGGATGGGCAGGATGTCCAGGTTCGGCTCTTCCAGCACCACCTCCTGGCAGGGACCGGACTTCACCAGCTTCGGCGCCGAGGACGCCAGGTCCTTGAGTTTACCCAGGGCCTTCAGCTTGTTCACCAGCCCATGGGGCATCTGCAGCTGGGTGACCTGCCCCAGGCGCGCCGCCACCGCGTCCAGGTCCTCGCCCCCCAGCGCCAGGCTCATGCGCTTCATGCCGCCGTACTGGTTGATGAGGATGGGGATGTCCGAGCCGGCCGGGTTGCGGAACAGCAACGCCGGTCCGTGGGCCTTGCTCACCCGGTCGGTTATCTCCGATACTTCCAGCTCCGGGTCCACCGCCACGTCGATCTCGACCAGCTCGCCGCGGCGGCGCAACTGCTCCATGTATTGTCTCATGTCATCTATCGCCATCAGGCCTCCGGATCCCGGATGTCACCAGCGTATATCTTTTCCAGCATCTGCGCTATCTCCCTGCGCCGCCGGGTGTTCCTTGCGGCAAGCTGGCGCTCGAGCAGGCCGTCCAGGCCGTCGGCGGCGACGGGTGAACCCCAGGCGCCGCCGGTGAACTGCTCGAAGGCAGGCCCGCAGTCACGATCGCAGCGCTCCTCCCCCAGCGCCCGGTCCGCAAGGCAGAGGGAGACGACGGACCATGCCTTCAGCACCAGCCGCCTGTCCGGGTCCTCGCAATGGAGGTAGGAACAGAGCTCCACCAGCTCCGCCAGGATCCTGATGCAGAAGAGGTCGCCGATGGCCGCGGTGTGGTTGAGTCCGCGTGCATACATGTAATCTCCGGCGAGCAGGTGGAAGTCATCCCCGGAAGCTTCAAGCAGCCTGCTGGTCGCGTAATGCAGCAGGTAGCCCTCGAAAATATATTCCAGGGCGAAAATGTAATCGCTCTCATGGGGGACTGCACTGTCGCAGGCCGCCTTGAAGATGTCGGAATAGCCGATGATTTCGGCGTGGTCACCGCCGCCTGCGTCGACAGGCCATGGTTTCAGGCGCTCGCGGAACAGGGGGCTGTCGGCTCCGATCTCCCTCTTGATGGTATCAAGCGTTGCGGCCGCGATGCTCCTGTCCGGGGCCATGCGCCGCCCCTAGTCCTTGTCCAGGTAGAAAGACAGGGTCATCAGCTCCGTGGAAAGGTCGACCTGCCTGAGGATGACCGGCTCCCCGGCGGACGCCCTGATGGGCGCGAAATTGAGCACCGAGGGGACGCCGGCGGCCACCACCCGGTCGATCAGCGGCTGGGCCGCCTCCGCCGGGGTGGTGATGATGGCGATATGGACATCATTGGCCTCGATGAAGCTCTCCAGCTCGTCGATGGACAGCACCGGGCCGGCGCCGCGGTCCCTGCCGATGACGCGTTCATCGGTGTCGAACATGCCCACAAGGTTGAAGCCCTGTTTCTCGAAGCCGCGGTAGAGTGCCAGGGCGGTGCCCAGCTTCCCCGAGCCGATGATGATCACGTTCCAGGAACGGTCCAGGCCCAGCTGTTTGCGCAGCTCGCCTACCAGCAGGTTCACGTCATAGCCCACGCCCCGCGTGCCGAATTCGCCGAAGTAGGAGAGGTCCTTGCGTATCTGGGCCGGGTTGGTGCCCACGGCGTCCGCCAGCTGGCGGGAGGATACGGTCTCCGCGCCGCGTGCCTGCAGCTGCTGCAGCTTGCGCAGGTACTGGGAGAGCCTCGGCACCGTGGCCTCGGGAATCGACTCGTTTCGCCTGGACTGACTCATGGGGTCATGGGCCGGCTCCGCTGTCAGCCCTCGAGGAACCCGGCCGCCGCCGCCGCTGTCCTCTCCAGGTCCTCGTCGCTGTGGGCCAGGGAGACGAAGGCGGCCTCGAACTGGGAGGGCGCCAGGTAGACGCCGCGCTCCAGCATGTGCCTGAAATAGTCCGCGTAGGCGTCGGTGTCGCTGGCCTTGGCGGTATCGAAGTCCGTCACCGGCCCGGCGTTGAAGAACAGCGTCATCATCGCCCCCACGCGGTTGAAGCAGAGCGGCCGCTCCGAAGCTGCCATTATCTCTCTCATGGCGGCCTCGACGGCGGCGCCCCTGCGCTCGAGCTCGTCGTAGGCTCCCGGCCTGGCCAGCTCCGCCAGGGTGGCGCTGCCGGCGGCCATGGCCAGGGGGTTGCCCGAGAGCGTTCCCGCCTGGTAGGTGTCGCCGGCGGGGGCGACGGTCTCCATGATCTCGCGCCGTCCGCCGAAGGCGCCCACGGGCAGGCCGCCGCCGATTATCTTGCCCAGGCAGGTGAGGTCGGGGCTGACGCCATAGCGTTCCTGGGCGCCGCCGTAGGCCACCCGGAAGCCGCTCATCACCTCGTCGAAGATCAGTACGGCGCCGCTGGCGTCCGCCAGCTCCCGCAGCCCCTCGAGGAAACCCGCCGCCGGCGGCACCGTGCCCATGTTGCCGGCCACCGGCTCGACGATGATGGCGGCCACCTGTTCGCCCTCCGCCGCCATGAGCTCCTTGACGCCCTCCAGGTCGTTGAAGCGCGCCAGCAGCGTATCGGCGGAGGTGCCGGCGGTGACGCCGGGGCTGTCAGGCAGGGAGAGGGTGGCGACGCCGGAGCCGGCCTGCACCAGCAGGCTGTCGACGGCCCCGTGGTAGCAGCCGACGAACTTGACTATCCTGTCGCGGCCGGTAAAGCCGCGGGCCACCCTGAGGGCGCTCATGGTGGCCTCGGTCCCGGAGTTGACCATGCGCACCATCTCGATGGAGGGCACCGCCTCCACCACCCGGCGCGCCAGCTCCACCTCCAGGGGGCTGGGCGCCCCGAAGCTGGTGCCGTCCGCCAGGGCCTTCTCCAGCGCCTCGCGCACGGCGGTATGGCCGTGGCCGAGGATCAGCGGTCCCCAGGAGCCCACGTAATCTATATAGTCGTTGCCGTCAACATCGAACATGCGGCTGCCCTCGCCGCGGGCGATGAACAGCGGATCCCTGCCCACTGAGCGCATGGCGCGCACGGGGCTGTTGACGCCCCCGGGCAGCAGCTCGACGGCCCGGCGGTAAAGTTCCTCGGATCTGGAAGTCTCCATGGCTTACTCCTTGAGCCAGGCGGCAGCGTCCTTGGCGTGGTAGGTGATGATCATGTCGGCGCCGGCGCGGCGGATGGATGTCAGCGCCTCCAGCACGGCCCTGCGCTCGTCCAGCCAGCCGTTGGCGGCCGCCGCCTTGAGCATGGAATACTCGCCGCTGACGTTGTAGGCGGCCAGAGGGAAACGCGTCTCCTGCTTGATACGGTGGATGATGTCCAGGTAGGGCAGCGCCGGCTTGACCATGACGATGTCGGCGCCCTCCTCCAGGTCCAGCAGCGTCTCGCGCACGGCCTCGTCGCCGTTGCGCGGGTCCATCTGGTAGGACTTGCGGTCGCCGAACTCGGGCGTCGATTCCGCCGCTTCGCGGAAGGGGCCGAAGAAAGCCGAGGCGAACTTGGAGGAATAGGACATGATCGGCGTGTTGATGAAGCCCTCGCTGTCCAGCGCCGAGCGGATGGCCGCCACGCGGCCGTCCATCATGTCCGAGGGGGCGACGATGTCGGCCCCGGCCTCGGCGTGGGAGACGGCCATGCGCGCCAGCATCTCCAGGGTGACGTCGTTGTCGACGTAGTCGTCCCTGATGATGCCGCAGTGGCCGTGGCTGGTGTATTCGCAGAGGCAGACGTCCGTTATCACCAGCAGCTGGGGCAGGCTCTCCTTGAGCGCCGTGATCGCCAGCTGCACGACTCCCTCTTCATCGTAAGCTCCGGAGCCGGCCTCGTCCTTCTCCGCCGGGATTCCGAACAGCACCACCGCGGGAATGCCCAGCGCCGCCACCTCCCCGGCCTCTTCCACCAGGTGGTTGATGGAGAGCTGGTAACAGCCCGGCATGGAACCTATCTCGTTGCGCACGTTCTCGCCGTGACTGACGAAAAGCGGATATATCAGGCGGTCGGGCAGCAGGTCGGTCTCGCGGACAAGCTCGCGCATCTGCGGCGATGTCCTCAGGCGCCGCATCCTGTAAGAGGGGAAATACACCCTGGGAGCTCCTTTGACGGGTTGACGGGACGGTCTTCAGTTGCCGTCCCGTATCTTAACCCAATCAAGGGTTTTCATAAACCCGCCGACAGGGGATTATCCTGCGTGCGACCCTACTGGTTCGCCTGCTCCAGCAGGGCGGGATCGGTGATGGCGGTGCTGCCGTACTTCTGCCAGTTGGCGTAGATGTTCGGCTCAACCCAGTACTCGGTCGCCATCTCGCCGATGGTGTTCTCGGTGAAGGCGAACCAGTCATCGATGGCTTCGGCATCGGCCTTGGTCATCACCGCGTAACCGGCCATCACGTCCTTGTCCTCCCTGGCGTCGGTGGTGCCGAAGAGGGTCACCTTGACCTTGGCGACGTCCGGGTAGAGGAAGAGGGAGCTCATGAACCCCTGCGACATCTCGGCGATGTATCCGACTACCTGACCCGGGTGGCACGAGGGCGGGCGGCCGACGCCGATGTCGACGAACTTGCCGTTACCCTCGGGGGTGATGTTGATGTAACGGATGATCGGGTCGCCTGCGTAGTCTATCTCGCCCACCTTGCGCGTGACCATCTTGGTGACCGCCTCCTCCGTCACCGGGTCCTTTTCCTTGAGGGTCACCTTTTCGGCCGTGGTGCTGGTGGCCGTGGCGGTGTCCTTGCCCGAGTCATCGGAGCAGCCGGTCAACAGGGGCATGGCTGCTAGAAGCAGCAGCGGCACGACGATCAGCAGCACAAGGCCGCCGGTCCGGCCCTGCTTGTGTCCGGGGTGGTTCCCTGTTATCCGTTCATGGTCTGCCATAGCTGCCTGCTCCTTTGGGTTTGACTTGTTCATGCGCATCGGCGGGCCTGACTGCTTGAAGAGTTTGTCACCGCTTCTTCCCTGGTGGAGTCCTGCCTCGATGTCTGCGATAAAGTACGTGGTCGATTCTCTTGAACAAGTATAGCACAAGGTGCATGGGCCTCTCCGGGGTCTGGAGCGGCGGCGGCGCCACGGCGGCGTGAGTTGGGCAAATGATGCGCTTTGGCTATAATGGCAATTACTTATGTATACAACAGGAGAAAGGTTTGTGATGTTGAGGAAGTCAATGATTCTCGTGGCGGGCGTCCTGGCTGCAGCGGCGATCGCGGTGTCTACTGCGGGTTGCGGGCTCCCGGATGACGCCGCCGCCTCGGTCAACGGAGCGATCATCACCAAGGATGAGGTTCAGCACAGGATCGACGTCACAGCGGTCCTCTATCCGAATGAGGTGCCGGAGGACAGGGAGAGCCAGGAATTCATCGATTACCGCGGCAATGTGACCAAGCAGCTGGTGAGTGAGGAGATGGAAAGGCAGGAGGCGGAGGAGCGGGGCGTAAGCGTCACCGCCGATGAGATCGAGGAATCGCTGACTATCTATGTAGAGGACAAGTACCTGGGTGACGTGGAGAAGATGGAGGAGGCATTCGCCAACGACGGCATCAGTGTCGACGAATTGCGGGCGGAGATCGAGCGGGACCTGCTGCATCAGAAGATGCTCGATTCGTTCCACGAGGAGACGACCATCTCCGAAGAGGAGGTCCAGGCCTTCTACGAACAGAACAAGGCGAAGTACATACACCCGGAACAGCGGCAGGTGCGGATAATCACCACGGCTACCGAGGATGAGGCCGCCGCCGCCCTCGCCAGGATCAGCGCCGGCGAGGAGTTCTCCGCGGTGGCCATGGAGGTATCCATCGACGGAGCCACGGCCCAGAAGGGTGGGCTCATCGGCCTGGTTGATCGCAAGAGCCTGCCGGAGAACGTGGCTGATGCGGCGTTCGGGCTTTCCTACAACCAGGTCTCACAGCTTTTCCAGAACGGGTCCGGCTGGTCCATCGTCAAGGTCGAGATAATCCTTCCCGAGTCGAACCAGACGTTCGATGATCTGAAGGATGAGTTGACCTTCTTCCTGCGCAACCAGAAGTTCTCTGAACGCTGGAAGGAATACTCCGCAGAGCTCTGGGATACCTATGACATCGAATATGCCGAAGGCTATGAACCTCCGGAGGAGGAGCCTGCGGAAGGGGGAGCGACGGGCCCTACGCAGACCGTAGACCCGGGAGCCCCGGCGGACACCAAGTATTAGAGCAGGCCCGCCACTTCACATATTGAGGTTACTGAAGCGCATTGGGCGCGGCCCCGCAGAGCGGGGCCGCGCCTCTTTTCCAGCGGATTTTCGTCACGCCCTCGACACGATAAAAAATACCCGGAGGGGTTTGTAATTTTTTTTCCACTAGGGGGTTTCCCTGATAAAATAAGTAAAAAATATTATGGAATCGGTTAAAAATAGTTAAAAAACATCATGTAAAAATCGGAAATCGGAGTAGACTGATTGCAATTCAATCGTGTATTGAGCGTGAAAGCCGATCCTAGGGGGATTGGGAAAGTGGTAGGTTGTTAATCGGGCACCTGAGACGGCCGCCGGAGAGTAGTGGCGGCCCTTCCTCCTCTCAGCAGATGACCCCTTGACTGTGTACCTCTCACTCATGAACTCCGGCTCGGAAAAAACGCTCGATCCAAATGGGTATAAGGAGGTGAAGTTCATATACCAGGGACTTCTGGTTACCAGCCGGAGGGCAGGTAACGAAAGCAATACCCAGACCCTGCCTCTCGACGGAGAGGCGTATGTGTAAACTACGAAAGAGGGTGAAGGAATGAAGGTTGCCATAAGTGAAAACAAGTGGCAGTTTATCTTGCTAGCCGTGCCGCTTGTTCTTATCCTGGCGTTTGCCATCGCAACGGGCGGCATGTCCGATGCGGCAGACGCTGCTTACGGTGCCTATGGTTGTGGAGGGGCGTACGGCAGCGGTTGCGATCAGGCTCCGTCTGCCAGCCTCGGCGTCAGCGACCAGCTGCTGTATGTCGCCAATGGTGATGACAGCAACGTCGCTATCATCGACGTAGCAACCATGAACATCGTTGATTATGTCCCCGTGACGCGCGCCCCCGACGGCCTGCAGGCTGGCCTGGGCATGCTGTGGGAGATCCACGGTGCGGTACCGTCCAACGACAGGCAGAGCATCTACGCCGTAGGCGCCCTGTCCGGCACGTCCGACTCCGCTGATCTGTACCAGATGGATGTCAAGACCGGTGCAGAGATCCGCCGTATCCCGATGACCGGTTCACTGGTCGGCTACTGCGGACTGGAGTATGACCTGAACGACACAACCTCCGACAACCTGGTTGCGGCTGACATGGCCGCGGGCCCGGCTGTCGCTGCGAGCCTCGAAGCTGCGTTTGATCCCGCCGCCGGCGGACCGCTGCCTCCTGGCACGCTGCCTGTGACCCAGGGTGGATGGCAGGAGAACAGCCTCTCGGCCGGCGTCGCCACC
>JAJRYJ010000104.1 GCA_024275795.1 Actinomycetes bacterium | reverse complement strand
GCCCCCCCGGGGGCGGCGGACTTCCGGATGTGGCTGCCGCCGGGCGAGAAGCGGGGCCTTTCCCATTACATGGGTAGGCTCAGGTTCCATCTGCGTGCCGGCGGCCCCCGCCTTGTCCTCTCGAGAGGGGCGGCGCTGGTAAGATCGAAGCTCGGTGGCGGAAGGCGGTAACGCAGACAGCCGTGCCCGGGCACCAGCCGGGTCCGGCTGCAGTTTCATGAAAGGACGGGACACGATGAAAGCGAAGAGCATGCTGGGCGCGGCGGTCATAACCGTGATGGTGCTGGCGGCGGCCCTGGCCGCGGGTTGCGGCGGCGGCGACAGCCCCGGCATGGTCGTGGACGACTACATAAGTGCGCTCAACGACCATGATTTCGAGAGGATCTACGACATGACATCCACCTCCTACCAGGATTCGCAGCCGAAGGACGAGTTCGTCAGCGGCCTGGAGGCCGTCTGGACCGAGGGTTCCAGTCTGGAGGACTACGAGGTGGTCGAGGAAACCATCGACGGCGACACGGCCACGGTCAAGTTCAAGGCCAGGGTCGTCCTGCCCGGCGCCCCGGACGATGCGTCCGAGGTGAGCGAGTCGTCGGTGGAGCTGGTCCGGGAGGACGGCGACTGGAAGATCAGTTTCTAGGAAGCACGCAGGTTCGTCCGGACAATCATCCCGAGAGAGGAGCCCGACATGGTGAAGAGGTTGCTGGTGGTGACAGCGATACTGGTGCTGCTGGTCGTGCCGGCGCTGGGCTGCGGCGGCGAAAGCCCATCCGCCGCGCTCGAGGAATTCACCTATGCCCAGGCCGACAACGACTGCGAGAAGATCATCAACCTGCTGACCGAAGAGAGCAAGGGCCTCTTCTCCATGGCTACGGGGACGGAGATGGATCCGGTGGAGGCCTGCAGGCAGACGCTGGAGGCCAATCCCCAGGAAGTGGAGATAACGAAGTTCGAGACCATCGAGGAGAATATCGACGGCGACACGGCCGAAGTCAAGTTCTCCATCTCGGGCAAGGTCGGGGGCGAGGAGCTCACGCAGGAGGAGACCATCACCATGATCAAGGAGGATGGCGTGTGGAAAGTGTCGCTGCTGTGAGGCCTGCCCGCAGAATGGAAGACCGTCATGATACAGGGGAGCGGTCATGAGAGTCGCCGGACTGGTTCCGGCCTCGGCCTGTAGGCGACAGCGATTCATGGGAGGATAAATGACAGACAGTGTCAATCCGCAGATCTTCCGCGAGTACGACGTGCGCGGACTGGTGGGCGAGGACCTGGACGAGGCGACGGTGGAGCTGCTGGGCAGGAGCTACGGCACCTACGTGCGCTCCTTCGGCCTGACGGAGGCGCTGGTGGGCAGGGACAACCGCCCCAGTTCCGCGCCCTACCGTGACGCCCTCACCCGCGGCATCCGCTCCACGGGCGTCGATGTCATCGACGTGGGCGAGCTGCCCACGCCCTGCTTCTATTTCGCCCTGCACGAATACGGCAAGCAGGCGGGCGTGATGATAACGGGCAGCCACAACCCTCCCCAGTACAACGGTTTCAAGCTCTGCCGCGGCCACGGCACCATCTATGGCGAGGAGATCCAGAAGCTCAAGGCCATCATCGACGCGGGCGAGTTCGCCTCCGGCGAGGGCAAACGCTCCGAGGCTGACCCGATACCGGCCTATATGGACCATATCGCCGGAGACATCAACATCGAAAGGCAGCTGAAGGTGGTCGTGGACGCCGGCAACGGCGTCGGCGGCAAGGTGGCCCCGGAGCTGCTGCGGCGCATCGGCTGCCAGGTGGTGGAGCTCTACTGCGACCTGGACGGCAACTTTCCCAACCATTTCCCCGACCCCACGGTGCCCGACAACCTGGAGGACCTGCGGCGCCTGGTGGGTGAGGAGGGCGCCGACATGGGCATCTCCTTCGACGGCGACGCCGACCGCATCGGCGCCGTAGCCGACGACGGCGCCATCATCTGGGGCGACCAGCTGATGATCCTCTTCTCCCGGGACATCCTCGAGAGCAACCCCGGCGGCACCATCATCTTCGAGGTCAAGTGCTCCCAGGCGCTGATCGAGGATATCGAGGCCCACGGCGGCGTGCCGTTGATGTGGAAGACGGGGCACTCGCTGATCGAGGCCAAGATCCGTGAGGAGAAGGCGCTGCTGGCGGGCGAGATGAGCGGCCATATCTATTTCGCCGACCGTTATTTCGGCTACGATGATGCCATCTACGCCGCCTGCCGCCTGGTGGAGTTCGTATCGCGCCAGGGGCGCAAGCTCTCGCAGCTGCTGGCCGATGTGCCCAGGTATTACGCCACACCGGAGATGCGCATCGAGTCCAGCGAGGAGGAGAAGTTCGAGATCGTCGAGGCGGTCAAGCAGGAGTTCGCGCAGGATAACGAGATTATCGACATCGACGGCGTGCGCGTGGTTTTCCCCGACGGCTGGGGGCTGGTGCGGGCGTCCAACACCTCGCCGGTGGTGGTTGTGCGCTGCGAGGCCCGGACCCCGGAGCGCCGCGACGAGATACAGAAACTGATACTGTCCAAGCTGGAGCGTTTCCCGTCCGTGGCGGCAAACCTGGAGTAGGAGCAGGCGGCGCCCCGGAAGATTGGAGCGAGCGCCGGCACCGGCGCACTGAAAATTTCATGCAAGAACTCGACGATATCCAGAAGATCGCCTCCCTGGACGGGCAGGATCATTTCGCCATGGCGGCGGGCCTGCCGGACCAGCTGCAGGAGGCCTACGCCGCCGGGGCCGATGTCATCGACGACGCCGGCGGCGAGGTGGGCGGCATCGCCGTCGCCGGCATGGGCGGCTCCGCCATCGGCAGCGACCTGGTGGCCAACGCCTACGACGGCTCCCTGCCCAGCCCCCTGGTGACCGTTCGCGGCTACAGCCTGCCTCACTGGATCGACAGCCGTAGCCTGGTGTTCATCGTCAGCTATTCCGGGAACACGGAGGAATCGCTGTCCTGCCTCGGGCAGGCGCTGGAGCGCGGCTGCCACACCGTCTGCATCAGTTCCGGCGGCAGGGTGTCCGAGATCGCTGCCGCCGAGGGGCTGCCGCTGATCCGGGTGCCGGCGGGCATGCAGCCGCGTGCGGCCATGGGATACCTTTCCATACCGATCGCCTCGTGTCTCGAGAGTCTGGGCCTGGTGGAGGCCCTGGAGGCGGACGTGCGCGAGGCGGTCTCCGTGATGCGGGAGCTGGGCGGCGGCCTCGGCCCCGAGGTCCCCACGGAGGACAATCCTGCAAAACAGCTGGCGGCGAAGCTCGCCGGCGGCGTGCCGGCGGTCTACGGCTGCGAGCTCACGGACGTGGCGGCGCGGCGCTGGAAATGCCAGATAAACGAGAACGCCAAGAACGTCTGCTTCGCCAACGAGTTCCCTGAGCTCAACCACAACGAGATCGTCGGCTGGCGGTTCCCGGAAGACATGCTGGACAGGTTCCGGGTCGTCTACCTGAAAGACCGGGAGCTGCACCCGCAGAACCATAAGCGCATGCGCATCACCGCAGCGCTGTTGCGTGATTTCACCGGTGAGGTGATGGAGGTCGGCACCAGGGGCGAGAGCCGGCTGGCGCGGCTGTTCTCCGTCATCCACCTGGGTGATTACGTCTCCCTCTACATGGCCGTCCTCAACGGCGTGGACCCTTCGCCGGTGGACCGCATCGAGGACCTCAAGCGCGAGCTGGCCTGAGCCTTCTACCCTCAGCCTCACGCATTTAGTATACTTAACCGCGCCCGTCGCTGAGGGCTCCAGAGCGGCTCACCATCCCTCCGGCGATACATGACAAACCAAATCAGCAATAAGGAGAATATCTTGACGCAAGCAGTTGCCAACGACGTGAAAGACCTGTCCCTGGCGGAACAGGGAAAGGTGAAGATAGAGCTGATCGACAAGCGCATGGCGGTGCTGGCCTCCATCCGCGAGCGCTTCGAGAAGGAGAAGCCACTTGAGGGCAGGCGCATCTCCGCCTGCCTGCACGTCACCACCGAGACCGCCAACCTGGTGCGTACGCTCAAGGCCGGCGGCGCCGACGTGGTGCTCTGCGCCTCCAACCCCCTGAGCACCCAGGACGACGTGGCGGCGGCGCTGGCCGTGGAGTACGGCATCAGCACCTACGCCATCAAGGGCGAGGACAACGACACCTATTACCGGCATATCACCACCGCCGTGGACCACCATCCCCAGATAACCATGGACGACGGCGCCGATGTCATCGGCGTGCTGCATGCCGAGCGCCCCGACCAGCTGGATGAGGTGCTGGCGGGCACGGAGGAGACCACCACCGGCGTCATCCGCCTGCGCAGCATGGAGGCGGACGGCGTGCTCAAGTTCCCGGTGGTGGCGGTGAACGAAGCCAATACAAAACATCTTTTTGACAACCGTTACGGCACGGGCCAGTCCACCATCGACGGCATCATCAGGGCCACCAACATGCTGCTGGCGGGCCTGGACGTGGTCATCGGCGGCTACGGCTGGTGCGGCCGCGGCGTCGCCATGCGCGCCGACGGCATGGGCGCCCGGGTCACCATCGTCGAGGTGGACCCGCTGCGGGCGCTGGAGGCCGTGATGGATGGCTACCAGGTGAAACCGCTGGCGGAGGCGGCCACCTACGGCGACCTGTTCATCACCGCTACCGGCGACAAGCACGTCATCCGCGGCGAGCACATGGAGCTGATGAAGGACGGCGCCATCATCGCCAACACCGGCCACTTCAACGTCGAGATCGACATCCCGGCGCTGGAGAAGATGACAACGGCGCGGCGTACGGTGCGGGACTTCATGGAGGAGTTCACGCTGCCGGACGGCCGCGTGCTCTACCTGCTGGCGGAGGGGCGGCTGGTGAACCTGTCGGCGGCAGAGGGCCATCCCGGCCAGGTGATGGACATGAGCTTCGCCAACCAGGCGCTGGCGGCGGAATACATCGTCAAGAACGCCGATTCCCTCGAGAACAAGGTTTATTCGGTCCCCCGGGACATCGATGAGCATATCGCCGAACTGAAGCTCAGGACCATGGGTATCGAGATCGACCGGCTCACGGCGGAGCAGGAGAAATACCTGGCTTCCTGGGACGAGGGGACCTGAGCCGGCAGCGAATTCATCCGGGGGCACGGCGCAGGCGGGACGTGGAAATGAGACGAGTGGGAGCGGCAGATGACCGAGAGCAACTACAGGGTGAAGACCATCGAGTGGCAGGGGGACGAAGTCGTGATGATCGACCAGCGGGTCCTGCCGCTCAAGGAAGAATATATCCATCACAGGACCTGGCAGGAGGTGGGTGACTCCATCAGGACCATGGTCATCCGCGGCGCGCCGGCCATCGGCGTCGCCACCGCCATGGGCATGGCCCTGGCCGCGCAGCAGTCCGGCGCCGACGACTACGAGGGCCTCAAGCGGGACCTGGAAGAGGCGGCCGCGGGGCTGTTCGAGACCAGACCTACGGCCTACAACCTGGGCTGGGCCCTGGATGAGCAGCGCAAGATCTATGGCGAGCCGGGGGACCCGGATGATATCCGTGCCCGCATGCGCGAGCGCTCCCAGCAGATACTGGAAGAGGACATCGCCATGTGCGAGGCCATCGGCGAGCACGCGGCGCCGCTGTTCCCCCGGGGTGCGCGTATCCTCACCCACTGCAACGCCGGCGCCCTGGCCACTGGCGGCTACGGCACGGCCCTGGGGGTCATCCGCTCCGTGTTCAAGCGCGACCCTGCCATCCATGTCTATGCCGATGAGACCCGGCCTTTCCTCCAGGGGGCCAGGCTCACCGCCTGGGAGCTGCAGCAGGAAGGCATTCCCTGTTCCCTGATAACCGACAACATGTCGGGATATTTCTTCAGGAAGGGCGAGATCGACGCGGTGGTGGTGGGCTCGGACCGCATCGCCGCCAACGGCGACGTGGCCAACAAGATAGGCACCTACACGGTCTCGGTGCTGGCGAAGGCCCACGACGTGCCCTTCTACGTGGCGGCGCCCACTTCGACGGTCGACCTTGATATCCCGGACGGCGGCGGCATCCCCATCGAGGAGCGCGACCCGGCGGAGGTGACCCATTTCGGCGGCAGCCAGTGCGCACCCGACGCCATTGGCGTCTGCAACCCGGCCTTCGACGTCACGCCCCACGAGAACGTCACCGCCATCATCACCGAGGTGGGCGTTCACCGGGAGCCATACAGCGAGAGCCTGGCCGAGGCGAAGAAGGGAAAAGATTGAAAGCGATGGTGCTGGCAGCGGGTCTGGGCACGCGCTTGAGGCCCCTGACGGGGTCCATATCGAAGCCCATGGCGCCCATCGTCAACCGCCCGGTGATGTACCATATCCTCAGGCTGCTGAAGCGCCACGGCATCAACGAGGCCGTCGCCAACCTGCACTACCATCCCCACGCCATCACCAACTATTTCGGCAAGGGGCAGCGGCTGGGTATCGACCTGCGCTACTCGCTGGAGAGCGAACTCAAGGGCACGGCCGGCGGCGTCAAGAAGGTACAGAAGTTCTTCGATGACGGCACCTTCCTCATCATCAGCGGCGACGCGCTCACGGACATCGACCTGGGGAAGCTGATAGAGCAGCACAAGCGCGCCGGCGGCATCGCCTCGCTGGCGCTGAAGAAGGTGGACGACCCCAGCAAGTTCGGCGTGGTCATCCTCGACCGGGACAACCGCATCCTCGGCTTCCAGGAGAAGCCGGAGCCGGGGGAGGAGCTGAGCAACCTCTGCAACTGCGGCATCTATATCTTCGAACCGGCGGTGTTCGACCACATCCCCAAAGATACCTTTTACGATTTCGGCAAGCAGATGTTCCCCGATTTCATCAAGCGCGACATCCCCTTCTATGGCTTCGAGATCGACAGCTACTGGAACGACGTCGGCAGTCTGGAGCAGTACCGCATCGGCAACTTCGACGCGCTCACGGGCAAGGTGGACGTGGAGGTGCCGGGCGAGGAGCGGCAGCCGGGCATCTTCGTCGGCAAGGGTACCGAGATCCCCGGCTCGGTGAAGCTGACGGCTCCGATCCTGCTGGGCGACAACTGCAGGGTAGGCGAGAACGTCAACCTGATCGGCCCGCTGGTCATCGGCGACCAGAGCGTCATCGAGGACGGCGCCTCCCTGGAGGGCGTCATCAAGTGGAAGGCGGCCCAGACCGGGGCCGGCGCCAAGGTGCTGGGCGGCATCATCGGCAGCGGCGCCCACGTGCGCGACGACGTGCAGATCCAGGACCGGGCCATCGTCGGCGACCGCTGCGTCATCGGCGCCGGCAGCGTGCTGGCGCCTGAGGTGCGGCTGGAGCCCTTCACGGTGAT
>JAJRYJ010000103.1 GCA_024275795.1 Actinomycetes bacterium | reverse complement strand
TGCCCGCCTACAACGGCGGCCTCTTCGCGGCCGACCCGGAGGTTTCGCCCACAGGCGCCCTCATCGCCGGCATCCAGCTCCCCAATTCGAGCTTCGCCCGCGCCCTCACCTGCCTGCTGGTGGACGAGACCCCCGAAGGCGCGGGCCCGGTGGATTTCCGCAGCCTGGGGGTCAGGGAGTTCGGCACCATCTACGAGGGACTGCTGGAAAGTGAGCTTTCAGTGGCCCAGACGCCCCTGGCAATCGACAGAGACGGTTTCTATGTGCCGGTTGCAGAGGGGGAAGATGCCGAAATCACGGCGGGGGAGTTCTACCTGCACGATATCAGCGGCAAGCGCAAATCCACCGGCAGCTATTACACCAAGGCCTTCGCCGTGGAACACCTGCTGGACCACTCTTTGGAACCGGCGCTCGACGAGCATATCAAGCGCCTCGACGGAATGGATGACCGCCCGGCGGCAAAAGCGTTCTTCGATTTCCGCGTGGCGGATATCGCCATGGGCTCCGGCCATTTCCTGGTGGCCGCCGTGGACAGGATAGAGCGCCGCCTCAGCCGTTACCTGGTGTCGCGGCCGCTGCCCGACGTGGTTTCGGAACTCAAGCGGCTCAGGGCCAGCGCCGTCAGGGAAATCGAGGCGGCGGGCGGCTCAGCCGAAGGTATCGACATCGATAATGACCAACTGCTCAGGCGGCAGATAGCCCGCCGCTGCGTGTACGGGGTGGATATCAACCCCGTGGCGGCGCAACTGGCCCGCCTCTCCCTCTGGATACATACCTTTGTGCCGGGCCTGCCGCTGTCGTTCCTCGACCACAACATCGTCTGCGGCAATTCGCTGGTGGGGATTGCCACCATGGAGGAAGTCGCTGAACTGCTCGGAAGTGACCAGGGAAGTTTTGAGGCAGAACTTAGCGGACAGTTTCTGGCTCCTGTTCAAGAGGAAATGGAACGTTTGGCAAGACTGTCAGACGCCGATGCCAGCCAGATAGCCGAGGCGCGTGAAGTGCTGTTGGCTGCTCGCCGAACCATCAGCGACAAGGAAGTCATCCTTGATATTCTCACTGCTTCAAGATTGCCGGAGATGGGTTACGAACCTACGCTCGCAGATCTGGAGGATGAAAAAACAAGGCAAGTTCGTCTGGCTGAAGCGAGGGAACTGCTTCGTGATAGCCCGCCCTTCCATTTTCCCATCGCCTTCCCCGAGGTATTCCTGCGCGAGCGGATCGGTTTCGACGTGATTATCGGCAACCCGCCATGGGAGGAGGCAACCCTGGAGGAAGATGACTTCTGGAGCCGCTATATCACGGGCTTTCAGGCATTGCCCCAGAGGGAACAGGAAAAGATCAAGAAACGCTTCCGCAGGGAGCGGCCCGATCTGGTTGAACAGTACGAGCGCGAGGTGGAGGAGGCCGAAACATTTCGCAAGCTGCTCACCTCCGGTCCATACCCGGGCATGGGCACCGGTGATCCCGATCTCTACAAGGCCTTCTGCTGGCGTTTCTGGCAGCTGGCCAATGTTGATGGTGGTTACGTAGGCGTGGTGCTGCCGCGTTCGGTATGGAGCGTGAAGGGGTCTTCGCTGTTTCGTCAGACAGTGTTCCATGAGGGCCTCGTTGAAGATATAACTTTCTTATTAAACACAGCTGGCTGGGTTTTTGATGAAGCTGAACCGCGGTATACGATATCCTTGAATTCACTTCAGAGAGCCCCTACCCACTGGGAGAAGCCTGTTCCAGTCCGCGGGCCTTTCAGCAGCCTGGAGCGGTTCAGGGCAGGTGCCGCCAAGTCACCGGTGGAATTCCCGCTTGAAGGCGTCCTCTCCTGGACGGACACGGCGGCACTGCCGCTGCTGCCCAGCGATGAGTCAGCGGAAGTGTTCATGCAGCTCAGAAAGGCGCCACGGCTTGACCTGTATGAAAAGGGGCAATGGCGGGCGCGGCCCCATACGGAGCTTCATGCTACAAATGATAAGAAACTGATTGACCTTTCATCTGACAGATCAGCCGATGGCTTCTGGCCGGTCTACAAGGGCGAGTCCTTCGATATCTGGGAGAACGACCGCGGCGTCTATTACGGCTGGGCCGACCCGGAGGTGATGCTGCCGTACCTGCGCGACAAGCGCGTCAGGAGCAGGAATAACCGGCGCTCACCGTTTTCCGAGCTGGTGGCGGACCACTCGCCCGAGTGGTTTGCCGATGAGGAGACCCTGCCATGCATGGCGCCGCGGGTGGCTTTCAGGGATGTAAGTCGGGCTACGGATACGCGAACTGTCAGAGCCGCCCTCGTTCCGCCGGAAGTTTTTATCAGCAACCAGGCACCATATTTTCTCTGGTCAGGTGGTAATGAGAGTGACCAAGCCTTTCTGCTTGGATTGCTATGTTCCATCCCCCTCGACTGGTATGCTCGTCGCTTCGTTGAAACACATTTGAACTATCACGTGCTCAACCCCTTCCCCATCCCCCGCCCCGACCGCAGCGACCCCCTCTGGCAAAGGGTGGTGGCGCTCTCCGGCCGCCTCGCCTGCCCCGACGAGCGTTTCGCCGCCTGGGCCGAGGCCGTGGCTGTTGAGTGCGGCCCGCTCGAACCGGGGGAGAAGGACGACATGATCCACGAGCTCGACGCGGTGGTCGCCCACCTTTACGGCCTGAGCGAGCCGCAGCTGCGCCATGTCTACGAGACCTTCCACGAGGGCTGGGAATACGGGCCGCGCCTGGAAGCGGTGCTGGAGCATTATCACTCCTGGGTCACATCATCGAGAACATGAAGGGTGAAATGGAGAGCATGCGTAAGGACAGAAAATACAAGGTCAAAGTCGCGCGGAAAAACTACGAGGTCATTCTTCACCCCGCCCTTGAGGGCGGGGGCTATTGGGTCGAATGCCCCACATTGCCAGGCTGTGCATCCCAGGGCGATACGATCGAGGAGGCTCTGGAAATGGCGAAAGACGCCATCGAGGGTCATCTGGAGATTCTAGAACGCCATTGAAGCCCGAATTCATCGACAACCGCGACGGTAACACCCTGGCGGCAGCGCTCTCCGTGCATCTGGACTGGCTTAAGGAGAACTACAGCCGGCCTCTGGAGCTCTCCATCGCCACCGGCTACTTCAACCTCGAAGGCTTCTCCCTGCTTGCTGACCGGCTGGAGGATATTCCCCGACTGCGGCTTCTTCTGGGCGCCGAACCCGTGCCGCCGCCGGCCGTCCCCGAACGCCGTCCCGGTGAGCCCCGCGGAGAGGGCTTTGAGCGCAAGCTGGTCGGCGAGGCCATCGAGCTTAATTACAGGGGGTTGATTCACGACCGCAACCGCATCCGGTTTGCGCCGGAGACCGATGCGGCCATCGACCGGCTCATCAGGCTGCTGGAGTCCGGCAGGGTCGAGGTCAAGCGGTATGAGAAAGGTTTCATGCACGGCAAGGCCTATATCTTCGGCGATGATGAAGGTGTTATCGTCGGCTCCAGCAACTTCACCGCCGCCGGCATCACCTCCAACATCGAACTCAACCTCGGCCGCTATGACCCTACGCCGGTGGGTCAGGTCAAGCAGTGGTTCGACGACCTCTGGGACGAAGCCAGCGAGTTCGACCTGGCGGATATCTTCAGGGCCAGGTTCCAGGATTATGACCCCTATCTGATATACCTGCGTGTCCTCTGGGAGATGTACGGCCGGGAGCTCAGTGAGGAGGGCGGCGCTGAGGCGGCTTTCCACCTTACCACCTTCCAGAACGACGGCGTCTGGCGTGCCCGCCGTATCATGGATCTCTACAACGGTGTGCTCATCGCCGATGGCGTGGGCCTGGGCAAGACCTTCATCGCCGGCGAGCTGCTCAAGGACACGGTCAGGGGGCAGCGGCAACGCGCCCTGCTCATCTCCCCCGCGGCCCTCAGGGACGGTATGTGGAGCACCTTCCTCAACGATTACCAGCTCTATGTCGAGAATCTGAGTTATGAGCAGTTGTCAGACGAGCGGCAACTGGGCGGCGAAGGTACCTATCTGAGCAATAAAGCCAATGAATACTCGCTGTTGTTGATAGACGAGGCCCAGGCCTTCCGCAACCCCGACACCAGGCGGGCCCAGGCGCTCAGGCGCCTGCTCATGGGCAAGCCGGCTAAAAAACTGGTGCTGCTTACGGCAACACCGGTGAATAACTCGCTTTGGGACCTTTATTATCTGCTCACCCTGTTCATCGGCCACGACGGCGTCTTCGCCGACCGTGGTATCCGTTCGCTGAAAGAGCGTTTTCGTGAGGCCGAGCAGGCTGACCCGGATGAGCTCAGGCCGGATATGCTCTTCGACGTGCTCGATTCCGTCACCGTCAGAAGGACGCGCCACTTCGTCAAGCGGTATTACGAGGGAGAGCATATCCGCACAGCAGGCGGTGAAGAAGTACCGGTACGGTTCCCCACCCCTCATGTGCGCTCGCTGAAATACAGCCTCAGCGAAAAACTTCCCGGCTTCTTTGATGAGTTGAGCGAAGCGCTGGCGCCCGCTGACGAGGAGAAGGAACCCCTGCTTACCATGGCCCGTTATTGCCCGTCGGCATATAGGAGGCACGCAACTCCCGACGAATCCCAGCTGGCGCTTGTGGGTCTGATTCGCACGGGTTTGCTCAAGCGCTTTGAGTCTTCCGTTCATGCCTTCGCCCGCACTCTGGAAACGATGATCGATAATCACCAGGCGTTCCTTGAGGCCCTTGGGCTGGGTTACGTGCCCACGCCCGAAGCGCTGCAGGAGTGGACCAATATCGACAATGACGAGGAATGGGAGAGAATCGAGGCCCTGTTTGAGGCCGGCTCCGAGCCGGTGGAGCAATATGACGCCGAAAGGCTTCAGGCCGACGTCAGGTCAGACCTGGAGATTCTGAAGGGCTTTCACCGGAAGGCAAGTTCCATTACCAGGGAACGGGACCCCAAACTGAAGAAGCTGGTTGACGGTCTGGTGGAAACACTTGAAGCGGCGGACCGAGATGGGCTCAGCGAGCGCGACAAGGTCGACAAGCGCAAATTGATTATCTTCTCCTACTTCGCTGATACGGTTGACTGGATTCAGGAATATCTGGAGGACGTGATTGCCGGTGACGAGCGTCTTGCCGCTTATCGCGGACGCGTTGTTTCCGTTGCCGGCCAGGCGTTGCGGCACGGCGTCTCTCGCGAGAAAGCCGTCTTTGGCTTCGCTCCCCGCTCCACCCAGGCACCGCCGGCGCTGCAGGATGACAAGTACGACATCCTGATTTCAACCGACGTGCTGGCGGAGGGCGTGAATCTGCAGCAGTGTCGCAACATCATCAACTATGATCTTCCCTGGAACCCAATGCGCATGGTGCAGCGCCACGGCAGGATCGACCGCATCGGCAGCCCCCATGACGACGTCTATATATATTGTTTCTTCCCCGACAGGGAACTGGACCAGTTGCTGGCGCTGGAGAGCCGCATCCGTCGTAAATTAGCCCAGGCGGCAGCTTCCATCGGTATCGAGAGCGAGGTGATTCCGGGCGGAGTCACCCAGGATATAGTTTTTACAGAAACGCGGGAGGAGATCGATCGATTGGCGCAAGAGGATGCGTCGCTACTGGAGACCGCCGGTGAGGACCCTACTGCCCATTCGGGCGAGGAGTACCGGCAGGAGCTCAGGCGTGCCCTGCAGGCGCGGCGCCGGGAAATCGAGGACCTCCCCTGGGCGGCCGGTTCAGGCCTCGCCCATGGGTCTGAACGCGGCCACTTCTTCTGTGCCCGGGTGGGCGAACGGTTACTGCTGCGCTTCGTATCGCTGGCAGGGGATGAGATCGAGCGCAACACCCTGCTGTGCCTGCAGAAGATCTCCTGCAATGAATCCACGCCAAGGCATCTGCCGGATAACCTGAAAGAGGCGACTTATGCCGCCTGGGACCGGGCCAGGCGTGATATATACGATGAATGGATGTTCGCCACCGATCCGGCCAACATCCAGCCCAGCATCAGGCCCCTGTTCAAGCAGGCTGCTGAACATTTAAGGCAGCACCCACC
>JAJRYJ010000102.1 GCA_024275795.1 Actinomycetes bacterium | reverse complement strand
GCAGCTCAGATGCAGCAGCTCAGGTGGTCGATATCGCGGGTGAAGGACAGCGCCACGATCTTCAGCGCCTCCGACAGCGTGGGGAATACGGGCAGCGCCTCGATGACGGTCACGTGGGAGAGGAACCCCGGCACGTCCTCGTATTTCTCCCGGCGCATCCGTTCCACCAGGGAGAGCTCGTCGCGGACGACCCGCTGGAAATCGAGATTCTTCACAGCCAGCTCGACGCCGGGGATACCGTGGCTGCCTGCGGCGTGCAGCACCTCGCCGGCGAACAGCAGTTTCTTGGAGGGGACACAGCCCACGTTGACGCAGGTGCCGCCCAGGGGCAGGCCGTCATTGATGATGGCGGTCTTCTTGCCCAGATCATCGGCGCGGATGGCGGCCGCGAAACCGCCGGCGCCGCCGCCGATGATCACCAGGTCATGGGTATCCACGTTTTCCGGGCCTCCCTCCCTGCGCTCGCTGCCGTATCCTTCTAATAACCGTTTATACGTGGATTTAACTGGGTCTGGATGTCCGGCTTAGTAGTAGGGCAGCGACAGGATGCGCAGGAGGCCGGCGATGAGCCCGATGCCGGCGAACACCAGTATCACCCACTGCAACATACGGAACTCTATCTTGGTGCTGATGCCGGCGAAGAACATCACCAGGGCGAAAAAGACCGTGGCCATGATGTAATTGTCGCTGGTTTCGTTGGCGTCCCGGGCCTCCTTGATGTATCCCTCCGCCTCGTTTTCCAGTTCCTCCGAGAGCAGCAATTTCTCGTTCCTGTAGTCATCGAGATCGAAGGGTGTTGCAGCCGCGTCAGGGTTGTTCAACGGGTCCAGGTCTATCCATTCCTCGACGAAAGGCAGGAATTCATCACGGATGAAACGTTCCCCCAGGGCATCGACAATCTCATCCTCTCCGCGGACGTATGCTTCCGCCAGGCTGAGCAGGCTGCTGGCGTCATAGGCGACCTGCTGCCAGCCGGCGTTGGAGGCCTTGCTCGACTCTATGCGCGCCGTAGTCGCCTTGGCGAACGATATGGACTGCACGCCGCCCCAGCGGGTGGACTGGTAGGCGCAGAACGCAGTAAAGACGATGGCGACGGACATCATGAAGGTGGCGATAAGGTCGATGCGGTGCGCCGGATCCCTGATGCGTTCGCTGATGGTCTGGGTTTCGGTCAAGAAGAGCCTCCTGTTCCGTCGTCATGAGAAACCTTATTTCCCCATGATACTTTATTTCCTGTCGATAGATGAATCGGACCGGCTTCGCCCGCCGGAGAACCTGCCGGATGGCCTGTCAGTGTTCGTTGCTGCCCTCCCCGCCGAGAACCCTGAAGGCGATCTCGTCTATCATCTGAAAAACGCGGCCCACCACCGGTCCGCCCAGGGCGTAGAATATGTAATAGAACGGCAGGTCATGGACGAACGAATCATACAGCGCCGTGGCGAACATGTAGATGACGATGACCACGAAAGCCGCGCGCATCACCCGCAGCTTACTGCCCACGCGCTCGTTGTAGAACCGCCTTCTTTTCTTCAATGGCCTTCCTTGGCGGTCGCGGGAATCAGCGGGAGCCACCCCCGGCAGCCCCGACGGGACCGTTACACAGCTTCAGGGCGGGCTGTTGAGCGTGTCAGTAGTGAACGACGACCATCATCCCCACAGGCACGCGGTAAAACAGCCAGCGCGCCGCTGGTGTCCGCAGGTTGACGCAGCCGTGGGAATGGGGCCAGCCGAACTGGTTGTGCCAGTAGGTGCCGTGTATGGAATAGGGTCCGAGGAACCAGAGCACGTAGGGGACGTCCGGCGCGTAGTAACCGGGCCCGCTCATGTCGATGGCTACGTGTTTAGCGTAAACACGGAACCTCCCCGTCGGCGTCTCCATGCCGGGACCGCCGGTGGACGTCAGGGTGGAGAAGAGCTCGCGGGGCGTGTAGATGAAGTAGCCCAGTGCGACTTCGTAAACCGAATAACCCATCGCCCGCAGCACCTGCTGCGACAGGTTGATGTCCACGTACTGTATGCCGGAAAAAAAGGTTCTTCGCTTGAAGTGATAACCGATGGTCTTCGACTGCCGCCAGTCCCAGGAGCCGGGGGGGCTGATCCATGTTCTTGCGGGGGTCGAGAAGCCGCTGAGGATGGCCTCGAACACATAGAGGCCGGTAGAGGCGTTGCCCAGGTCGTAGAGCACCGTGATCTCGGTGCTGTGGTCGCCCATGTGGTCGGTCACTTCCAGCTTCGACTGCAGCCAGTCCCAGGCGCCGGCGCCGCTGTACCAGACCTTCCGGGGGGCGGCGAAACCGCCGGCGGTGGGCTCGAAGAGCCAGAGGCAGGCGCTGTGGTTGCCGATGTTGTAAAGCAGGGCCAGCTCCGTACTGCCGTCGGCGTCATTGTCTACGACGGCCGCTTTGGTATGCTTGAGTTCCAGGCCGCCGGGACCGCTCATCCAGACGCGGCCGGGAGCGGCGAAACCGCCGGCCGTGGGCTCGAAGACATAGAGGCCGAGGACGCCGTTGCCCAGGTCGTAGAGCGCTGTGATCTCGGTGCTGTTGTCGCCGTTGCGGTCCGTGGCCACCACTTTGGACTGCCACCAGTTCCAGGAGCCGGGAGCGCTCAGCCACACCCGTTGCGGCGCCGCGTAGCCGCTGCCGGAAGGCTGGAACACGTAAAGACCGGTAGTGGCGTTGCCCAGGTCGTAGAGTACGCTGACTTCCGTGAGGCCGTCGCCGTTGTGGTCAGTGACCGCAGGCTTAGACTGCTGCCACTCCCAGGCGCCGGGGGCGCTGGTCCATACGCGCCGGGGCGCCGCGTAGCCGCCGGGTGTGGGATCGAAGACATAAAGGGCCGACGTATGGCTGCCCAGGTCGTAGAGCACCGTGACCTCCGTGCTGCCGTCGCCGTTGAGGTCCGTCACTACCATCTTCGACTGCTGCCACTCCCAGGCGCCGGGGGCGCTGGTCCAGACGCGCCGGGGGGCGGCGTAGCCGGTATCGGTGGGATCGAATAAGTAGAGAGCTGTAGTGGCGTTGCCCAGGTCGTAGAGTACGACGACCTCCGTGCGGCCGTCACCGTTGTGGTCCGAGCCGAACCAGGCGTCCGCACCGGTCAGGGTGGGTGCGGCGGTCGGCATGGCGGTGTCGGCGGCGGCTTCAAGAGCTGAGCCGGAGGTTTGGCTTAAGGTGTCTTCCTCCGGAATTTCCATCGAATACTGGTCCGAAGCCGCCGCGGACGGCGATTCGGCGTCAATTTCCGTGGTCGAAACAGCGTCAGCTGCCGGTGGGGTTTCGGTAGTCGCCGCCGCCGCTTCGCCGGCCTCGGCTGCGGTTTCGTCGGCCGGCAGGGCTACGTTGGCATCCGCGGATGCGCCGAGTTGCAGGGCCACGTCGGCAGCCGCTGCCGTATCAGACTGTGTTGCAGAATCGCTCGCGACTTCGGCATGGGCGATGTCGGCGCCGACCCACATGATAAGTACCGCCAGCACGATAGCCACCGGGATAACCCTGAAAAGAAAACCGCCTGATAACATAAATGCCTGTCTCACAGTAAGCTCCTGTCTGGAAGTCTCGGCGCATGTTTAAGCGTCAGCGCATATCGGATATGGTCAATTATATTCTGTTGCGGGGTTTATTTCATGGGATTGATACATGTGCTGTCACTGCTTCTGAATTATTGAAAAAAGTGAATTTCAGCCGTAACATTAACACGACTTTCGTAGGAGTTTTCGGGTTCCATGTGGAATGATTCTCAGCATAGAAAATTCAGAAGATCAGAAAAGTATTCCCAATATCTGCAAGAGGAGTTTCAGGATGAAGGAAGATAGAGTCAGCGGCAAGAACAGCACACCCGGGGTGAAATCGACAAGGGGAGCAGGACGGGCCGGTTCCGGGGTCTTCCGGTCGGGGCTACTGGCGGCGTTGGTGGCGGTCGCCCTCGCGATGGTCATCACCGCCACGGCCGCCGCTGGTGGGGGTGAGTGGGAAACCAACGGCCCTGATGGAGGACACATCAGGGTGATGGCGGCCTCGCCCGCTTTCGCCTCTGATCACACCGTCTTTGCAGGCACCGCCGGCGGCGGCCTTTTCAAGTCCACTGACGGCGGCGCCACATGGAGCGACGCAAGCCTGGGAATAAGCAACGACTACTTATACACCATCGCCTTCTCGCCGAACTATGATTCCGATAAAACCGTCTTCGCCGGCACCGACGGAGGCCTTTTCAAGTCCACTGACGGCGGCGCCACATGGAGCGAAACCGGTAACGGACTTTCCACGCCCAGGGTGTATTCGCTGGCGGTTTCACCGGCCTTTACCAGCGACAATACCGTCTTCGCCGGCACCGGCGGCGGCGGCGTCTTCAAGTCGACCGACGGCGGCGCCAACTGGACTGCCAAGGGGGCGGGACCAACCACCAACTATGTTTACTCGCTTGCCCTCTCACCTGATTTTACCAGCGACAATACCGTCTTCGCCGGCACCGGCGGCGGCCTCATCAAGTCCACCGAAGGCGGCGATAACTGGAGCGCGGCGGACACGGGCATCACCAACTCCTATATTAACTCGCTGGTGACTTCACCGAACTATAAAAACGATAAGATATTGTTCGCCGGCACCGGCGGCGGCGGCGTCTTCAAAACCACCGACGCAGGCGCCAACTGGAGCGCGGTGAACAACGGCATGACCAGCGCGTCCATAAGAACGCTGGTAATCTCACCTGACTTTGTTACCGACCACACCGTCTTCGCCGCCGCCAGCAGCGGCGGCGTCTTTAAAACCACCGACGCCGGGGCCAACTGGAGCGCGGCCAACAACGGAAACCCCAGCACCTACCCGTTGACGCTGGCGCTCTCTCCCGGCTTCGCCTCCGACCACACCCTTTTCACGGGCACCAAGGACAGGGGGGCCTATAAGTCCACCGACGCCGGCGCCAACTGGAGCGCGGTGAATACGGGATTGACAGGCTCCACCATTTACTCGGTGGCCGTATCCGCTGATTTCGGCAATGACCGTACGCTGCTCACCGGGACTTTTAGTGACGGAATCTATCGCTCCACCGACGGCGGCGCCAGCTGGAGCGCCGCGGGCTCCGGTCTGCCTAATGCCCAGGTGCGCGCGATTGCGTATTCGACGGACTATGCCAACGATGCTCTCATCCTCGCCGGCACCACCGGCGGCGTCGCCAGGTCCACCGACGGCGGCGCCAGCTGGAGCACTTCCAGCGGCGGCATGTCGCAGATCGTCTACGATATTGCCTTCTCACCGGCGTTCGCCAGCGATAATACAGTCTTCGCCGCGACCTGGGGCGGCGTCTACAAGTCCACCGACGGCGGCGCCAACTGGAGCGCCATCAATAATGGGCTTTCGAACCTGAATATCGGCGCCGTCGCTGTCTCGCCTGCTTTTGCCAGCGACAACACCGTTTTCGTCGGTGTATACAACGGCGGCGTCTACAAGTCCACCGACGGCGGCGCCAACTGGAGCGCCGTCAACAACGGGCTGACCAGCAACGCGATCAAGGATCTGGTCGTTTCGCCGAACTATGCCACCGATAACACCCTTTTCACCTGTACCTCATTTACCGGCATTTACAAGTCCACCGACGGCGGCGCCAACTGGAGCCTGGTGAACACGGGGCTCGGAAACAAGTGGATGCGCGCCATGGTGATCTCGCCTTCATATGCCAGCGATCACACCGTGTTCGCTTCGGCCAGGGGCGTCGTGTACCGTTCCACCGACGGCGGTTCCAGCTGGACCGCCATGGGGCGGGGGCTGCGCAGCAACTATGCCAACGCCCTGGATGTCTCGCCGCTGTTTGCCAGTGACGGCACCGTCATCGCCGGCACCGACGGCGGCGTCTACCGTTTTCCGGCGCGTTCCTATTACTGGACATGGTACGACGACGTATACATGAAGAGCTGGATCTTGATGTCCAATCCGGCGACAGCCATCTACGATCTGAAGATGTCGCTGGCTCTGGAGAACAGCGGCATGCCGCTGGGCGATGATTTCGGCAAGGGGGCGGGAGTAGTGCCGCCGGGGAAGTCTTCAACCCCCATGTTCGACGGCATCGTCGGCGGCCCGGTGAAGACGATTTCAATGACCGCTGCCGATGCCATTGTATCGCAGCGAAGCCTCATGGGAAGCTCCCTGGAAGAGGTGCCGGGCACGGCGGCCGGCAGGCTATCCGATCACTGGTACTGGACCTGGTACGATCAGAAGAGCCCGGGGTACAGCAACTGGATACTGATCGCCAATCCTTCCAGGACAGAGACGGTAACAGCGGAGGTTTCCTTCACCGACCGCGACAGCGGCCAGCCGGTCTTCCAGTCGAGCGACATCTCTCCGGGCGGAAACTGGACACCGCAGTTCGACGGCAATATGGGCGGCCCCGTGGAGGTGAAGGCCTACGTCAAGGGCGGCGCTTTCAGCAACGCTTCCGACCGCCGCGAGGTGATGGCCTCCCAGCGGGTGCTCTCCAACCACGGAACCGCCTTCAACGAGGCGGTGGGTGTGCCCGCGGGGGAGCTGGCGAGCGACTACCTCTGGACCTGGTACGACAATACTTCCCCGGGCGCCCGCAACTGGGTGCTGGTGGCCAACCCTTCCGGCGCAGCGGCTGACCTCCATTACGAGATCTATATAGGTGGCCAGAAGGTCTGTGACGATGATGCCTGCCCGGGTGATACCAGCGGCATCTGGCAGCAGGGAACCATCGCCCCCGGTGAGAGCGTCACTCCCACCTTCGCCCTCCAGGATGGCCCGGTGGAGGTAAAGACCTTCGCCGGCGGCCACACCACTCCCGCCGACTCAATCGCCAGCCAGCGAATCGTCTGGGGCCCCTCTTTCGGCGAGGTCATGGGATACCCCGTCACAGCGCTCGACGACACCTATCACTGGACCTGGTACGACCAGCTGAGCCCGGGCATGCGCAACTGGGTGCTCGTCAGCCTCGCCCCCGGTGAGACCGATACCGTCACCGTCGAGGTCAGCTTCATCGACCGCTACAGCGGCCAGGCGGTGAACGCCAGCTATGATATCGACCCCCAGCAGGAGGTGCGCCACGACTTCATCTTCGACGGCAGGATGGGCGGTCCGGTCCTGGTGCGTGCCTACGGGCTGAACGATCCGGGAACGCCCAAGCAGGTGATAGCCTCACAGCGCGTGCTCTATAACGGCTACTTCAACGAGGTGGTGGGGACGGTTATCGAATAGCGCAGGGAAATGCCGCTGCCGGGCGCCATGTAAAAGTGTGTTGAAGGCGATTCCAGATTCAGTCGGTTAAGGCGAAGAGGAATATTACTGCGGAGCACGGAGCATGGATACTTTAATAAGCAGGCACTGGCATCACCTGCCGGCAGAGGAGATAATCGATCTTCTTGACAGTGATCAGGAAGAAGGACTGGACCTGTTCGAGGTCGACAACCGTCAGCATCACTTCGGTGCCAATATCATCTCAGGAGAAAAGGGGGAGGGCCCCCTTTTACGTTTTCTCCTCCAGTTTCATCAACCCCTGATCTACATATTGATTGTTGCTGCCGCAGTCACCGCCCTGCTCCAGGAATGGGTTGATGCCGGGGTTATCTTTGGAGTTGTTCTTGTAAACGCCTTCATCGGATACATCCAGGAAGCGAAGGCGGTTAAAGCCATCGAGGCTTTAGCAAAGACAATGACGACTGAGGCGATGGTGCTGCGTGCGGGGAAGAAACAACGCATCTCCTCGGCGGAGGTAGTTCCTGGCGACATCGTTCTGCTGAAGTCTGGTGATAAGGTGCCCGCGGACATGCGCCTGTTACAGTCACGCGATCTTCAGGTAGATGAATCCGCCCTGACCGGAGAATCGGTGCCTGTGGAAAAAAGAGCTGAAGTCCTCGATCACGATACAAGCCTGGCCGACCGGTTGAACATGGTATATGCGTCGGGTCTGGTAACTTACGGCCAGGGCAGCGGCGTTGTCGTCGCCATCGGTGATCAGACAGAAGTAGGGCGCATCTCAAGGCTCATTTCGACAACGGAAGCGCTGGAGACCCCGCTGACCCGCAAGATCGCCTACTTCAGCCATTTATTGCTGTATACGATTCTGGCTCTTGCCGCAATCACGTTTCTGATAGGACTTGTGAGGGGTGAATCCATTTTCGACATGTTCCTGGCTGTCGTCGCCCTGGCGGTAGGCGCTATCCCCGAGGGACTGCCGGCAGCACTGACAATCACTCTGGCTATCGGTGTTGCGCGGATGGCGCGCAGACAGGCCATAATCCGCAAACTTTCGGCAGTGGAAACCCTGGGCAGCACGACCGTTATCTGCACCGACAAGACCGGAACGTTGACCGAGAACCAAATGACCGTACAGCAGATATCCGCAGGCGGTGAGCGATTCGCAGTCACGGGCACAGGTTATTCGCCCGAGGGTCAGATTCTCAGGCAAGGTATCGAAGTAGATGCCGCCGGCTCCTCCGCCCTGATGGAATGTTTGAAAGCGGGTTTGTTGTGCAACGACAGCCTGCTGCTGGAAAAAGATGGGCGCTGGGCGCTGCAGGGTGATCCCACTGAAGGCGCATTGCTGGTTTCAGCGGTCAAGGCGGGTCTGGACATGACCGGCCTGCGGCAGCGATTTCCCCGCATGGATGCAATCCCCTTTGAGTCTCAGCATCAATACATGGCGACCCTGCATGCGGGAGATGCTGATGGCCCCGGCATCATCTATATCAAGGGCTCGGTGGAAGCTGTTCTGGAGCGATGTGCCGCATCCCTGGATGCCGCGGGGCGGCAAGTCGTGTTGGACAGCGAACGGATACAGAAAGATGTGGAGGAAATGGCATCAGGGGGAATGCGGTTGCTCGCTTTTGCGAAGGGAGAAATCAAGCAGGGGGCAACCAGGCTGGATCATGCAGATGTAGCTGCCGGAATGACCTTCATAGGCCTACAGGGAATGATCGATCCGCCTCGGCGGGAGGCGATTATCGCAGTTGAGAAGTGTCATACCGCAGGCATCAAGGTCAAGATGATAACCGGTGATCATGTCCTGACCGCCTCATCGATCGCGCGGCAAGTCGGCCTTCACAGGCCGCTCGATGTGGTCAATGGGAAAACCCTGGCGGAAGTCTCGGACGAGAAGCTGATCGATGTTGCGGAAGAGACGAACGTATTCGCCAGGGTAACGCCGGAGCAGAAGCTCCGCCTGGTTGAAGCCCTGCAGGCGAGGGGGAACGTCGTGGCCATGACCGGAGACGGCGTCAACGATGCCCCGGCCCTGAAAAGGGCGGATATCGGCGTGTCCATGGGTATCACTGGAACCGATGTGGCCAAGGAAGCTGCCAATATGGTGCTTACGGACGACAACTTTGCCTCCATCGAAGCCGCAGTAGAGGAAGGGCGCGGCATCTTTGATAATCTCACAAAGTTCATAGTCTGGACGCTGCCCACAAACCTTGGCGAGGGGCTTGTGATACTGGCGGCGATATTCGCCGGTGTTACACTACCCATACTTCCGGTGCAGATCCTGTGGATCAATATGACAACCGCCGTGCTGCTGGGGCTAATGCTCGCTTTTGAGCCCAGAGAGCCCGGAATCATGACGCGCCCGCCACGCGATCCGAAAACACCCATACTCACGCGGGAGCTCATTGTGCGGATACTCATCGTCGGAACACTGTTACTTGCAGGGTCTTTCGGTCTTTTCGAGTTGGGATTGATGAGAGGGGCAACGGAGGCTCAGGCGCGCACCATCGCCGTAAATGTTTTTGTCATGACTGAAATCTTCTATCTCTTCAATTGCCGCTCATTGACTCAATCCATGTTTCGTGTGGGATTTTTCTCAAACCTGTGGGTGTTCGGCGGCGTTGTGATTATGTTGATACTGCAGATGTTGTTCACTTATCTGCCGGCAATGAATTTCATGTTTCAAAGTACACCCATCGGTCTTTTTGAATGGGGCGGGATATTAGCTGTAGCCGTAACCGCTTCCTTCATAGTCGGTGCAGAGAAATGGCTTCGCAGGAGGAGCGCAGAGAGATAACCACGCTATTTCAAGCCCTTCCAGAGCAAAGCCTGGTGCCGAAGGTGGGAATCGAACCCACACGGGGGGTGAGCCCCACCGGATTTTGAGTCCGGCGCGTCTGCCAGTTCCGCCACTTCGGCATTGCGGTTGTCTTATCCAGGAGGTTCACACCCGGCCTCACCATCCGGGCCGCACCTGATTTTACCAGATTAACGGAACAGTGCTTGAGAAAACGGTTAAAAAACCTGCAAATATGGGTATTTTCAAGAGATGAATGACACTATTCAAACTCTATTGCTTATAGTAAAAAACAGCCCCCTGTGGTAGAATCAAGACACGGACTTCGCATACTGTGGGGAACATGATGGAAGAACTTACCTGTCCACATTGCCATAAGGTCAGCTACAGCGCCTCGGCGCGAGTCTTCTCTCCCTGCCCGCACTGCAAGTTCCGTTTTGCGATATCGGACGAGGGTGACCACAAGTACCTGGTCATCGACCGGCAGCTGGAACACATGCGTGACAGTTACGCCCAGACATACGCGTCCCATCCCGACGTGGATGTGATCGTGGACAGGCGCCAGCGCCAGCGGCCGTTCAGCGGCATCGACCAGAGGCGGGTGACGCTGCCGCGTTAGCGCAGATGCGACCCGGCGCGGCTGTTGCGACAGCCGCCACAAACGAATATTTCCCCAGCCTGCATTGCGAGTAACGCAGGCTTTTGTTATAGGGTATTATCAACGGGTAGCGGGGGTGGAGGGTATAATTGCAGGCATATAGACTGCTGCTTTTCCTGATTCTGTCTGTCGCCATTATCGCCGGCGCAGCTTCACCAGCCCTGGCGATCCAGGATACCAACGTGGCTGTCAGCGTGGTCACGCCGACAAGCGCGGTGCTGGTCGTGAAGACGGATACGACCTCCGATGTTACCGTGGAGTATGGCAGCGCCCCTGGAGCCTATACATTCACCAGGTCCGCGCCCGCAGCCGTCCGCCATGAGATCACCCTGGACAGCCTCACCCCGTCCTCGACCGTTTATTACCGGGTGATGATCACCGCCACCGGCAACCCTGCGGATAGCATCGTGCTGGCGGAGCGGAGTTTCAACACCACGAAATCCCCGGGCATCCCGTTCAGCTTCGCCGTGGTGGGGGATAACCGGCCCGCTCCCAACAACCCTGTCAATCAGCCTCCCGTCTGGTCCACGCTCGTGGGGATGATGATGGGTGACAACCTGGATTTGGTGCTGCACTCCGGCGATATCGTCGAAAGTCCCTGGGAGGAGACGGCGCAGCAGAACGAAGCCAAATACGATGCCTTTTTCTCGGTCACCAAGCCGCTTACAGCGTCCGTGCCCCTGTATACGGCTGTGGGCAATCACGAGGGCATCCAGTATGCAGCCAACAGGGCCGGCTACGAGCGTGCATTCACGCTGCCGGTAAACAACGGGGCGTCCGCGGCCGTTGACGGTGAGGAATATTACAGCTTCGATAACGGCGACACCCACTTCATCGTACTCTGCACCGAGATGCCCGGAGACCAGGCGCTGGTGAAGGGTGACCAGCTGGCATGGCTGGAGCAGGACCTTGCGGGTGCCGCCGCCAAATGGACCGTGGTCATGCTGCACAGGCCCTTCTTCTCCGGTACGCACGCACTCGACCCCTGGCTCAATCCCGGTTCGCTGGTGGGGCAGGCGAACAAGTCGACGCTGCTGTCCCTCTTCGGGCAATACGGGGTGGATATCGTCTTCGAGGGCCACGACCACTACTACCAGCACCATGAGGATAACGGCATCCAGTTCGTCATCACCGGCGGCGGCGGCTCGCCTCTCTACGACCTGCCGGCGCCCGGCCCCGGCGACATCTTCGGCGCCAGGGTCAACCACTATGTGAAGGTCGACGAGACCGCCGACTCGCTCGCGGTTACCGCCATCGACTCCACGGGCGCCCAGCTGGAGAGCTTCAACCTGGGCAACCCGTCTCTCGGTCTTTCCCAGGGCTCTGTTTACTGGGGGTCGCTGGCGGATTACGAGGCGGGCCTGCTCTCGGTTGATTTCATCATGTCTGAAAACGGTCCCGGTGATGCCCGGGCTGTGCAGATTGTCTACCTGGCGTCCAGCAACGGTGTCACACCCGTAACCGCCACTCCCGTCAACTTCGGTGATCTCAAGGTGGGAGAGAGCGCCACCGCCACGGTGCAGTATCTGGTGCCTCCAGGGGTAAGTTTCTTCCGCGCCGCTAATTATGCCGCCTGCTTTGACCTGGCCGGCGTGCGCCACGAATTCCCCGGGGCGCCGCCCGCGTTCTAGCGGCGGCTATCCTTGCATCCTGCGGCACGCAGCCGCAGCTCGAGCATCGACTTCCCCCTGTTTCATTACCGGGTGCCCTCTACTCCGGGAGCGATTGTGACGATTCAATTATTGAGCTCCGGGCGGCGGCCGGCCGGCGGCCGCATACCCTGGCCGGGATTGGCAAAAGGAAAACGGGGTATAAGGCAGAAGGTGGATGATGATGTTCAGGCGCACATTGACCATCCTGGCCCTTGCACTGGTGATGCTGCTTGCGGGTGCAGTCGACGCGTTTGCAGTCAGCGCCACCAATATCGCCGTCAGCAAGGTGGGCGAGAGTTCGGCCGTGCTCGTGGTCAAGACGGACATGGACTCAGATGTCAGCGTGGACTACGGCACAGCGCCCGGCAGCTACACGACCACAAAGAGCAGTAACGGCCAGGTGCGGCACGAACTGACGCTGGACGGGCTGTCCCCCTCAGCCACTGTCTATTACCGGGTTACCCTCATCAGCGGTGCGGACCCGTCAGATTCCGCTACGCTGGCGGAGAGCACTTTCAGGACCGCAAAGTCACCCGGAGACCCCTTCAGCTTCGCCGTCACCGGCGACAACCGTCCCGATGGTGATGTAGTGACGCAGCCTGCCGTCTGGAGCGCCATCGTCTCCCAGGTGATCGATGAGGACGTCGACCTGGCCCTGAGCGTCGGTGACATCATCTACGCCATGGCCGGGGACTCGCTGGAGCAGAACGTCGCCAAGTACGACGGTTACTTCGCCACGACCATGGGACTGACGGCCTCCGTCCCCCTCTACCTGGCCCTGGGCAACCACGAACTGGTCGCCTACGCCGACAACAGAGCCGGGTTCGAACAGGAATTCACGCTGCCGGTCAACAACGGCGCCGACGCGGCTGCCTATCCGGAGGACTACTACAGCTTCGACTACGGTGACACCCACTTCATCGCCCTGAGCACCGAGATTCCTGGACAGGAGGGCCTGATAACAGGCAACCAGAAGTCCTGGCTGGAAGCGGACCTGGCGGCCAACGACAGGATGTGGACCGTGGTGTTCATGCATCGGCCCCTGTTTTCAGGACAGCATCCCCTGGAACCCTGGGTCAACGTCTTCAATCCCACGGGACAGCAGAACAAGTCCGACCTGCACGACCTGTTCATCCAGTACGGGGTCGATATTGTCTTCGAGGGACATGAACACCATTACCTGCGTCACATGGAGGACGGCATTCCCTACGTGATATCCGGCGGCGGCGGGGCGCCCCTCAGCATCCCCCTGATGCTGAGTTCAGGGGATGTCTACGGCGCCAGCGCCTACCATCACCTGAAGGTGGACGAGACGACTGCGACCATGCAGGTGAGCGTCATCGACAGCGACGGCAACACGCTGGAGACCTTCACGCTGCAATCGCTCGACCTGGATATCGGTTCCATCGCTACCTACTGGAAATCATATATCGCCTATGTGTTCCGTATCCTGAGTGTCGACTACCAGCTCTCCAACGGCGACTCGGTCGACCTGAGCAACGTCCAGGTAGCGCAGCTGAAGGCCTCGGGGGGCGTCACGCCGGAAACTGCAACTCCCCTGGCGGTGGCCGGTATCGCCGCCGGCCAGAGCACTATCTTCTCCGTCAACTACTCCGTGCCTGCCGGCGTCAGCGTCTTCAAGACCTGGACCTACATCAGCTGCCAGGACCCGCAGGGGAATACATACGAGTTGCCTGGGCCGGTCGTCTGAGCCTTGCGACCGGCGCATCGCCGCCTGTGGCGGGGGTCGGGACAAGGGTCCCGTGTTTCAGTTCCAAGTCTAACATCGCCCTTTCCGGGGGATAATTATCCTGTCTGGTCGGCGGACGGGGTTTTTCACCATGGATAAGAAGGCGCTGTGGCTGGATATGCGCGACGACGCCAGCCTGGAATCGATCACAAACGAGAGCTCGGGAGGCAAGGCGGCCAACCTGGCGCGCCTCAGGGAGCTGGGGCTGCCCACGCCCGAGGCCGTCGTCCTGACCGCCGCCGCATGGCGCTGCTTCCTCGACGATTCCGGCATCAGGGATGACTTCGACGCCGCCCTGTCCACCTTCAGCGAGCAGCCCGGGGATTTCGACACCCACGCTCGGCGCCTGACCGCGATGATCACCGGCGCCGCCATGCCAGGGCGCCTCCAGGAGAAGATCGGCGAGTTCTACCGGGAGCTTGCGCGCGGCGGTTCCCGCCAGCTGGCGGTCCGCAGCTCCGGCACCAGCGAGGACAGTCCCGAGGCCTCGTTCTCGGGGATGCTTTCCTCGCGCCTGGGTGTCTCCTCTCTCGATGAGGCAATTGAAGCGGTAAAGCATTGCTGGGCCTCCGGGTTCGGGCGGCGCAGCCTGCGTTACTTCCACAAGATGGGGCTTGATCCGGCGAAGATGGCGGTGGCGGTCATCTTCCAGCAGATGGTGGAGGCCGGCAGCTCCGGCGTGCTGTTCACCGTGGACCCGGCGACGGGAGACAGGGGCGTGATCGTCCTCGAGGTCGCGTATGGTTACGGGCCGGGCGTGGTCTCGGGTGACGTCACCCCTGACCTCTACCGCATCGATAAGGACAGCTTCGAAGTGACCCATTGGGACGCGCGCCCGCAGGAACACTATTATGACGCCTCCGGACGGCGGCGCCAGGTGCGTCCCGAGCGGCGCGAGGAGGCCAAGCTAACGGATGAACAGATGTGCACGCTTGTCAACTACGGGCTCAAGGCCGAGATGGTGCTGGGCTCGCCCCAGGATATCGAATGGTGCCGCAGCCCCGAAGGCATCGTGCTGCTGCAGGCGCGGCCGGTCACCGGGCTGGAGCGCCTCTCTCTGAACCGCCGGCGTTACGCGCGGCCCGAGATAGTCATGGTCAGGGGCATCGGCGTCAGCCCCCGCATCGGCTGGGGCGAGGTGCTGATGGTGCGCCCCGGGGATGAGGAGATACCGCCCACGGCGGCGGTGCGGGGGAAGGTGATACTGGTCAAGCGGCTGACCCAGGACCTGGCGCCGCGCTTCCGCGAGGCGGCGGCGGTTGTGGCCGACGAAGGCGGCTCCACCAGCCACGGCGCCAACATCCTGCGCGAGTTCCAGGTCCCCTGCGTGGTGGGTACCCGCTACGGTTTGGACGTGATGCATGACGGCGACGTGGTGACGGTGGACGGCTGGCGGGGCCTGGTGCTGGACGGCATCGGCCCCAGGGTGCGTGAGCGCGAGTACGGGCCCGAGACCCTGGTGGCGACGCGGACGCAGCTGATGACCACCATCAACGTGCCCGAATCGGCGGAGAAGGCGGCCCAGATAGCCGACGGCGTGATCTCCTTCCGCAACGATTACCTGCTGCTGCAGG
>JAJRYJ010000007.1 GCA_024275795.1 Actinomycetes bacterium | reverse complement strand
CGGTTCAAGAAGGGGACCATCCTAGCCACAGCCACCAGCAGATAACGCGTGAAATAGGCCACTGACATCAACAGGCCGAAAATGTTGAAACGCGGCGATCCCATCTGCTCGGCCGCCACGCGGAAGAGACCGCCAAGCCAAAGCAGCCGCGCCTCGGGGATGCCGGCGCTGCTGGCGCCCCCGTAATGCAGCACCCTCACCCATGGAAGCAGCTGCAGACGCCAGCCGCCGCGTTTGAGGCGCACCCCGTATTCAACATCCTCGGCGTACATGAAATGTTCGTCATCCAGCACGCCCGCCGATTCCACCGCTTCCCGGCGAATGACCATGCAGGCGGCACAGAGCCAGTCGACGTCCATGGGCTTCGCCTGGGACCTGGAACGTACGAACAGCCCCCTGGACCTGCCCCCAAGCAGCGCCTGCAGGCCGGCCAGCTGGTTCAGGGCGGAGACGGGCGAAGGCGCATAGCCGCCGCTGTACTGCAGGTGTCCGGCACGGCCGACAAGCTGCGGCCCCACGGCGCCGATTCCCGGGGAACGCTCCAGGTATTCGACGAAGCGCTCCAGGGAGCCCTCCGGCACCATGATATCGGAGTTCACCAGCGCCAGGTAGCGGCCGCTCGCGGCCCTGATTCCCTGATTGGTGGCGGCGGCGAAACCGGCGTTGCCGCTGTTCTTGATCAGCTTAACTTGCGGGAAGGATTCACGCAGCATCTCCACGGTGCCGTCACTGGAACCGTTGTCTACGACTATTATCTCAAGTTCGAGGCCGCCGACCGCCGCAGGCAGCTTGCCCAGGCACTCCGCCAGCATCTCGCGCGTGTTCCAGCTGACGATGACGACCGACAGTCTAAGGCCGACGATACTGCCCCCGTTACTCGCAGCGCTGTTCTCTTCCACGAAGATCTCCTGTAAAAAGGCAGATATGCGCCTGATCAGGCCTGGTTGCCCTCTTTAGCGAGAGCCTTTCTCACAGAGTCGATGGCGAATGCGAGGCCCACGCCGACGACACTGCCGATGATGAAGGCGATAATCGTATTGCGCCAGGGTTGGGGTGGGGTGCTCGTTGCGGCGGAAGACAGGCTTACCACAGTCAGCTTGTTGGTGGTGAAACTCTCCAGGTTCAGTTCCTCATACTGCCTGATGAGCGCCTGCCTGACGCCGTCCAGTGCCCGCAGGCGCCCCTGGTCCCCGTTGGCGTCGGCGCGTATCTGTGCCTGCTCGTTTTCTATCTGCGTCAGCTCGTCCAGCACCCGCTGCTTGTCTTTCTCGACACCGGCATCCTTCATGTCGTCAACATAGTTGACCAGCCCCTTGCCCACTGCGTTCACCTTGTTGATGGCGCCGAGCGCCGTCGTATCAGTAGCTGTCAGGGTGACGTATGGGCTATCATTGGCCGTGGCCACCGCCACTCCGCCGAGCTCGTCGACGGTTTTGTCGGATTCGCCGGTTTCAGCGGCGTACTCCTGCACCTCCCGCGTCTTGACCAGTTCACCATAGCTGAAGGCAAGCTCGTCCTCCCTGCCGGGCAGGGACGTGGTGCCGACGTTGCCCACCACCAGCACCGCTTCAGCGCTGTAAACAGGTTCCTCCCGGAACGAAACCAGCGCTACGATTGACGCGCATACCACCCCGGTCAGCAGGATGATCCACTTCATCCGCCATATGGTCGACAACATCTCAGCGAGATCCACTGCCCCTCCTTT
>JAJRYJ010000101.1 GCA_024275795.1 Actinomycetes bacterium | reverse complement strand
GAAGCGGGAGTCCAGCACCTTGATCGCCACCCGGCGGCCCAGGTTCTCGTCTGTCGCCAGGTAGACGTCCGCCATACCGCCGCTACCCAACTTCTCTATCACCTGGTAGCGGTCGTCTATGTTGTCGGGTATGGGGGACATCGTTCCTAAAACCCTTATCAATCGTTTTACAACAGTGTAAATTTATAGTAATCATATTATCTATCCTGAAAATATTAAAGACTTTAGAACCGTTTATGATAAATCTGCGAAAATTTAACAAGGCTCACATCCACAAGGGAAGATCGACAGGAGTGAAAAATGGCGGAACTGATCCCACCCATCTACGACCCTGAGGGCACCAGCCGCGGCGAGCGGGAGATATTTGAGCTGTTCAAACAGGCGGATTTGCCCGACGACTGGACCGTTTTCCATTCCCTTGATATCGCCGAACACGTGCGCAGGGTCGAAGGCGAGGCGGATTTCGTCGTGCTCATCCCCGGCAAGGGCATCCTCTGCCTGGAGGTCAAGGGGTCTGACCACATCAGGCTCAAGGACGGCCTCTGGTATTACGGCGGCAGCAGCAAGGGCGACCCGCGGGGTCCATTCAGCCAGGCGCGCGAGTGCTCCTACAGCATCCGCGACAAGCTGAAACAACGGCTCCCGGAGATGGATATCGTCTGCTGGTACGGCGTGGTCTTCCCCTTCGCCGAGTTCAACCAGGACTCGATGGAATGGCACGACTGGCAGGTGATAGACGCCCAGTCCCTGCGCAGCCGTCCCTTCGCCGAACAGGTGGGGGCGATACTCGACCGGGCGCGGGAACACATGGAGGAGACCACCGGCTGGTTCGACCCGCAGTCGGATGCGCCCGACGCCCGCCAGTGCCAGGTCATCATCAGGAGCCTCAAGCCTGAATTCGAGCTGGCCCTCTCCCCCAAGGCGCGCGCGGAGCGGCTGGAGGGGGAGCTGAAGCGCTACACCGAGGACCAGCTGCTGGCCCTGGACCGGATGAAGAAATCGCCGCGCGTGGCTTTCGACGGCGCCGCCGGCACCGGCAAGACCGTGCTGGCGATGGAGGCGACCCGGCGCGGCATGCTCGCCGGCCGCAAGGTGCTGTTCCTCTGTTACAACCGGCTGCTGAGCCTGTGGCTGCGCGACCAGGTCTGCTGCCTGGCTCCGGCGGTCACCAGCGACACGCTGCATAACTATATGTGCGAGACGGCCGGTGTCGACCCCGCGGCGCGCGCCGGCGACCCGGATTTCTGGAGCAGCGAGCTGCCGGCGCTGGCGGTGGAGCAGCTGCTGGAGAGGGACGGTGAGCCCGGCTTCGATGAGCTGGTGATCGACGAGGCGCAGGACGTCTTCCATCCAGACTACCTGGACGTGCTGGACCTCAGCATCAAGGGCGGCCTCGAGCAGGGGTTCTGGCGTCTTTTCGGCGATTTCGACCATCAGGATATCTATTCCGGGGACTACACGCTGGATGACTTCCTCAGGGAACGCGGCGTCGGCGCCGCCGTCTATTCGCTGGTGGTCAACTGCCGTAACACGCCCGATGTCGTCGACTTCTCCCGGAGGTTGAGCGGCATCGATATCGACTACGCCGAGGTGCGGCGCCCCGATGCGGAAGGCGACCCGGAACTGCGCTTCTACGACG
>JAJRYJ010000100.1 GCA_024275795.1 Actinomycetes bacterium | reverse complement strand
TATAGTCGGCCCTCCCGCCGAAGCGGCTACCGGGGAGATGATCCGCGCCGCCCACGGCGCCCGCATCCCCTTCCGCTCCATCGAGGTGCTGGACCCCGCCGAACACGGCGAAGACCTGGAGGCGGTGGGTTACGGTTACGATAGCAGGCCCAGGGCCTATATCTGCGTCGGCGCCAGCGGTCAGCCGCCGGTGGACGACCCGGGTCAGCTTCCCCTGAGGCTGGAGGCAAGCTGGAACGCCATCAGGGGTCAGTCACCGACCTCCATCTGAGCGCCATGGCATACCCGAAGGGCCGCCCCACCGCGTAGCGCCCCGTGGCTCCTGGACGGCTAGAGGCCCCGGTCCAGCAGGGCGGCCTCCAGGTCGATATGGTCCGACTCTATCTCGGCGATGGCCTTGAAGACCTTGTTGATGCGGGGGTCGGTGGCATCCAGCGCCGCCTGGGCGTAGAAGGCGGAGGCATGTTCCTCGCGGGCCCTGGCCGCCACCAGGTTCTCGTGGTCGCTGTCTGCGGCCTTCTCCTTCCCGGGCTCGGGCGCCGGCGGTTCCGCCTTGAGTATCTTCTTGAAGGTGGAGGCGTGTTCGCCCTCTATCTTGGAGAGGTTCTTGAAGATGCCCTGCAGCTCCAGGGTGTCCGCCTTGCCGGAGGCGTCCAGGTAGAAGGCCTTGTTGTTGACCTCCAGCTGCAGCGCCTCCTCCAGGTTGCTTCGCTCCACATCGGTGATATCGCCAACGGTGGCGTTCTCATCGGTCCAGTCGGCGGCGCTGGAAATGTAGTTCTGGTGGGCGCCGCAGAAGGGGCAGTGGGTCGGCATCTCATTCCCCATGAACGGGTCTCCGCAGATCTGGCATCGGTAGAATTTCATTGTCTGCCTCCTTTATTTTCGGTCCGAAGATTCTACAGGATTCGCACCATGTTGGATACTGCGGCATGTGATTTGGGCTGAACGGGAAAGGACCCATGGAGCATAATATCAAAAATGTTCAAAACATCAACACTAGAGCTATACTGGAGACTTGTTGTGGAATCACGCAATTTGCGGAATAAACTTTCTGCAACCCCCCTTTACCACTGCGGCGATGCCCGCTATCATAGCTTCTAAGTGCAACATATTGAAGGAATCGGAGGCCCAACCACGAAATATGGTGTATTGGGGCCGATTCAAGTCTATAGATGGTGTTATCTCTGTGAAGTGTCCTTTTTGCGATTCCACCGAGATAAAGGTTGTGGATTCACGCGACACCGAGTCGCGTGACGCGATACGGCGCCGGCGCGAATGTCTGAAATGCCAGCGCCGTTTTACGACTTATGAGCGTGTCGAGGAGACGCCGCTGACGGTCATCAAGAGCGGCGGCGAGCGGGAGGTCTTCTCACGCTCCAAGCTGATGGCGGGCCTGCTGAGGGCCTGCGAGAAGCGGCCCATCGACACGGATACCCTGGAAGGGGTCGTGGACGAGATCGAGAGCGGACTCAGGAACGAGTTCAAGGTGGAGGTTCCGTCAGCGGAGATCGGCGAGCGGGCGTTGGCCAGGTTGAAGTCCCTGGACAAGGTGGCCTACGTCCGGTTTGCCTCGGTGTACCGGCAGTTCGAGGACGTGGAGGAATTCCAGCGGGAACTGTCGCGTCTCTGAGGAGGGCATAACGGTAGCGGGGGCCCCTTGACTGCCTGCTTAAGCTTGGCGTCCGGCGGGCGGTTTAAAATCAGGAACCGGTCAAATCATGCAGAAAGGGGAGAAGATGTTAGTCGAAAAACCTCGCCAGGTCGCCGATGAGGATACACGTATCACCGCTTTACCCGTGCAGCCGCAGATCTCCCCTAACGCGACCAAGGTCCTGGAGAAGCGCTACCTGAAGAAGGATGAAGACGGCAACCCGGTGGAGGCGCCGGCGGAGCTGTTCCGGCGCGTTGCCAGGGCCGTAGCCGCCGCCGATCTGATGCACGACCCGGACGCGGATATCGAGGCCACGGAGGAGGAGTTCTACCGCCTGATGGCCCGCCTGGAGTTCCTGCCGAACTAGCCGACGCTGATGAACGCCGGCCGCGAGCTGGGTCAGCTTTCCGCCTGCTTCGTGCTGCCCGTGGGCGACTCCATGGACAGCATCTTCGACGCCATCAAGCACACGGCCCTGATTCACAAGAGCGGCGGCGGCACCGGCTTCTCCTTCTCGCGCATCCGCCCGGGAAACGATGTCGTGCTCTCTACAAAAGGTGTTTCCAGCGGCCCCATATCTTTCATGACGGTGTTCGATGCCGCCACGGAGACGATCAAGCAGGGGGGCACGCGCCGCGGCGCCAACATGGGCATCCTGCGCATCGACCACCCCGACATCCTCGACTTCATAGTCTGCAAGCAGAGCAACGACAAGCTCAACAACTTCAACATCTCGGTGGCGCTGACGGAGGAGTTCATGCAGGCCGTGGAGAGCGGCGGCGAGTACGATCTCGTCAACCCCCGCACCGGCGAGGTCACCAACAGCCTCGACGCCAGGAGGGTCTTCGAAACGGTAGTAAACCTGGCCTGGAAGAACGGCGACCCCGGCATCATCTTCCTCGACAGGATCAACGCTGACAACCCCACGCCCCACGTGGGCGAGATCGAGAGCACCAATCCCTGCGGCGAGCAGCCGCTGCTGCCTTACGAGTCCTGCAACCTGGGCTCCATCAACCTCTCCAAGATGTCCGACGGCGCCGGCGCCGTCGACTACGAGCGGCTGGGCCGGGCGGTGGATACGGCCGTGCATTTCCTCGATAACGTCATCGACGTGAACAAATATCCGATGCCGGAGATCGAGGAGAAGACCAAGGCCAACCGCAAGATCGGCCTGGGCGTGATGGGATTCGCCGACCTGCTTATCGACCTGGGCATCTCCTACAACTCGGAGGAGGCCATCAGGGTCGGGGAGGAGATCATGTCCTTCATCCAGGAGCGCTCGCGCCAGCGATCAGCGTCACTGGCGGCGGAGCGGGGCCCCTTCCCCAACTATCCGGGCAGCGTCTATGACCGCGAGGGCGGCTACGAGGTACGCAACGCCACCACCACCACCATCGCGCCCACGGGCACCCTCAGCATCATCGCCAACTGCTCCAGCGGCATCGAGCCCCTGTTCGCCGTCTCCTATATCCGCAACGTTCTGGACAACACGGAGATGGTGGAGGTGCACAGGAACTTCGAGCGCATAGCCCGGGATGGCGGTTTCTACAGCGAGGAGCTGATGAAGAAGATCGCCGAGAAGGGCAGCGTCGCCGAGATGGAGGAGGTGCCGGACGAGATCAAGGCGCTCTTCGTCACCGCCCACGATGTCTCGCCCGAGTGGCACATCAGGATGCAGGCTGGCTTTCAGAAATACACGGACAACGCCGTCTCCAAGACGGTCAATTTCGCCCACGACGCCACCACCGGGGATGTGGAGAAGGTCTACCGCCTGGCGTATGAGACGGGCTGCAAGGGCGTGACCATCTACCGCGACGGCAGTCGCCAGTCCCAGGTGCTCAACATCGGCGGCGTCAACCACGGAGAGGAAGCATACGCGCCGGTGCAGGTGAAGCCGCGGGCGCGGCCCGAGGTCACCGTGGGACAGACACGCAAGGTCAGCACCGGCTGCGGCAGCCTCTATGTGACCATCAACGAGGACGAACACGGCATGTTCGAGGTCTTCTCGTCAATGGCCAGGGCCGGCGCCTGCCGGGCGGCCCAGTCGGAGGCGGTCAGCCGCCTGATGTCGCTGGCGCTCCGGTCGGGCATCGACACGGAGGCCATCCTCAAGTCCATCAAGGGCATCCGCTGCCCCTCCCCGGTGATGGGCGGCGCCACCTCCTGTCCCGACGCCATCGCCCAGGCGGTGGCCGAATACCGGGAGAGCTCGCCGACCCTGGACCGCGAGGGGTCGGTGGTGGAGCTGCCCTCGTCCGCCGAGCTCAGCCATTGCCCCGAATGCCCCGAGTGCGGCGGCATGGTCGAGTTCGGCGATGGGTGCGTGTTCTGCCGCTCCTGCGGTTTTTCCAAGTGCAGCTAGAACGGGCGGCGCGGGAGGAACAGCCAGTCATTAGGCGTATCTATATCTTATGACCCGAGGCCATCACGCCAAGCCGCACAGGGGAGCTTCAGAACGTCCGCAACAGCAGGGCGGTCTGGCGGCTGTGCTCAAGAAAGGCAAGTCGGTCACACCGGCAGCGGGCAGCCTCGACTCGGCGCTGGCCAGCCGCAAGCTCAAGGTGCTGCTGCTGGTGGGCGCCTGCTTCTTCGGCCTCTGGCTGGCCATCACCATCTTCTCCCAGGGAAGCCTCTGGCCGCTGCTGGCTGTCCCCATCATCGCCGGTGCCTGGTTCTTCTACGAGATAGGAGCCGTCATTGCTGTGGGGCTGGCGGGCCTGCTGCTGGTCCAGGCATCACTTGAGAAGCCGGGAACCATCGTGCTCGCCCTCGCGACTTTCGCGGTTCTGGGGCTGTTGCTGGGCTGGGGGCAGCGTCGGCAGCGAACCGCCCAGCGTCAGATGATGCGTTCCTCCCTGACGGACTCGCTCACGGGTCTGTTCAACTACGGGCATTTCATGCGCTGCCTCGACAGCGAGATCAGCCGCGCCGACCGTTATGGCGGTTTCGTCACCCTGGTGATGTTCGACATCGACCATTTCAAGCTTTTCAATGACCGCTACGGGCACGAGAAGGGCAATGAGGCCCTCCGGGCCGTGGCAGCCGTTCTGAGGCGGGAGAAGCGGGATTCGGATATCGTCGCCCGCTACGGCGGCGAGGAATTCGTGCTGATGATCCCGGAGGATGAGGCGGCTGGGGTGGAGACGGCCGGAAGGCTGCGCGAGGCCATCGCCGAAGCCCCGGTGCCTCTCGGCGGAGGCTCGATGACCGGCGTCACGGTGAGCGTCGGCGTCGCCTGTTACCCCGCCAGCGCCGGCTCGCGGGAGGAGCTGCTGGACAAGGTGGATCAACTGCTCTACTCGTCCAAACGCCGCGGCCGCAACCAGGTGAGCGTAGCCTCGTCCAGGCAGCGGCTGGCGGCTATGTGATGGAATCCTCCGAGAGCTACAGGAAGAAGACGGAGCGCATCAGGGTGAGGATAGAGACAAGCCGTTACGCCGTCACGGGAACGGTGCACCCGCCGGCCATCGCCTACCGCAGCCGCCTTTCGGATCTGCTCAACCAGAAGGAGGCGGTCTTCCTCCCGGTGACTGACGTGGAGGTCTCGCTTCTGGGGGACCCGTCCATAGTGGAATACACGGCGCCCTTCCTGGCGATCAACCTCAACAGCATCGAGACGGTCCGGCCTCTGGAGGAATGAGGCCCCGCCCACGCGTGCGAGCCACCTGTCGCAGCGCCCCCGGCCGCCCCCGTGCCGGGCGACTCCGCTAGTCGAGCACCGTACCAACGACCTCGTTGAAGAAGCCGTTGTAGAGCACCCGCTGGGAGGCGATTACCGCTGCGGGCGTCCCGTCGCTGCTTCTCACGGCGGTTACCTCTACAGGTCCACCCATCTCGCCGGCGAAAGCGGGTGTGATGATATCGGTGGGATTTCCGTTGCTGTCGATTGACCCGGCTGGTTGCAGGGTGCCCCCGCCGGGGCCGTCCATGACGATGCCGCCGATTGAGATCCGGTAATCCACGGGGAAGTCGTTGGGGTTGGCGATCAGCACCCAGTTGC
>JAJRYJ010000099.1 GCA_024275795.1 Actinomycetes bacterium | reverse complement strand
GTCCCGTTGCCCGTGCCCGCGTTGCCTACGGTATCGCTGGCGTCCACCTGGATGTTATGTGCGCCGTCACCAAGACCGCTTGCGGGACAGCTGACGCTCGATGCCGTGACGGTACAACCGGAAAGCGGCGTGCCGTCAACCAAGACAACGACCGTCGCCGTATCGACGCCGCTGGGATCCGAATAGTCGGCGCTGACAGTCGGCGAGCCAGTGGTCACGTAACCGGAGGGCTGGATGTTGCTGATCACCGGGGGAGTGGTATCCACCGGCGGCGGCACCAGCCAGCCGTCCACCTGGTTCCAGGGCTGGTTGTCGGTTCCACCCGGGAACGAGAACGAGGCGTCACAGATGTAATCCAGGTTGGCGTCGTCGCAACCCTCGGCGGGAGTGTCGAAGTCGTCCCAGTAGTTGCCGCCGGAACCGGGAACGTCGAATACATTACCCGCTCCACCGATCAGGTGAGCGTCGTTGGTGTTGTTGACGAAATTGTTGTTATAGACAGTGTTGTTATTCGAAGAAAGGAAATAGACTCCATACTTGAAGCCGGTGATGGTGAGGTTCTTGATAGTCGTGTTGTTCTTTACAGTGAGAGAGACGCCGGTGGTGCTACCCCCGCTGCCGGTGAGGGTATAACCGTTGCCGTCCAGAGTGATCCCGTTCCCATTGATGACGATACCATTCGTGGTACCGGCATCATAATCGGCCGTCATGGTACATGTCGAGGTCGCCGCGTCCCATGTACCTATGGTTGAACAGCCGCTGCCGGAACCGGAGATGGTCACGGTAGCGGCTTGCGCCGAATCTATGAAAAAGAAATTAATAAGCAGAAGTGAAAAAAGAAGAGCTAGTGCTAGAAGAAAGATACTCGTGGACTTGCATGCGGCAGCTGTTATTTCATGCGTTTTTTCTCTCACCCGTTTTTCCTTTCTATTCAATTTTGCTGGGGGGGTCACTCAAACAGGTCTTGATTGTAGCGCCGGAGGGAAAAAAAGTAAATAGGCGAAATTGCCGGGAAATCCTTTGGCGTAGTGCCTTGTGGGAGTTGCAGCCTCTTTCCGTTAATACCCTGGGGGGGTTGGGTCAGACAGGCTTCAACGCTGATATGCAGCGTGGCCGGTTCCATTCTGTTCGCGCATATCTCCATTCCCTGGCTGCTTGCCCGATAAATAAAGGGTTTGAGCGAAGACAGATTGATGATCACTGCAGATTATCCGTACTTTTTGCGTGACGCTACGCCGTCATACAGCGCCTTATCCTTACGGCAGCTCACGCATTAGTGCTAAATGCAACAATTATGCAGACTTTAAAAATATCAGGGTTTTCCCCTAGGGGGTTTTTTGACTTTTCCGGGCCCGTTCTGAAGAAATATCTACGCTGCCGGCCGTCGTCTCTGGGAACCGGAGCTGTGTGACGTTACCCGCTTACCGGCGCCCTGTTACCTGCTATACTTGATATCACTATGGTTGTTTGTTGTCTTGAGACTCTGCAGTCCGATGCGGCTGTATTTTGATACATTCCCTCTTGCCTGTTGCCTGTGCTGCGAGGTTTATTTCTTCCTTGCGCTGTCCAGCGCCTTGCGCAGGTCGCGAGGCATCGGCTTATCAGCCACCAGGTAATCATAAAGCTTGTCCGCCAGTTCCGGCGAACGGTCGAGCTTGTTGAGCAGTCCCCTCTGCCGGTACTCAAAGAAGTGTTCCGGTTTTACACGGAGGGCCCTGGCGATGTTCCTGATCACCGCATCCGATGGCACCGGTCTTGAACCGCAAGCCAGGTGGTTGAGATAACCGGCGGAAAGTTTTGTCCTGGTCGCCAGCCTGCGATAACTGATGCGGCGCTCTGCCATCAACTCGCGTAGCGCTTCCGGAAAATGACGGTTCGTGTTCGGCATCTTCTTTACGGGCGTTGTCTTCTTCATTCTCGTACCACGTCCTTCATACCAGGACTCTGTTTACTTCGCAAAGGAATGACTCCACGGCGTCACAAGCCTTTTCGATATCCCCGGCCTCGTTTACGATGCTTATCAACCTGCTGCCGATGATGACCCCGTCCGCGTGTTTTGAAACCTCGGCGGCCTGCTCAGCATCCGAGACGCCGAAACCCACGGCGAGCGGAACATCGGTACGATCCCTCACCTTCGCGAGGAACGACGGCAGGCTGTCGCTGAGTTCCGTACGGGCGCCCGTGACGCCGGCCACCGAAACGCAGTAGATGAACCCGGAGGCGCTCCCGGCTATCCGCTCGATGCGCTCGTCGCTGCTCGTAGGCGCCACCAGCAGTATCGGGTCTATACCCTCACGATGGCAACCAGCCATGAACTCTTCCGCCTCGTCAACCGGCAGGTCGGGAACCACCAGGCCGTCCACTCCAGCGGCGGCTGCCTCCCTGAGAAAACGCTCCTGCCCGTAGGCGTAAACACAATTGTAATAGACAAGCAGCACGACGGGCAGCCTGTCACTGAACTCAGCCGCAAGCCTGAGAACATCTTTCAGGGTGACGCCCGCATCCAGTGCTGCCTGGGCCGAAGCCTGTACCACCGGGCCGTCTGCCAAAGGATCGGAGAATGGCACTCCCAGCTCGATGATGTCGGCGCCGCCGGCCACGAAAGCCTCGAGCACGCGCCGGCAACCGTCTACGTCGGGATAGCCGCCGGTGATGTAGGGCATCAGCAGCGTCCTCCTGCCGCTCTCGCGGAATGTCTGTTCCAGGCGGCTCACTGCGCCAGCCCCAACGCCTCGGCGGCCTGGTGTACATCCTTATCCCCACGGCCGCTTAGATTTATCACGATGAAATCGTCCTTGCTGTAACCATCCGCCTTGAGCACATGGGCGATGGCGTGGGCGCTTTCCAGGGCGGGAATGATCCCCTCCGACTCCGACAGTAGTACGAAGGCGTCCAGCGCCTCCCTGTCGGTCACCGACCGGTAGTCGACACGGCCCTCGTCGTGCAGGAAGGCATGCTCGGGGCCGACACCGGGATAATCCAGTCCTGCGGATATGGAATGAGCCTCCAGGATCTGGCCGAACTCGTCCTGCAACAGGTAGGAGAGGGAACCGTGGAGCACCCCCCGGCGGCCGGCAGTGATTGACGCTCCATGCCTGCCCGTTTCCAGGCCCTCCCCCGCCGCCTCCACACCCGTAAGCTGCACACCGGCATCATCGAGGAAGGGCGTGAAGATGCCGATGGAGTTGCTGCCGCCGCCGACACAGGCGATGATCTCGTCGGGAAGCCTGCCCTCGAGCTCGAGCGCCTGCTCACGAGCCTCTTCACCGATAACCGTCTGAAAGTCCCTGACAATGGCGGGATAAGGCGCCGGCCCCACCACGGAACCGATGATGTAATAGGTGTCCTCGATATTGGTCACCCAGTCGCGGATGGCCTCGTTGATCGCGTCCTTGAGTGTGCGGCTGCCGGAACTCACCGGCACCACCTCGGCGCCCAGCAGCTTCATCCTGACCACGTTCAGCTCCTGGCGCCGGATGTCCTCTTCACCCATGTAGACCACGCAGGGCAGGCCGAAGAGCGCCGCCGCCGTGGCGCTGGCGACGCCGTGCTGGCCGGCGCCGGTCTCGGCGATGACGCGGGTCTTGCCCATGTGCTTCGCCAGCAGTATCTGCCCTACAGTGTTATTGAGCTTGTGGGCTCCCGTATGGCAGAGGTCTTCCCGTTTCAGGTACACGCGGGCGCCGCCTGCCTTTTCTGACAGGTGGCTTGCGTGATAGAGGGGCGTGGGCCTGCCGACGAAAGTCTTCAGAAGACCCTGCAGTTCCTGCCGGAACCCGGTGTCGTCCTTGAGTTCCCCGTAAGCCCGGGCCAGCTCATCCAGGGCCGGTATCACCGTCTCCGGAATATAGCGCCCGCCATACTCGCCGAAGCGCGAGGGGACGCTCAACGCCCTTCTCCCCCTGATTCACGGATAACCTTGAATAATCGCCTCATCTTCTCCTCGTCCTTGATGCCCGGCTTGCTTTCGACGCCGCTTGAGATATCGACGGCGAACGGAGTCACCGCGCCCATCGCCGCCAGGATGTTATCGGGGTTCAAACCTCCCGAGAGGATGACCCGCGAGGACCGCATCCGCTGCGGCAACCTCCGGGTCAGCTCCCAGTCGAAGGCTTTCCCCGTGCCTCCACGCTGTCCGGGATGATAAGTATCCAGCAGCAGATATTCGGTGTCAAATCGGACAACAGCTTCAAGCGATCTGGGACCGGAAACCCGTAGCGCCTTGATCACCCGGCAACCGCAGCTCCCGCCGACCTCCGCGCACTCGGCCGCACTTTCCTCGCCGTGGAGCTGTACGGCGGTCAAGCCGCAACCTTCGGCCGCCGTCTTTATCTCTTCAACACCCGCATTGACGAAGACGCCGATACGCTCCACGCCCGCGGGCGCCGCCTCCAGCACGGCGGCGGCTTGCTCCAGGCTCACCCGCCTGGGGCTCTCGGGCGCGAAGATAACACCCAGGGCCCAGGCGCCCAGCCCGGCTGCGAGCTCGGCGTCTGCAGGACGCGTAAGCCCGCAGATCTTCACTCTGACGCAGTCTTCCGGTTCACTCATTTTCCGCTCCCATAAAGCGCCCATACCTAAGGAACATGCTCCTGCCCTGAATTGCCTCACTGGGCGGTCCCCGCAAAAAAACGACCCGGCTTCCGGCCGGGCCAACGTCCACATATCATCGAGCGGCCTCTGCGCCCGCCTGGTCTATTCGTGGATATTGACCGGCGTGCCTATGGGGGTCCATTCATAAAGATACTCGGCCGTGCTCACCGGCAACCCCACGCAGCCGTGGCTGCTGCGGCGGCCGAAGGCGGTGGCCCAGTAATTGCCGTGAATCGTGTAGTCCCCCTTGAATACCAGCACCCAGGGGACATCCGGCGCGAAGTAGCCGTCGCCGCGCATGTCCGTCTTGCTCAGCTTTGCATAAATAGTATAGTCGCCCAGGGGCGTCGCTGTGCTGCTCAATCCCGTCGAGCAGAGGAAACTGTCAACAGCAACGCCGTTCTCATAGATGGTAAGTGTCTGTTCCGAGATGTCCACCTCGATCATCTTGTATGGCGCCGTGGTGAAGGTACTGATGATATCCCCTTCAATGAAGCCGCCTGACACGCCTCTCAACATGGAAGGTCCGCCCGACAGGCTGATGGTCACATCCTGCAGATGGCCCCAGCTCTGGGCGGGAACAAACTCAAGCCTGTTGGGCTCGATCCACTGGAAGTTGCCTTCCACCTGTGGCGTAACAGTGACGACGGAGCTGATCAGCTCCGGGTTGGAGACCGGTTCGCTGAACACCAGCGCCGGCCGCGTTTCAGTGCTGGCGCCGGTGACGCCGTCGGCGGGCTCAACCGTTACACCGAGGGCTGGTGCGGTTACCAGCTTGATGTTGGCGGGCTGCTGCAGCTCGCGGCCGTTCACCGAGGTCGCGCCGGCAATGGTCAGCGGATATTCCTTGCCCTGCTCAAAACCCTCGAGAGCGATATAGGTACGCGTGGGATCATCCTGGTCAATGCGTAAGGTGCTGCCTATACCATCGAGCTTGTACTGCACTTCAGCAAGGGGCACGTTCCACTGTATCAGGGCCTCCTCGTTGTAGCGGACGAACACCCCATCGCCTTTAAGTATCGGCATGGGCGTAGTGATGGTGGTGAATGTATAGGTCTCGGTCACGTTCTCCGTGGAGATTCCCGAGAGGCTGAACTTCTTGACAGTGCCGTGGACCGTGACCGAATACTCCGAGTCGCTCTCCAGCGGGTTGGAGCCGTCCTTGAGCAGATAGCGTCCCTGCTCGAGCTTGCCGTTGATGATTGTCTCGTTGGTGCGGCTACCGTCTGGAGCCACGAAGGCGCTCTCCACCTCGACCCCCGTAACCGACGCACCCCATTTACTGGTGCTTATCTCGATGTAGCTGGTCTCGGGGTCGACTTCGATGGCGCCGTCCGCCGGGGTTACCGTAAGCCTGGGCGGGAATACGACAACCAGCAGTACCACTGCGATTATCAGCACCGCCAACAGGGAGCCTGCGATGATCGCCGTCTTTCTAAAGCTTGGCGCCAGCGCTTTCAGGCGCGGCGCCCGTGAGACATCTGCGGTGTTTTCAGCTTCCCTGCCCAGCTCGGCCTTCCTTGAGGTGGTGACTTGAAAAAAACGACATTATTATTGAATACCCCAATACCACCCGGATAAACGCTGCTGGTTCAGGCGGTGGGGTAGGACCAGGGCCACGAACGAGTTGACCATGAGAGATTATACATATATATAATATTTGTTTCTAGAGACCCGGACTCCTCCCCACTGTCTCTGTGCCCCCCGCCCTTCATCTCCTCCACCGGTTTTACTGGCCAACCCCAATCTGCTATTTTGCGGGTATGGACGAAACCGGTAAAAACGGTTCGCGCAAGGCGCTGGCGCTACTGTCCGGCGGGCTCGACAGCCGCCTGGCGGTGAAGATGATGCTCGACCAGGGCATCGAGGTGGAAGCGGTCAACTTCGTCACCGTCTTCTGCACCTGCACCGCCCGCAGCAGCTGCAAGTCGGAGGCCCGCAAGGCGGCCGAGGAATACGGCATCCCCCTCAAGGTGCTTAACGCCACCGATGAGATACTGGCGGCCGTGAGGAACCCGCAGCACGGCTTCGGCCGCGGCCTCAACCCCTGCCTGGACTGCCGCATCAGCATGTTCAGGCGCGCCGCCGCCTACATGCGCGAGAGCGGCGCCGACTTCATCGTCACCGGCGAGGTGCTGGGCGAACGCCCCATGTCCCAGCGGCCGGACGCCATCCGCACCATCGAGGTCGAGTCGGGCCTGGAGGGCCTGATACTGAGGCCGCTGTCGGCGCACCTCTTCGAGCCGACGCTGCCGGAACGCGAGGGCTGGGTGGACCGTGAGCAGCTGATGGCCATCCGCGGCCGCTCACGCAAGCCCCAGATACAGCTGGCCGCCGACCTGGGTGTGGGCGACTACCCCTGCCCCGCCGGCGGCTGCCTGCTGACTGAGAAGGCCTTCGCCGCCAGACTCAGGCGTCTGATGGCCGAGGACCCGGAGCCGGCGGTCTCCGAGATACAGTCCCTGAGGCTGGGCCGCCTGTTCTTTTCCAGCGACGGTGACCGCATCATCATCCCCAGGAACGAGGAGGAGAGCAGGCGCCTGACAAGCCTCGCCGCGGCTGACGACATCATCATGGAAGCCACCAGCCACAAGGGCCCGGCAACCATCATCAAGGGGAAAGCACCTGCTGCCGGGGACGGGCCCGGCGGCGGAGCGTCGCCGGTAAGTGAGCGCACCCTCGCCGAGGCCGCCGTCCTCACGGCACGCTACGGGCAGGGCCGGGATGCGGAAACGGTCGCAATCAGTTACCATACCAGCGGTAATGAAGCCGCTGGCTCACAGGATCTGAAGGCTTCACCCGAGGATGGGCGCCGCCTGGCCGGCGAGTTGGAACGGCTTTGAATTGAGGGAACGTCCTGCCTTTGAACCCTTTTCCCTGACAGGATGTCTAATGTTATGCACGCCGTGCTCCGAAATAAATTGCAGCGGCGGTAAGTTAAGAGAGAAAGAGGGAGGATACCTTGCAGATCCCTGAAACCAAAGTAATCATGGTGTACGGCTCCAGGTACCTGGACTCCTGTTCAGGCGGCTGAGGACCGACATGGTCTCTGGAAGAGATCACGGAAGCTATCAACAGGCAGCTTGACGGCGAGTTCGGCGGCAGCGCCCGCCTGCGCTATGTTGATTTCGACTCGCCGGAGCTGGAGAAATACCCGGAAATCCACCGCCAGGTGACCGAGGGCACGCTGGAGCCGGGAGTAATCGAGATCGACGGTAAGCTGTCCCCCATCTATACCGTTTCCTACCAGAAGATGGTGGAGGAATTCGATCGTATCGGCGCCACGCGCGTCACCAGCCAGGCATCGTAGCCGCGCCTCCAGACGTCGCGGGCG
>JAJRYJ010000098.1 GCA_024275795.1 Actinomycetes bacterium | reverse complement strand
GAAGACGACGCCGGCCCCCCAGCCGATGTACTGGCTGATGCGCCGCCAGCTCTCGCCGAAGATATAGCCGCCGGTTATCAGCAGCGACGAGGCGATGATGGCTCCCGGAAGGTCCCAGGCCAGGAAGCGCCCGAAGGACATATGGCCGATACCGGCGGTCATGGGGGCGAACACCTTGACGAAGGGCACGAAGCGGCCGATGAAGACGGTCTTGCCGCCGTGCCTGACGAAGTATTCCTTGGTTATCTCCAGGTAGCTCTCCTTGAAACGCAGGTAGCGGCCGTAGCGGCTGATCACCTGGTAGCCGCCGGTGCGGCCGATGATATAGCCCGTGATGTCGCCGAGGATGGCGCCGATGATGGCGGCCGGGTATAGATAGGGCAGGTGCAGGGTTCCCTCTGATGCCAGCAGTCCGGCTAACACCAGTGTCCACTCGCCCGGGGCTACCAGGCCGAGGAAGGCGGAGTTCTCCAGGAAAGTCATCATGAAGACGACGACATAGCCCCACTGCTGGAGCCAGGACAGGATCGTAGCGACGACGTTTTCCAATTATCACTCCCCGCTGCTCTGATTGCCTTGAGGCTGACGGGCTTCCATCGGCAGCATAAGGATATCAGATGGGTGGGAGGCTGCGGCGGGGATGTTAGACAGGTGGGAGGCTGAATAAAAAAACCGGGCGCATCGGCCCGGAGCGGTTGACCTGCGGTTGGCGCCGCCGCTTACTCGCTGCTGGCGACTTCCTTGTAGGCGTTGTGCAGTTCCTGTTCCTTGGCCATCTGCTCGGCCATCACTTCGCGCAGCAGGTCGAATGCCCGTGTCACCTTCTCATTGGCGATGCGGTAATAGACGTGGACGCCGTCGCGGCGTGAATAGACAAGGGAACGCTGCCTGAGGATGGCAAGGTGCTGGGATACGGTGGCCTGGGGCAATTCCAGGTCATCGGCCATGTCGCCGACGGTCTTCTCCCCCTCGCGCAGGTCGTTGATGATCAGTAACCGCTTGGGATCTGCAAGCGCCTTGCAGATCTGTGCGTGCATCCGGTAGATTCCATCTCTTACTTCAGGATCCAACTTTTCTCCTGGCCCCGCCTTGACGGTGCAAATCGTGAAAAACAATAAGGTTACTTATACATATTATTACAGACTTATATGTAGGTCAACTGCCGATTATACAGCAGTATAAGCATCGAACAACGGTTGTGAGCGCTGAACCGGAGGAAAATCTGGGTAATATGAATCAGTTTTATATTTAATTATCATTATTGCAAATAATATTTTGAGCTATATTATAGTATACGAATATATAAGTATTGCGCTGCCGGCGCAACATGATACAGGAGGTGACAGCAAACGACCGGCGGGGGGGCCAATGAAAACCCCGCAAACAACTAGGAGGTTTGGGGATGAAGGTATTTAAGAGGAAGGGTGCCCGCAGGCTTTTGGTGCTGGCTCCCTTCGCACTGTTGATTATTCTCGCTATCGCCTTAAGTGGACCGATCACCTCTGGTGGTGCTTACGGCGTCGGCGAGCCGCTTCCGCCACCGATTCCCGGTTTCTGGCCCGCTCCGCTTCCGGGTCCGGGCAGCTTCAATTCCATCGTTCTTGTGGACGAAGTGGATGCGCTGCTGGCGAGCGATGCGAACCACGGCAACGCCACTGCTCCCAACGTGCACATGATCGACGTACGTTCGCAGTTCGAATACCTGGCCGATGTCTGCCCGATGCAGATCGCGCTGGGGCTTCCCACCTATAATGTGACCAATGTGGGTCATCCTGTCTGGACCTGGCCCGACGGCACTTATGAGGAAGCATACTCTGATCCTTACTGGATCGGCTATCACACCACCGGACCGTTCGCCATGGAGAACATGCGCATGCAGGAGAATCCGAACTTCAGGCACTACCTGAACGCGCTGGTTGCCGACGGACAGATCAAGACGAACGACACGCTGATCTTCGTCTGCCAGACCGGTTACCGGGCCTCCTGGGCCGGCCAGATAGCCGCTCAGATGGGCTTCACCGATGTCAGGGTCCTCCACGGCGGCATGCTCGCCTGGGAAGATGACTGGGAAGCCGATGACGGCAACTACTGCGATGACCTCGCGACCGACCCGTCCCCGGACGATGCTCCCGGCTATACGGATACGGATCCCTACACGGACGATCCCGCTATCCCGAACTGCGACCCGGACAACACGCCGGGCCCGGCAGCCCGTCCCAAGATCACGACCCTGAGCGATCCGTGGCAGTATAATACCGCCAGGCTCGCCCTGGTCGGAGCGCCGGTCGTCTGGAACGGCACCGAGCCGCACGTGTTCGTCAAGGCCGAGTGGCTGCCCTGCGACAACGTGCTCTCGCCTTCCTCCGGCAACGTCCGCTGGGCCAGCCTGGCTGACTACAGCGCCGGCCTGCTCACGGTGGATATCAGCCTCACCAACAATCCGCCTGCGCCTCCGGGACAGATGAACTTCCCGGCTGCCTGCGGCGGCGCCCCCATATCACAGGGCGGCAATTGTGAAGAGGTCTACCAGGCTGCGCACGGCACTGCGTATAACACGCAGATAGTCGGCGCGCCCGCCACCAACGGCGTTACACCCATGGGCCTTCCGGCTACGGTGGGCAACATCGACCCGAACCTGACAGGCACCGCCTCAGTGCAGTTCCTGGTTCCGCCGGGAGTCACATTCTTCCGGACGAACATATACGCTGCGGCCGATGATACGCCAGATCCTACAGCGGCTTACGGTGCGGGTAACGAATGGTACGGACACTACCAGTACCCCGGCACCCCGCCGACACCATAGGAGGTGGCATCGATGACGATGAAGAAACGCGATAAGTACGAGAAGCCTGTGCTGACCAGGCACGAGAACCTGAAGGACGTAACCTTCGAGTGCCCGAACTGGCAGTGCAGCGTCACCGTACCGCCGCCGCCGGCATAAGCCGACTGATGGCAGAAACGGCCCATGAAAGCACGGGCTGAATGAGGAAATAAACGCAGGGGCGCGGCGCCGAAGGCGCCGCGCCCCTGCTCATTCCAAAAAAAGCGGCGTTTCTGAAAAATCCACTGATATGCAGGAAGAAATAGCGGTACGGAAAAAACAAATCCTGATAAATTAGGTATTATATACTTGACAGAATATCCTAACTTAAGTTTGACACTAATGTAGGTGTATGCTAGGATATATTTAGTTTGCCGACTTGGTGGATCCCTCTTTCGGTCTGGGTAGATTCAACCGCCGGTAAGCTTTATGAGGACGGTGCCGAGCCGTCCTCTTTATTTTTCGCCAGGCCAACGCTCAGGGCGCCGGACGAGCGACGCAAACCTATCAACAGTCAGCCTATTTGTTATAGAATCCTTGCTTAGGAAAGACAGGGGCGAGAGAGGAGGCGAGATGGCTGAGATTTACGACGTAGTGATAATCGGCGGCGGTCCGGCGGGCCTGACTGCGGGCCTCTACAGCGGCCGCGCGCGCCTGAAGACGCTGATGCTGGAGAAAGCCACCACCGGCGGGCAGGCGGCGACCACGGACCATATCGAGAATTATCCGGGCTTCCCCGAAGGTATCGGCGGTTTCGAGCTCACCGAGAAGATGAAGCAGCAGGCGACGCAATTCGGCATGGAGATACACGAGATCAAACCGGTGACCGCCATCGACCTGGATGGCGACATCAAGGTGATCAGCAGCGAGGACGAACAGTTCCGCACACGCGCCGTGATCGTCGCCAGCGGCGCCGAGCCGCGCACCCTGGGCGTACCGGGCGAGGCTGAGTTCCGCGGCCGCGGCGTCTCCTACTGCGCCACCTGCGACGGCGCCTTCTACAAGGACAAGGCCGTGGCGGTCATCGGCGGCGGCAACTCGGCCGCCGAGGAGGCCAACTTCCTCACCCGTTTCGCCTCCAAGGTCTACCTGGTGCACCGCCGCGACGAGCTGCGGGCCGACAAGATACTGCAGGAGCGCGTCCTCGGCAACGAGAAGGTGGAGATCATCTGGGACTCCCACCTGAAGAAGGTCCTGGGAGACGGCAAGGTGGAGGAGATAGTCGTCGAGAACAAGAGCACCCACGAACGCACCAGCTACCAGGTGGACGGCGTCTTCTTCTACATCGGCACGGTCCCCAACACCGGTTTCTGCGAGGGCCTGGTCGAGCTGGACGACCGCGAGTTCATCATCACCGACGAGCGCCTGCAGAGCAGCGTGCCCGGCATCTTCGCCTGCGGCGACTGCCGCGCCAACCTGCTCAAGCAGGTATCGGTGGCCGTCGGCGAGGGGGCGCTGGCCGCGGTCGAGGCGGAGAAATATATCGAAGACCTTTAACGGCCGGCTTACCCATCCAAAGGAGGAAGAGTGAGCGAACTCATATCTGAAGTCAACGACGAAACTTTTGAAGCCGATGTCCTGAATGCGACGGGGCCGGTACTGGTGGATTTCTGGGCGCCCTGGTGCGGTCCCTGCCGCACCATGTCGCCGGTCATCGAGGAGATAGCCCGGGAGCATTCCGGCAAGGTCACGGTCAGGAAACTGAACGTGGACGACAGCCAGGTGACTGCGGCCAGATACGAGGTGCTGAGCATCCCGACGCTGTTCGTCTTCGAGGGCGGTGAGGTGAGGAAGAAGCTGATCGGCGCCATGCCCAAGAAGAAGCTGATCGAGGAAATCGAGCCATGGCTGGGAGGCTGAGATGCCTTTGATAGAGATAAAGATGTATGAGGGCCGCACCCAGGAGCAGAAGCAGGAGCTGGTGGAGAAGATCACCGCCGTCTTCGAGGAGGTGGCGGACGCCCCCCGCGATCATGTCTGGATCGTCTTCCGCGACGTCCCCAGGGATCAGTGGGGTATGGGAGGGGAGCTGCAGGGGTAAGCGTCTGCGGCATTTCTGCCGCGGAAACCCATGACTGCCGCACAGGATGATCCGATCCTCCAGCCCGCTTCAATGAGGCCGCGGCATTTCTGCCGCGGAAACTGATAAGCACTT